>CAPHDI010000035.1 GCA_948623715.1 uncultured Candidatus Saccharibacteria bacterium | reverse complement strand
ACCGAGAACACTACATTGCTTCAAAACTCTGATCATGAGAGACGTAACTGGGTTTTACTTATTACATCAGTGCTGACCTCGCTGGGAGTTGTCGGTCTAGCAGTCTTTGCGAGTGTCGTCATGGGACGTACTAATGCTAGGAATAAGCGTCTAGCTACAAAATAGAATGATTTTGACGGTTTCAATAAACTGTGATACACTAGAAGAGTAGGGCGGTTAGCTCAGTTGGCTAGAGCGCGTCTTTGACGTAGACGAGGTCAGAGGTTCGAATCCTCTATCGCCCACCAAGTTCGATTTTAATGAAAGATGTTCATCTCAATTTGTGAGGTGGACTCTTTTTAAGTAAGCCGCTTATCAAATAGCTCTTCTTCTATCCTCCTACTACCTATACTCTAACTAGCTAGGCAGCGGAGGGGGAAGGCAAGCCAACGACTATTGTTTGATTGGTCAATACTGCTACTCCAAACAATTAAGTAGTAGGCATTATTAATATTGGAATTAGGC
>CAPHDI010000034.1 GCA_948623715.1 uncultured Candidatus Saccharibacteria bacterium | reverse complement strand
ATGATGACACCGGCAAAACTTATCGTACTATTCGTGGGGAATTGGAGCGTTATGGTGAGTTACGTAATCGCCCGGAAATTGTCGCCCTGACGAAGTGCGAAGGCGTCGATGACGACATTATCGAAATGCAAAAGCAGAGTATTCTCAAGGTAAATCCCAACGCAAAAGTTTTTGCAATTTCGTCAAGGAGTGGTAGTGGTGTCAAGGAATTATTGCGTGAACTGGCAAAGCTGAAGCAGAAAAGTGCGAGCGAACTTGCTGATGATTTGACTATTCCCAAGAGGGTGCGGAGCAAAACTCTGGCGGATGGCGGTTCTACTCTGCAGAGATACGGAGCTACGGCGAGTACGAGCGCGCCAGCCCTGCAACGGCAGGCGCTGGCGACGCGCTCTGCAGAGGAGACGCCGTCATCCGCTACAGATTTGCCTGTCATTCAGCTTGGCCCCGAACACCTCAGTAAAGCCTGGCAAGTCGAAAAAGTTACAGATGGCGACGAGTCTAAATTCG
>CAPHDI010000033.1 GCA_948623715.1 uncultured Candidatus Saccharibacteria bacterium | reverse complement strand
CTGATAGATATTACTCTTCATAGCTTGAGTATTCCAATTATACTGTCTAGCCATATTTTTTGTCTCTTTATAAAGCTCATCATTAAATAATTTGTACGCCCGCTCCGTAATCCGCCGTCGTAACTCTTCCGCACTCCACTTAATGCCTATGATTAAATAATTTGTACAAATCTCTTTACGATCACTCTGGTCGACCTTTTTCTTATCCCCAAATCCATAATCATAAACTAACGCATCAATATATAGCCCCGTCCCGCCAACCACCATTGGTAATTTCCCTCTTGCTTGAATCTCTGCAATCTTCTCCTCCGTATATTCCTTCCAATCCGCCACCGTAAATCTCTCACCTGGCTCCACCAAATCCAACCCCCAGTGTACTACCCCATCCATTTCCTCCATGCTCGGCTTCGCTGTACCTATATCCATTCCCCGAAATATTGCTCGTGAATCCGCCGAAATCACCTCCGCACCCGTAAGGCCGCAAAAAGCCCCATCTCTCGTTTCCCGTGCCCTTCTCTCTATTTCCTTCGCAATCC
>CAPHDI010000032.1:267-551 GCA_948623715.1 uncultured Candidatus Saccharibacteria bacterium | reverse complement strand
ACAAGCACATAGAGCACGTCAAAGTGTGATATGGTACCTATTGTAGAATGGTCCGGCGAGTTATCGTATGCAGCAAGGTTAAGTACTAAAGGTATGGAGCCGAAGCGAGAGCAAGTCTTAATAGGGCGAGAAGTTGTATGCGATAGACCCGAAACCGGGTGACCTAGCCATGTCCAGGCTGAAGTGGAGGTAAAGCTCCATGGAGGGCCGAACCGACCCCCGTTGAAAAGGTGGCGGATGAGGTGTGGCTAGCGGAGAAATTCCAATCGAACCCGGATATAGCT
>CAPHDI010000032.1:0-257 GCA_948623715.1 uncultured Candidatus Saccharibacteria bacterium | reverse complement strand
AGCTGGTTCTCCCCGAAATAGCTTTAGGGCTAGCGTTATGAGAGATTACCGGAGGTAAAGCACTGAATTGGCTAGGGGCCGAGAGGTTACTGAACCATATCAAACTCAGAATGCCGGATAATTGATTCATAGCAGTCAGACTACGTGAGATAAGTCTCGTGGTCGAAAGGGAAACAGCCCAGACCCACAGCTAAGGTCCCGAAATAGATTTAAGTGGAAAAGGATGTGGAACTGCACAGACAACCAGGATGTTGGCT
>CAPHDI010000031.1 GCA_948623715.1 uncultured Candidatus Saccharibacteria bacterium | reverse complement strand
AAGCAAGCCGATAAGTTTTTTGCTCTCTGCAAGCTCCAGCTCGCCAGGATTGAACATAACTCTAGCGCCAATGGTGTGGGCTTTTTCAAAGAACTCTAGCAAAGTTTCCATATCTCCACAGAGGCTCGTCACATAAAGCCAATCGGGAGAAATTAAATCTAAATCATCAGGCTGAAAATTGCGAAAGGTCTTTGAAACTCCTCGATGAGTTAAAACCGTGCGTTCGCCAGTCTTGGCATCAAGCAAGACGACCGATGTTCCTGTAGCTCCACGCAAATATCCGACATAGCTACTGTCAATATTTTCACGGTCGAGACAAGCTAACACCGCTTCTCCGGCATCATCGTGAGCCAAATTCCCCATAAAGATAGTCTCGTTACCGGTACGTGCAAAACACACAGCAGCATTTGTTCCGCCACCGCCGATATCGTAATGTACTTTGTCGATATCTATCTTGGAGCCAATTGTGAGTTCGCTAAAGATTGATTGCCCTCCGATTTCGACACCAGCAAAATCATCGCGATCGATGAGATAGATATCCTGTAAGGCACTACCCAATGCTACAATGCGTGCCATCTAAATCAAAACGCCCTTC
>CAPHDI010000030.1 GCA_948623715.1 uncultured Candidatus Saccharibacteria bacterium | reverse complement strand
CACTTATTATCAGAAAGTTTCGCTACAGTATAGGTAGAGTCATCCCGTATGTCAGTGAGTGTTTTGGTTGTTCCTATCGCCACATCACTACATGCTTGCGGATTCATATCTTGCATATAGACCAGATTATCCCACTTCACATAAGTATCAGTAATCGTAGCCGGCGTAGCCGTAAGTGATAAAGTCGCCGTAACTTTATATCCACCTGAGTTAGCATTTTCTCCAAACTTTGTGGCAAAGACTAGTTTCTTCGATAAGTTAAGTGTATTATTACTTATACTTACGTCTGCTAAGTTTTTACTAGTTGTAGAATTATAAGTTATATTATCATTACTAGTGCTTGTACTGTCCCACCCATATCCCCAGGAGTTATTCGTAAGTGCTGAGCCTTTAGTATTAGATACTCCAGTAAGATTTGTCGGTCCACTTATCTTTACGTCCGATAGTGTTAATGTATATGCTGATACATTGCTTGCATTTACATTCACCGTATGAGTAGAATAGTTAGACTTATTGTATTCTGCCACGATTTGTTCTGAGGCGCTAAGTCCAGAACTCCCATCGATTGACATGGAGATAGTAGGGGTGAGAGTGGTA
>CAPHDI010000029.1 GCA_948623715.1 uncultured Candidatus Saccharibacteria bacterium | reverse complement strand
AACCTGAAACCGTACATCTACAAGCTATTGTAGCACTATGCCCGCAAGGGAATGTGCGACAGTGTGCCTGTTGAAGAATGATCCAGCGAGTTAATGTGCCGAGCAAGGTTAAGGGCTGAAGAGGTCCGAAGCCGTAGTGAAAGCGAGCCCGAATAGGGCGATTAGTTCGTCATATTAGACCCGAAGCCAAGTGATCTAACCCTGTCCAGGCTGAAGTTCGCGTAACAGTGAATGGAGGGCCGGAGTGTTAAACGTTGAAAAGTTTCTACATGAGGTGGGGTTAGGGGTGAAAGGCCAATCGAACTTGGTGATAGCTGGTTCTCCCCGAAATAGCTTTAGGGCTAGCGTTGAGATTTAACCCGAGGGGGTAAAGCACTGGTAGATTTAGGGGGAGCGACCCTCCTTCCGATGTCTGTCAAACTCTGAATACCTCGGCGAATATCTCAGCAGTCAGTTCGTGAGGGATAAGCTTCACGTGCGAGAGGGAAACAGCCCAGACCGTCAATTTAGGTCCCAAAATGTATGCTAAGTGGTAAAGGATGTGGATTTACTTAAACAGCTAGGAGGTTGGCTTAGAAGCAGCCACCCTTTGAAGAGT
>CAPHDI010000028.1:148-628 GCA_948623715.1 uncultured Candidatus Saccharibacteria bacterium | reverse complement strand
TAACACCCTCGTGGTGCCATTTTTGTTTGGATTGATAGGGAAATGGTACTACTGAGGGAAGCTAGTAATATAACTTAACCTATCTAAAAAAGTTATAGCAACTAGTATAAAAATCCTATCTACAAACTCAAAAGGAGGGCCAGATGCAACACAGGCTAATATCAAAGTTATACTTTTTGTGGAGTAAAGTTCTACATAGTATTCCAATATTACTTAATAAGAAAAGTAAGCGTAGAACTAGAAAACTCACAACTAAGACTTATTTGCGATATGTGTCTTATAGTATTCCTCTAATGTGCAGTCTGGCCCTACTTTTGTTATTCTGCAACCTATTTATAATTAGCGATATCGACAAAACTTATGCGGAGGGTAATATCACGGAGGTTAGTGATGACGATAGCAATGGTAATGCTGGTATCTCCACCTACGCAACAACTACCGTTAACCCCACCGCCTCACTAACAATAGGAGGGGATGCGA
>CAPHDI010000028.1:0-138 GCA_948623715.1 uncultured Candidatus Saccharibacteria bacterium | reverse complement strand
CAAGTGATAGCTAGTCCGGGAAGTACGGCTTATAGATCTCATACAGTAACAGTAGATGCGAGCGATATAGAAAGCTATGCATTAGTACTAAGTGGCCCTACTAATCTAACTAGCGGTACTAGTACTATAGTGAGTGGA
>CAPHDI010000027.1:597-888 GCA_948623715.1 uncultured Candidatus Saccharibacteria bacterium | reverse complement strand
TACAGGCCCGGCTTTGGGTCTCTTTTCCGAAACTGGTGGAGGCACGGGGACTCGAACCCCGGACATCCAGCTTGCAAAGCTGGCGCTCTACCAACTGAGCTATACCCCCAGTTGCGGTTCTCGGTGAAAAAAGGTCGTCACGCACGTCGTGCCGGGCTTCGCTCCAGGCGACCGGCTGTTTACACATCTTTGGTTCGTTGCGGGCCCTCGCGGATTCCGCTTTCTCTTCCCTCGGGAAGAGATCCGACCTGCGCACTTGTGTGCGCTTACTCCATAGAAAGGAGGTGATCC
>CAPHDI010000027.1:0-587 GCA_948623715.1 uncultured Candidatus Saccharibacteria bacterium | reverse complement strand
GCCGCAGGTTCCCCTACGGCTACCTTGTTACGACTTCATCCCAGTTACCAGTCTCACCTTAGGACCCTGCCTCCTTGCGGTTGGCTTCAGATACTTCGGGTGCGACCGGCTTCCATGATGTGACGGGCGGTGTGTACAAGACCCGGGAACGTATTCACGGCGCCGTAGCTGATGCGCCATTACTAGCGATTCCGGCTTCGTGTAGGCGGGTTGCAGCCTACAGTCCGAACTGGGCCCAGTTTTTAGGATTTCCTCCGCCTCGCGGCTTCGGCCCCCTCTGTACTGGGCATTGTAGTACGTGTGCAGCCCTGGGCATAAGGGCCATACTGACCTGACGTCGTCCCCACCTTCCTCCCAGTTGATCTGGGCAGTCTCGCCAGAGTCCCCACCTTCACGTGCTGGTAACTGGCAACAGGGGTTGCGCTCGTTGCTGGACTTAACCAAACATCTCACGACACGAGCTGACGACGGCCATGCAGCACCTGTGTAACGCCTCCGAAGAGTCGCATGCTTTCACATGTTGTTCATTACATGTCAAGCCCAGGTAAGGTTCTTCGCGTTGCATCGAATTAAGCCACATACTCCAC
>CAPHDI010000026.1 GCA_948623715.1 uncultured Candidatus Saccharibacteria bacterium | reverse complement strand
GGCTGAAGGGGACGGTTTGCTAAATCGTTAGTCTGGGGAGACCTGGAGCGGGAGTTCGAATCTCCCACCCTCCGCCATAAGAGACTTTTCTGTGTTAGGAAGGTCTTTTTTGGTGGTTCTACCCCTATAAAATGGGCTGGTTTCGGGAGTGCGAACTTTTTCATCCTACTACCTATACTCTAACTAGCTAGGCAGCGGAGGGGGAAGCCATAAAGACGATAGCTATGGCTTGATGGACCAACGCTACTGCCATAAAAATTTAAGCTATGAGCATCACTAGAATCAGAGTAAGATTGTGAGGCCCAGTTATAACCTATTTGCCCAGAGTTCCATAATTTGTTAGTGCTGATATAGGTACCCCCGCTGCGCACAAAGTAAAGCGGGAAGAGGCTTTTCGGTAAAATGCAAAACTATCTATATCTACTAACAAGACAGCTCTAACGGTAAGGACAGCACATTTGCCCGCCTATTTCCGTCTGAGTTGGAGTAGATTTTGGAGTAGTCACAAAAATAGCACTCAAACGAGAGTGTTATTTTTTACTAGCAGAAGCAGTTTGACCTCTGTTATTTTCTGGCGGAAGCGAGAGGATTCGAACCTCCGAGACATTGCTGCCCACACGATTTCGAGTCGTGCGCCTTCAACCACTCGGCCACGCTTCCACTTACCACTCTATCACATTCACCCCAAAAAGGGAATTATAGCTAATAGCCCCTTCTGTACTTATATTCTTGATACTTCCGAATCAACGGCATCCTACTTAAATAATTCTTCCACATCCCTACATAATGCGGTGGTCGCACATCTTCATAATCACCATAGCCACTCGACATTCTTTCATACTCATACAATGGAGTAACCACATCCCCTGCCGACACCCATTCCTTCCTACATCCCGTT
>CAPHDI010000025.1 GCA_948623715.1 uncultured Candidatus Saccharibacteria bacterium | reverse complement strand
CAAAAGGAGGGCCAGATGCAAGGCAGACTAATATCAAAGTTATACTTTTTGTGGAGTAAGATTCTACATAGTATTCCAATATTACTTAATAAACTTTTAGCATTAGGTAAAAGTAGAATAACTCCCAGGAGTAATAAGTCAAAGAGTTCCAAGCAACTTATGACTAAGACTTATTTGCGATATGTGTCTTATAGTATTCCTCTAACTTGTACTCTGGCTCTGCTTTTGCTAAGTTTCCTAATGATGAATCCAGGCAGTGCTACTCAGACTTATGCTCTAGAGGACTCTTCATCTCAACCTTCAGAGACCCAATCTCCAGAAACTTCTAGTAGTATTAGCAATCTCGATTCACCTGATCAACCTAACTCTCTCCTACACACTTCCGATAACCTAAATCCTGAAGCATCCCCCGATAGTTCCGCTTCCGATCCTGATTCCGGCATCATGCCTACGGCCGATGTACCAACTGCCAGTGCCGGACTTACCATTGAGAAATCTTCCCTCTCCGGTGAAGTAGCACCTGGTGGTACAGCTTATCTCACAAACAATGTTACTTATAGTGCAGTCGATACGACTAGTTATAGCTTGCAACTTACCTATGCTAATGGTAATACTGCCCTTTCTGGTGGTACACCGATTAATGAGGCTGGGACTGCTGGCGTAGTAGGTAGCAATCTGCCTGATAATACCTGGGGCTTCGCCTGGGGAGATACTACAGCAGCAAATGAGGGTATGACTTACTATACTCTCCCTGCTTACAATACTAAAGGCACTTCCGTGGCTACTGGTCGCCTGGCTAGTGGTACTACTTCTGCTACTACTACAAAGAAGTTAGTCTTTGCGGCGAAGTTTAACGGTGAAGCTGCAGCCGGACATTATAAGACTAATGCTCTACTTACACTTATTGCCACCCCGAAGCTTGTAACTTATAACTATAGTATTACTTATAATGCGAATAATGGTACCGGTGCTCCGGGTGTACAGAGTATGGGTAGTACTGGTGAGAGTTATACCTTTACTCTGTCTAGTACCAAACCAACTCGCTCCGGTTATAACTTCCTCGGCTGGTCGACGAGCGCTAGTGCTACTACGGCCACTTACCAGCCCGGCGCAAAAGTTACCCTACAGTCCAGTGCACCCGCCCTTACTCTTTATGCTATTTGGCAACGAGTTTATAACTACAGTCTCGCCTACAACATGAATGGTGGTACCGGTACGATCGCTACTCAGACAGCGAATAGCCAGCCGGGGGCGAGCTATAGCTTCACCATATCTAGTACTATCCCAACCCGCACTAACTATGAGTTCCTTGGTTGGTCAGAAAGCAATGTCGCCACTACTGCTACCTATGCGGCTGGTAGTACTATTACCCTATCATCCTCCGCTCCATCAAAGACTCTCTATGCTGTTTGGCGCACGAAGTGGTATACGATCAACACTATGCAACAGATGACCAACTCAATTTGCAGCAGCGCTCC
>CAPHDI010000024.1 GCA_948623715.1 uncultured Candidatus Saccharibacteria bacterium | reverse complement strand
GGAATACTATGTAGAATCTTACTCCACAAAAAGTATAACTTTGATATTAGTCTGCCTTGCATCTGGCCCTCCTTTTGGATTGATAGGTTTTACCTCACAGATGTCGTTA
Source organism: uncultured Candidatus Saccharibacteria bacterium (assembly GCA_948623715.1). GTDB lineage: Bacteria > Patescibacteriota > Saccharimonadia > Saccharimonadales > Saccharimonadaceae > Nanosyncoccus. Next base: position 8,137 of record CAPHDI010000024.1, on the reverse strand, counting down.
TACAAAAGTCTACGTATAGGTCCATAAACAAAAACGACACCGTAGGGTGTTCATACGACTTAACTTGTAGCCGAGGCTCATAGAAAAGGCGTCCCTGACGGTGCCGTTTGTATTCTATGAAAACATGGCTACAAACCGAAATTAAATCGTATGAACAACTCCATTGTACCATAAGTTTTTCAAATTTTCCGAAAATTCCGCAAACGACCCATCAGCAATGCCATCATAACTCCGCAAAAACTCCATATTTTCCTCAAATCCCACCCACTTGTAGTATAATATATACCATGGAAGTTAATCAGGACACGATTTCTCACCTTGCGCAGTTGTCGAATTTTGCGTTGACCGACGACGAGAGCCAGCGTCTGGTGAAAGATATTAAGGAGATTGTGAATTATATTTCACAACTAGACGAATTAGACACGAATGGCGTCGAGCCGACTTATCAGGTTTTCGAGATGGAAAATATTTGGCGCGAAGACGAGATCCTCCCGCAGGAAGCCGATCGCGAAGCTCTTCTTAGTCTTGCGAAAGAGGTCAAAGACAACCAGATTAAAGTACCGAAAGTTTTATAGGGAAGGGGAAAGATGAAAACTGCGAGCAAAGCACTCAGCGCCATGACTATGGTCAAAGAAGCCCTCGAAAAGGCGCATAAATATCAGGAAGATTATCATATCTTTAACTTTATCAACGACGTCGACGCGATTAAGAAAGCCGCCGAGATCGATGAAAAGATTAAAAACGACGAGACGGTCGGTCGGCTCGCTGGCGTACCTTATGCCCTGAAAGACAATTTCTTAAGCCCTGAAGGCGGCACGACTGCCTCAGCACACATTCTTGAAGAGTTTACTAGCCCTGTGACTTCGACTGTCGTCGCGAAGCTCGAAGCTGAAGGCGCGATCATGATCGGTCGGACGAATCTCGATGCTTTCGCACACGGCTCCTCTACGGAAAACTCTTACTATGGTCCGACGAAGAATTCCAAAGATCTCGAACGTGTCGCTGGCGGCTCCTCCGGTGGCTCTGCCGTCGCTGTCGCTCTCGACATCGTACCTTTCGCGACCGGCTCCGATACGGGTGGCTCGATTCGCCAGCCAGCTGCTTTTAACGGTGTCTACGGTCTGAAGCCGACTTACGGCGCGCTCTCGCGCTACGGCGTCGTCGCGATGGGGTCGTCGACTGACTGCATGGGTTTCTTCACTCGTGACCCCGAAGACCTTGACCTGCTAATGGAAATTACCGCCGGTCAAGACCCGAAGGACCTGACCACTCTTCCGGATTTCTATGGCCAGAATCATGAATTTGACGACCCGATCAAGAAAATCGGTATCATTCGCGACTTCGATAATGACGCTGTCGACTCTGAAGTCCGCGCTGCGCTCGCTCGCAAAGTCGAGGAGCTGAGAGCTGCTGGCCACGAAATCGTCGAGCTCGATATGCCTGCATTGAAATACGCTCTCGCCGCTTACTATATTATCGTCCCGGCTGAGGTCGCTAGTAACCTTTCTCGCCACGACGGTATCCGCTACGCCTTCCGCAGTGCTGATTCGAATACTCTGAGCGAACTTTACGAGAATACGCGCAACGAAGGCTTCATGCCGGAGAATAAACGCCGTATTATGATCGGCAATTTTGTTCTCTCATCTGGGTTCTACGACGCCTACTATCTCAAAGCTGCGAAGGCTCGCACGCTTATCATCGACGAATACAATAAAGCCTTTGAGAAGTGCGACCTTATACTCGCCCCAGTCAGCCCGAATCCTGCTTTCAAGCTCGGCGAAAAAGTTAACGATCCAGTCGCGATGTATCTTGAAGATGTTATGTCTGTCCCGCTTAATCTCGCTGGTCTCCCGGGCCTCGCGATTCCCGTTGGCGAGACGAAAGACGGTCTCTCGCTCGGGCTGCAACTTGTCGGCCCTCGTCGTAGCGATCAAAGTATCATTCGCTTCGCAAAGCAGATGTGCTGCGACCAGCCACACGAAGATCATCATGCCGATCTGAGTGGCGTCTCGACTGTTGAAGGAGGGGAAGAGTAATATGTGGCCTCAGATGGTTTTTCTCGTCATTGCAATTATTGCCGTTGCCCTGCTCGCGCTCGTCGCCATGGTGCTTGGCGGCAAGCGTCGTCACGAATTTGATAAGCAAGCTTACCAGACTCGCTGGCTAAAGATCGAAAACGGTCTCGAAAAAGACGATCGTCGTAGCTATAACTTTTCCGTCCTCGAAGCTGATAAGTTGCTCGATAAAGCCCTGAACGAAATGGGCGTACCTGGTCAGAGCATGGGTGATAAGTTAAAAAAACTCGGCGACCGCATGCCTGAACTAAATAAAGTCTGGCAAGCCCATAAACTTCGCAACCAAATCGTCCACGAAAGTGATTTTGAAGTTAATTATAATCAAGCTCGGCAAGCTTTGGTGATATTTAAGCAAGCCCTGAAAAACTTAGGAGCAATCTAATGACAGAAAAAGTAAAATACATCCCCACTATCGGCATCGAATGCCATGTTCAGCTTTGCACGAAAACAAAGTTATTTTCCGAAGTCGATAATGACGCCCGCCAGAAATCTCCAAACTCTTGCGTCTCTCCGGTCGATTACGGCCTGCCCGGTATGCTTCCACGCTTGAACAAGATGGCTGTACGCTACGCCGTCCGAGCTGGCCTCGCGCTAAATTCTGAGATCAATCTCCAGAGTCGCTTCGATCGTAAGCACTACTTCTATCCCGACCTCCCGAAAGGTTATCAGATTACCCAGCTCTTTCATCCGATCATTGGCGCCGGCTACGTCGAGCTACCTAGCGGTAGTAAAATTCGCATTGAGCATGCTCATCTCGAAGAGGATGCCGGCAAACTCAGTCATGAGAGTGGCGATTCGCTCGTCGATCTCAACCGCGCTGGTACGCCGCTGGTCGAGATTGTTTCCATGCCTGATATTCATTCTGCTGTCGAGGCTCGCGAATACACGAAGGAGCTCTGGCGCGTTATGACTTATGCCGGCGTGACTTTCGGCGACCTCTATAATGGCAACATGCGCTTTGACGTGAATATTAGTATTGCTCCTGAAAGTAGTGATAAACTCGGCACTCGCGCCGAGGTAAAGAATCTTAACTCTTTCCGTAGCGTCGAGCGTGCTGTCGAATACGAAATCAAGCGCCAATCGAAGCTTCTCGGCAAAGGCGAAAAAGTCGTCCAGGAGACTCGCGGCTGGAGTGATGCGACTGGCGAGACTACCTCCCAGCGCAGCAAGGAAGAAGCTCAAGATTATCGCTACATGCCCGAGCCAGATATTCCGCCACTTAATCTTCGCCCTGAAGTCGTCGATGAAGAACGCGCAAATCTCCCAATCATGCCTGCCGAGTATCGTGCGAAATTTAACGATATCCTCGGCTCCGATACCGTCGAAATCCTCCTTGACTATCGCCCGCTCATGGAAAAACTTGCCGAGCTTGACGATAATAAAGCCGCCAAGAAGATCGCTAACTTATTCTCCTCCGTCCTTCTTGCCGAGGAAAATGCTAGCTTACTTAATGATGAGCTTCCGAGCAAAGAACAGCTCCTCGACCTTGTCGCTATGAATGAAAAGAATGAGCTGTCTAGTACCGGCATGAAAGAGGTCTTCTTGAAATTCTTCGATCCAGAGATGCATTATAAAGATACTCTCACGATCGCAAAAGAACTTGGTGTCGTTCAGGAAAATAATCTCGAAGAACTCGAAAAAATCGTCGACGCAGTTTTAGCTAAGCCAGAAACTCAGCAGGCTCAAGCAGATTTCAAGGCCGGCCAGGAGAAAGTTATCGGCTTCCTCGTCGGACAAGTCATGAAAGAATCTCACGGCAAAGCCAATCCTTCCGCCGTCCAAGACATCCTGCGAAAGAAGTTACAGTAACTGATTTAATGAACCGTAAGCAATGGTTTGAAGCGCGCATTTCTCTCGGCGGCAAACCATATACCCTCGACCCCGATCAGGCGAAAGCAGTTTTTGATGATCATAAGAACACCCTCGTCACCGCTCGCGCCGGCTCCGGTAAAACTCGCGTCATCGTCGCAAAAGTCGCCTACCTCGTCGCTACTCATCAAGCTTATCTCAACGAAATCAGAGTCTTCATGTTTAATCGCACTGCCGCTGCTGAAGTCAACGAACGCATCGGCGCGGTCGAGATTGACGGCGTCTCGCTGCGAGAGTATTGTAAAGTCCCGGAAATAAAAGTCGCCTCGACTTTTCATAAATTTGCTCTCGACACCGTAAAACTTGCCGGCGAGAACCCGCAACTGATTTCCGAAAGTAACCATGATATTTTAATTAAAACTTCTCTGCGCAAAGTCATCACTTCCATCTCTCGTCCGTCAAATTTTTCTCAGAAGATCTCCGCTCAAGAATACGCCGACCTACTCCGCCTCACTAGTAGTTTTATTGCCCGCGCTGGACAGAAGTATGTCAATGAGCATGGACTCGCCGACTTGTGTAATGACGTAAAAAGTTACATCGCTAAACATCGAGATAACGAAAATTATCAATATAATATATATCTGCATGAACTCTGTCTCGCCGCCTATCAGGAATACCTATTAGCGCTTAATTTCCCGCAGATTGATTTTAATATTCTCATGTCGCGCGCTGCCCGGATTCTCGAACGAAAACAGAATACAAAAGTCACGCAAAAAGTCTCCCGTTATAAATATCTCATGGTCGACGAGTATCAAGATTTTTCCTACCTCTTTTTCAATATCATTCAAGCCATTCGCCGGAATTGCCCCGCCGCACACCTCTTCGCCGTTGGCGATGATTGGCAGGCGATCAATCGTTTCGCCGGCTCCGATGTGAAATATTTTCTCGACTTTGCGAAGTTTTTCCCTGAAGATACTGTGAATATTCCTCTAAACACGAATTATCGCAGTGATCGCAAAATCGTCGAAAACGCTAATAAATACATGCTTGCACACTATAATCCTCGTGCCGAAAAAGCCCGAGCCTTTAGTCATCATAATGGTAAAATTAAACATCAGAATCCTGAAAAGACAAAATTTGATCAAAAAGATCTCGCCGAAGATGCTCTGCGTGACGCAAGGTTTCAGCTCGCTCTCGCGAAAACTTGCGGCGGTAACGCCTCCGAATATGCCTCTGCCGCGCAGCTCCTCAAGACCGTCTATAAAATCGCTAAGCGTCATCGCCGCGAACAAATCCTGCTCTTACACCGACATAATTTCACTTCTTTTGCGAATGTTACGCTAGATGATTTCGCCTCCGCCCTTCGTAACCTACTAGTCGAGCAGAATGTCTTGCGCAGTTCCGAAGCCGATAACATCCGTGCCATGACCATGCACAAATCAAAGGGGCTTGAATCCGATGTTGTTATTCTTCTCGAATGTAATCGTGATCAAGTCCTCGGCCAGCATCCGCATGCCACAATTTTTGAACTTTTCGGTGACACCCGCGCTGCCGAAAAAGCCGACCAACACCGCCTTCTCTATGTTGCTCTTACTCGCGCAAAGCATCGCCTATATATTCTGCATAATGATAGAGAATGTGTAGTAAAAATACATCTACCAAAATAGATTATTTTATGGTAAAATAAAGAAAAGTCCGTCTCTCGAAGGTGTTTTGCAAACCATGAAGTTTACGAAACAAGTTACGAGTGTGGTTAAAATATAAGTATAAAAGGGAATCTTTCATGGCAAATGAAGTAAAAGATTTAGCAAACCTTCGCAATATTGGTATTATTGCTCATATTGATGCAGGTAAGACGACGACCTCTGAGGCGATTCTGTATCGTACCGGTCTCAAACATAAAATCGACCTAGTGAAGGGCGGCACCGGTGGTGCTACAACTGACTGGATGGAGCAGGAAAAGGAGCGCGGTATCACGATTACTTCTGCTGCGGTTACTGTTTACTGGAAAGATCACAAGATCAACATCATCGATACTCCGGGGCACATTGACTTTACTGCTGAGGTTGAGCGTTCGCTTCGCGTGCTTGATGGTGCAGTCGTGGTTTTCGATGGTAAAATGGGCGTCGAAGCTCAGTCTGAGACCGTCTGGCGCCAGGCTACGAAATATGGCGTGCCTCGCATTTGTTTCGTCAATAAGATTAATCAGATCGGTGGCGACTTCTACAAGTCTCTCGATAGCATTCACAAGCGCTTATCGAAGAATGCCGTGGCGATTCACTTGCCAATTGGTTTCGAGAAGGACATCTGCGGTGTCGTCGATCTCGTTGACATGAAAGCTTACACTTATAAAGATTACGCTGATCACGAATTGACGGTTGGCGAAATTCCTGCTGATATGCTCGAAAAGGCTAAGAATGCTCGCAGCCTTCTCGTCGAGGAAGCTGTCCAGGCTGACGAAGATCTCATGGATAAATTCTTCAACCAAGGCGAAGAAGCTATTACTACCGTCGAGCTTAAGGCTGCTCTCCGCAAGCGCGTACTCGATGGCGACTTCTTCCTCGTCACCGGTGGTGATGGTCGTGGTGTGATCGTCGAGAAAGTCCTCGACCTCGTGACTGACTACCTCCCGTCTCCGCTCGATCGTGATCAGGGCCAGACCGTCGGTATCGACCCGAAGACTGGAGACCAGGTCGTCCGTAGGGCCGATGACAAGGAGCCTCTTACTGCCCTCGCCTTCAAGATTGCGACTGACCCATTCGTCGGGAAGCTTATCTTTATTCGCGTCTACGCCGGTGTGCTGAAATCAGGTGATACCGTCCTTAATGCTACTACTGGCGATAAGGAACGCATCGGTCGTATCGTCCGGATGTTTGCTGATAAGCGCGAAGAAATCTCTGAGATTACCGCTGGTGATATCGCTGCTGTGGTCGGAATGAAAGAAGTTACCACTGGTACTACGATCTGTGATCCGACTCACCCGATTCATCTTGAAGATATCAAATTCCCAGATCCACCAGTGTCTATCGCCATTGAGCCGAAGACTAAGTCCGATCAGGAAAAAATGGGTCTCGGCCTCCAGAAGCTTGTCGAGGAGGATCCGACCCTTCGCGTCCACACTGATGAGGAGACTGGCCAGACTATTATCTCCGGTATGGGTGAGTTACATCTCGAAATCGCTATCGACCGTCTCAATAAGGAACACGGCGTCGAAGCTAACACTGGTGCTCCGCAAGTCGCCTACCGCGAAACTATTCGTGGTACTGCCGAAGCTCAAGGTAAGCATATTAAGCAGTCCGGTGGTCGTGGCCAATACGGTGATGTTTGGGTGAAATTTGAGCCGAATGAGCCGGATAAAGGTTTCGAATTTATCGATATGATCAAGGGTGGTGTCGTCCCTCAGGAATACCGCAAGCCCGTCCAACAGGGTATCGAAGAAACCTTGAACGGTGGTGTTATCGCTGGCTATCCAGTCATCGACGTCAAGGCTACGCTCTATGACGGTAGCTACCACGATGTCGACTCCTCCGAGTTCGCCTTCAAGCTCGCCGGCTCCCTCGCTACTCGTGAAGGTATTAAGCGTGCCAATCCGGTCCTTCTTGAGCCAATCATGAAGCTTGAGATTACCACTCCGGAAGAGTTTATGGGTGACGTCATCGGTGATATTAACTCTCGCCGTGGTCGTATCGATAGTATGGAAGATATCGCCGGCGGTACGAAGATTATCAAAGCTTTCGCTCCACTTGCAAACCTCTTCGGCTACACTTCTGACCTCCGCTCTATGTCGCAGGGTCGTGCCGCTAGCTCAATGGAGCTCTTCGGTTACGAGGAAGTCCCACCAAATGTCGCTAACGAGATCATCGAGAAGCGCAATACGAAGGAATAAAGAAAAGCCCCGCAAGGGGCCTTTCTTTTTCCGAGTATGATGTTTTTCTGACGAAGTTAGAGAAGTGCAATACGAAGGAATAAACAATTTATTCCCACTAAAAAGTCCTCTTTCTCCGGAAGGAGGACTTTTTCTAGCACAAAGCAGAAAACTTATGCTACAATAGTAGTGTCTTAAGTTACAGGTAAACACGTTTCACGTGGACAAATTTTGTTTTACGCCGGGAATGGCGCCACGAGAAATGCGTAAAATGGTTTTGTCCATCGTATGCGTTTACCTGGCTTAAGACACCCTCGTGGTGCCATTTTTGTTGGTAGACAAGTTGCATCTGGCATACCAACAATTGGTTTAGATAGGAATAAAACAA
>CAPHDI010000023.1 GCA_948623715.1 uncultured Candidatus Saccharibacteria bacterium | reverse complement strand
GTCATTTTCTCTACGATCATAGTAAACAAGCATAGGCACCATCCCATAATTCACATAAGCGCCCTTGATAGATAAATCGTGTAAAACGTGTAAGCGTAGGTTTTGGGTCGGTGCAGCTTTGGTGCAAAACTGGTGTATCGTGTAAAACTGCTACCACTCTACAATCAATGGATTAGTCCACTCAACCATACATCAATTATCTACAATTACTTGATTTGTCTGGAAATAGAAGAAAACCCCTATAAATAGGGGTTTTCTTCACGTCACGGCAGATAAATTTTGTATCAAACGTGACGTCTTAACATGGCAGGGGCGCACGGAATCGAACCATGATCTACGGTTTTGGAGACCGCTATACTAACCGTTGTACTACGCCCCTAACATTCCTATTCTATCACGGTTTCCGATTTTGTACTAGTCCATCCTCCCCAAATCTGCTATAATAAACATAATCAACAATCATTAGGAGGAAATCATGGATACAAACCCAAATCAGCCCAGCGGCAATCAACCTGTCCCGCCAGCACCTACCGGAGCCGCCGGTCCTGAGCCGAATCCTCAATCTACCCCGCAAGCTACTGCACAACCAGCTGCTCAGGCCGCTCCGCAACCTACTCAGCCAGCCCAGCCTACCATGCAGCCAATCAATCCAACGACCCCGTCCGCCCCGAAGTCAAACAAAAATCTCTTCATTATCATCGGCGCCGCAGTTATTGTCGTCTTAATTATCGCTATTGTCGCCATCGTTGCGATCACAGGCAATAAATCCAACGACCAAGGAAACTCCGGCAATCAAAATCAAGGCTCCAGCAACGAAGACAAGCCTGGTAACGATTCTAACGACAACAAAGACGACGACAATAGCCAATTCGTCAGCCCCAACGTCGGCGGCACCCTGACCGTCGGTCGCGCCAGCGTAACTTATTCCGACCGCTGGGAAGAAGAGCCTTCCACCGACAAAGACACGAAGACTATTTACGCCGACAACGACGAAGAAGCCTTCATCCTCGCCCTCATCGAATCCGACAAAGGTCTCACCCTCGATGAATACGCCGAAGGTATGGTCGACGTTTACGAAAGCGAAGGTCTCGAACTCCGCGAGAAGCTCAGCTCTCAGACTATCAACGGCATCGATTGGCAGCACACCCGCATGCGCGATGACGAAGCTGTTTACGATTTCTGGTTTTACGCCCAGGGCGAACAATATTACATGCTGACCCTTGCCAATACTGGCACTTTTACCATTATTTCCTACGAAGCCCAGGCTATTATCGACTCCCTGACCATCAAATAGTCAACACCAGAGAAACACATAATTCCCGCGACTTACACCGCGGGGATTATTTTTGCCATCCGTTTTCCTCAAAACTAAAACATTTTAAGACTTACTCTGCTCCAAATATTTCCGAATCAGCGGCATTTTACTTAGATAATTCTTCCACATACCGATATAATAACTTCCTTGCCTATCCTGCGTGTCGCCATACCCGCCCGCCTGCACATCATATTCATACAGCGGCGTACCGTAATCACCGATCTCAGCCCATTTCGTTCTCAAACCTACCGAGCTCAGTGGGGAATCAACCTCCACTCCGCCGATCCACGCCCGCCCTTTCGCATCTTTATTAAACGTCCAGAGCAACTTACCATCTTTCGATTTAAAATGTTCCGATTGAAACTGGCCATACAATCCACTCTTTACCGCATAAGTCGCCCCTCGCTGACTAAAATCTGGCACACCCATCCCCATTAAATCCAGGCTTTCCGGCGCTTGCTTCTGACGACTTAGCTTCCCGAGATAAAACTCCGGCCTCTGATCCACTTCTGTATAAGAATCCCCACGTAATATTCCTGCATCACGCGCCGCCCGATACTCATCCTTACTATTATAGCGCTTCGCCGTCCCCGCAAATGCAAACTCTCTATGTGCCTGCGGATTATCGAGCATCGGTTGAGTCGCAATAATCTCTAGCGCCTCCTGCGTCACCGCTGGCAAGTTTAAATTCTCTTCATCATAACCCTTTCCAATCCAATCAATCTTACTCCGCCTTGGCACATCTGACGCTACATAGTCCGGCATATACCGCCACCCACCCTGCGAATCACTCCGGTAATACGATACGACCTTCACGCCCTTCGCCGTCTTTACATACGCTGTCACCGCATCATGCGATCTACTTTTATACATCTTCGACGTCGCAATTTCCGCCTCATCCCCGATTCGGAACTTATATTCCGGCCCAAACCCCGCCTCCTCAAGATATTTCGTCGTCAAATTAAACTTCTGCCCGTCCTGCACATACGCGTCGCCATCTATCTTCGCCGCCTTGAGCAGCTTCTTCGCCTCACGTTTCTCGACCCGATATACCTCCACCGGTGCTACCGGCACCTGCTCTGGCCTCCGCCCCGTCTCCGGCAGTTCGATGGTCGGTGTCTCCGTAAGATCTAACGTCGACTCCGCATCCCCCGTAGCTCCGCGTATCGCTCCGAGTACTTCATCCCGTCGCGCCTGCTCCTCGGCATACTTCTCCGCCTTACCTTCTAGCGCCTGAAACGCTTCATAATATTCCTGTCGCTTACCATACAGCTGATGCTTAAACCTCTGCATGTCTCGGACGTATTCTTGATACTTCTCCGGCGTATTTCGCTCCCGCAACTCCCCTAGCATCTCTTCCGCCTTCGGCGCAAACTCGATCGGCGTCGGATACTTTTTCAGCGTCTCTGTGACTTGCTCGCTCGATATCAAATCCATATTCGGCTCCGTATCCGGAATCCCGTTTACATAGGCGAAAATCCGCCGATTATGTCTATTATCCATCCCGATAAATACCACCTCCGCCGAGCTTCCATGCGCCCGATCCGGCGTCACAATATGTCGCAAGATATAGCTCTGCGCCTCCGCACCAAACTCCCCACTATTTATCTTCTCGTAAGCCTGTATCCGCTCATCTTCTCCGATTTCATCTCCCGAGTCGACGATCGCTTCTTTTCCATTCAGCACCATCCCGATCGCCTTGCGCTCCTGCCGCGCTTTCTCTGCGATAATTACCCGATCTTGTTCCGCTCCTCCCGTATCTACCGGCTGCGTCTCACCCAGCTTATCCCAGCCCGTCCCCTGTTCGACTGAAGTTTCTGACTTATTTTTCGCACGATTAAAGTTAAATAATCCCATAGCATAAGTATAACACGTTTCTCCTCCACTAAAAACTTCTGCTCTTTACTTATAGAAAATATCCATAACCCACAATATAATAAAGTGACATTTTCTGATATTAACAACACAGTTTTTCTAACTTTCCCGCAAAACGTAAAAGTTATGGTACAATAGAACTGTTTCATATTTACGACAATTTATATAGGCTCCCGACTTTTGATAAGTCTTTGCAAGTGTTTCCAACGCATGAATGGCGCTACGAGCACCTAGCTGGAAGCATTTGCGGAAGCCTGGTCGTGGATATGAAACACCCCGCTCGTGGTGCCATTTTTGTATATAGATGCTTGTACCACTTAGGGTCTAACTAAGCCATAAGGAGGGCATGATGCTAAAAATAAATAAAACCTTATCAAAAGTTAAGATATACCATATCGGTATAATAGCTCTTATTTGCGGCATCATGCCCGGACTTATGGGATTAAGTTATTATGGATCAGTCGAGAAAGCCTCAGCCGCAACATTAAGTATTGATGATATCTCCACTATGCAAGAAATGCGTCCAGGTATTTGCTATAATATGAAAATCGGTGATACCGCTACGCTTACTGATACCCGTGACGATTCTACTTATACTATTGCAAAACTCTCCGACGGTAAATGCTGGATGACACAAAACTTGCGTTTAGCAAATTATACCACCGCTACCGATGACTCTCAGACTGCCGGCGTCGCAATCCCAAATAAAGCCACGAACTTCACCGGAAAAGACAATGAAGCGGCTTATTACAGCGGGAACGAAGTCTACGGTGCATATTATTCTTGGTACACAGCAACAGCACATACAGGCACCACAGAATTAACGAACGGAGAAGCAAGTGGCAGCATCTGCCCAAAGGGATGGAGACTTCCAAAAGGCGGATCGGGCGGCGAATTCCAAACACTTTACAGTCAAGGCAAGTCTAGTTGGGCCTCTGATGAGAATGGAAATGGTTTTTGGCTTGGCGGCGCGACAAATACAACAAATGCGGCTTTCTTCCCGGCCGCCGGCATCTATAATGGCACATCCGCCGCCGGCGTCAACTCCTACGGGTACTATTGGTCTAGTACGGCCAACGACAGCTCCTTTGCATATGACCTCTATTTCTACAGTAGCGGCAGCATCGACCCCGCCGACACCCGCGATAAATGCCTCGGATTCCCCATTCGATGTATCGCCTCAGGCCCCGAAGATGAAGATCCGAATCTCTCCGATCAGAAAGACGTCGACGTCATCGCTATCGTCGTCCCGCCAGTTATCAGTATCGACGCCACTTCCGGTATGAAAGAAGAGGTAGATCCGAATAAGATAACTACAGGAACTATTAGTGCAACAGTATCAGCTAATGCTACTTATGCTGTACAACTTAGTGCTAATAAAACATCACTTACTAATTCAGCACTAGTAGTAGATACAGAAATAACAAGCAGTAATAGTATACCAGCATCTACTAATGTACAAGCTAAGACTAATGCCTGGGGTATACTAAACCAGGATAATTCTACTTATTCTGCAATAACTTCTACTCCAACAACTTACCACAATACAGAAAACACAAATGAAGATTCCTCCAAGACTCACGCCTTCACTCTCGGCGTTTCCGTCTCCCCAACCCTCCCAGCTGGAGAATATTCCACTACTGTGGCTATTACCGCAGTAAATAACTAATAAAAACTCATTCGATAAAAAGTCCTCAATCTCAGGAGGACTTTTTATCATGCTACTGCTTGCTAATTTTTCTCAAACTATGCTACTCTGAATGCAGGTAGCAGCCTCTCTTGCCTAATTGATAATAATTATGCAGGAGAAAGGAGAATGTCTATGGGCTTTGATTTTCATATCGGAAGATTACATCTAGGCTTCGACCTGGGCTGGCTCTACATAAGAGCAAAAATCAATGTTGCTCCTAAAAAGAAGCAACATTAAACCGTAAACTAACTCCATCTTACCACTAATTCTTAGAAAAGGCAAGATGCTGCTACCGGTTTTATTATAGCTAAAACTTTCTGCAATCTCCGAAAACTCTTATCTTTTTCTTATGTTATAATAGTACAATGAACTCTAAACCCTCCAGCCCTACTTCAACCTCGCCGTACCCCCCCCAGTCCGCTTCTTCGGCTCAGACAAAATCCCCATCCGCTTCTTCAGCTTCTAAAACTTCACCCACCTCGCCCGCCGCCATCGTCCTCCCGCGTTACTGGCTGACCATTTGGATCGCAATCTACGCTCTTATTATCCTTCTCGGTATCGTCGACATCGAAAGCGACCTCCTCACCGTCATCAAGCTCGGCGGCATCCTTCTCTGCTTCGCCTACACCGTTATTAAATTTCCGAAAGATCACCTCCTCCAGGCCGCCATGTTCACTACCTGTATTGCCGACCTCGTTCTCGCCGGCCGCAACACCTCCGAAGCCGGCATTATCATCTTCTTCATCGCCCAGGTTATCCACCTCATCCGCCTCGACGGCGTCCGCCTCCACTTACCGATCTCGATTTTCGTCACTGTCACCGCCCTCTGTATCATACTCGACCTCTGGCTCGGCTTCATGCCGCTAATTTTCCTCGTCGTCGCCTTCTACGCTGCAACTTTGATCAGTAATCTCATCATCAGCTACCAGTGGTATCGCAGCGAACCCCGGAATCCTCGCGCCTGGTTTGCATTGGCCGGATTTTTATTATTCGGCTGTTGCGACTTATGCACCGTTATGTCATATTTATCACTCACCCACTTCTTACCCGCCGCTTTCTACCTCCCAGCAAACTTCTTCGCTTGGTTTTTCTATTATCCCTCACAAATTTTTGTCTCAAATAGCTCAAGATGTGTTACAATAGACTCAAAGGAAGGTAAATGTAAAACGGAGGTATATGGAAGGTAAAAAATCACACTCACCCAGCAGTGGTCAACGCGCGATTCTTGTTTTTGGTGTCCCGTGCAGCGGCAAGACCACATTCAGCAAACAGTTCGCCGCGCAATTCAACGCAACTTTTTACGACCTAGATCAGTTACAGCAGGAGCATAATCTCTCCCGGCAGTTTATCCTACTTCTCATCTCCGAAGTCGCAAAGACTGGCGCCACCCTCGTCATCGAAGGAGGGAATGACACCGAGAAAGATCGCCGCGAGCTGACCGAGATCTTGCGCAATGCTGGCTACACCCCGACTCTCATCTGGATTCAGACCGATGTCACGACTGTCCGCATGCGCCTGAAGAATAAGTTCAAATCTGTCGAGAAAGCCAAGCAAGTCTACGACAAGTGTATCCAAGCTCTCGAGGCCCCGTCCGACGCCGAGGCGCCGATCGTCCTCTCTGGCAAGCATACTTATCCGACCCAGCTCAAGCAGGTCCTCACTCAACTCTAATCTATCTAACTGATGATTCTCAGCGACCCCGAATTTGGGGAGGTGATTATTCGCAAGAACCCACTTTCAAAAAGTGTGCGTTTTTCCGTGTCGCCTTCCGGACGTCTCCAGATGTCCGTGCCTCAACACACTAGTGATTTTCTAGTGCGGCGGTTTTTGAAAATCAATCGCGACCTTATCCGCGAGAAGATTCCTCTTGGCGACCCAAAGGCTCAGCGCGCCCGCGATGCAAAGAAGAAAATCCTCATGAAGAAAGCCAAGGAATATCTCCCCTATCGCCTTGAATATTACGCGAAGCTCTACGGCTACACCTACGACAAATGCCGTCTCAGTCACGCCGCCACCCGCTGGGGCAGTTGCTCATCTAATCGCACCATCTCCCTCAATATCGGCCTCATGCAAGTCCCCGAGCCGCTTCGCGACTATGTCATCCTCCATGAGCTCGCCCATCTTAATCACCTCGATCATTCCGCCGCTTTTTGGGCCGAAGTCGCCACTCACGACCCCCGCTATAAAGAGCATCGCCAGAAGCTCAAAAAATTCTCCCCCGGAGTTTAGCTCAAATCCCCACCCAGCACATCCACGACATAAAATGAAATCCCCGGACAACCTGAGGGTTTCTGTGAACAAAAATACCGCCAGCATTACACCGGCGGTTTGTGTTGATTCGGTCGCGCTAATGGACAGGTAACTACGCTACTTTCGCTAGATCTCACGCGATCTAGACATCAGTTTCCCGGAGGGCCAAAATCCGACCCCTCACACAGCTCCATCTCGCGCTTCTTCAGACGCATCCGCACCAGCGCACTCGCCGCCCCCAACACGAGGCTCGCCATCATCAGCGCCAGCTTCACGGTATCTACTGTCTGATAAGCGTCATCCAGCCGCTCCGAAAACTGTTGCAGCTCATACACTGTCATCTGCCGAATCTTCATTACTCTCACCTCCTTAAGGTCCCAGAAATTTCCTATAACTTCTCGTGCCTCCATATTATACCATATTTTTCTAAAGTCTACCTTAAATCCTCCATAAACCACAGCCATATCAAGGCACAGTCGCCCCTAAAGACCTAAGAAAAGGACCCCCTCAGGGGTCCCAGGCCACTACGCCTTCATTTACTACCGGTACTTTCTCGACCACAAACGTCAGCCCAAACTGATCCGCAATCATCTGCGTCAACTCAACCGTCGTAGTCCATGATATCTGTTCGTACGTCTCATCTTGGATCACGATCAGACCTTGCCGCTCCATCTCCCGAACGTTGTTTTTCCAGCGATTCGTCACGAAGTTTTCAATCTCCTCCTTCGTCGGCCAACCATTCGGCGCCCACATCCAGAAGTTACACTCCTCCGTCACGACAATCGCCAGTTCCACGTCCCACTGATGGTAAAACCCGTAATCAGCCAGCGAGAATGTCGCCCCTTCAAACGGATGGTTATGCAGACAGACCAGACCTTGGTCAGACAGCCCTCGAATATAAGTCAACATTCCTCGGTTCGTTTCGACTTGATGGTCACTTTTATCGGTCCGCTCGAACATTTTCTCACTACCAGCGAACAATACCAGATACTCGACCGGCTCCTTACGAATAGCATTCATCACTTCGCGCAGTCTGTCGCCATGATCAGCATTAGAATACTCGTCCAGCATAGTCCGGTTATGGTTTGGTATTCCATCGACGCCTACTGCACTAAGCGTATCCGCTATCGTATCTTTCGCCGTACCAAACGCATAGCTAACTACACCGCTATACATCTCCAGCAGAAACAGCCCGGCAAAGAGCAACGCCAGCAGGATCAAACAGCCAAACCAGTCGTTAAAGCCTCGTGCCGCACCCTTTTTTGGCGTCTCATTATTCGGCGCTTCCAGAGTGCTTTGACTTCTATTCTTCATCTCTACTCCCCCTCAGTAGTGTTGTAGTAAATCTTGCTCAAAGGTACAAATCTATCAAAATCTTGCTATTTTTGCCAAATATTTTGCTAAAAACGCACAAAATAGACCCTATACTTCCATTATAGCACACTTCCTCAAAAAAGTCAAGCTTATTAGCCGAGAATCTCACAAAAAGTCTTGAATTCTTCCATGAAGTATGATAAAATGACACGGTATAGTATATTAATCGACAACTCGTACTAGACGACAGAGCAGGCCTCGCGCTTGGTCCGTCGACTCTATCTTTGAGAGAATGGAGTCGATCGACGAAGTCAACAGGAACCGCTCATTAGTCTAGATTTCGAAGTGTCTAAAGGAAAGGAACAGGATGCAAGTCATCATCGGCACCAAAATTGGTATGACCCAGATCATCGGCGACGACGGTATTGTTACCCCGGTAACAATTTTGCAAGCCGACCCCTCCACAGTGACTCAGATTAAAACTGTCGAAACCGACGGTTATAACGCTGTGCAACTGGGGTATGGTCAGGGTAAGAATCTGAGCAAGTCGGTTTCTGGCCACGTCAAGGCTGCTGGAGTTACTCCAAAAGTCTTGAAAGAATTCCGTACGGAAGACGTACCAGAACTCAAGATCGGCGACAAACTCACCGTCGAAAACTTTAAACTCGGAGACAAGGTCGCAGTTACCGGT
>CAPHDI010000022.1 GCA_948623715.1 uncultured Candidatus Saccharibacteria bacterium | reverse complement strand
ATTACCGGAGATACTCGGACTGCAACAACTTCTACATCCTTCTCATCGAAGCGGTCTGGGAAATCGGTGCTGGAGGCGGGAGCGAGACAGCGGACGGAAGCTCCGCTATATTTATTAAGACCGCAGTTATCTGGACTAAAGTAGCTATCACTAAAATAGAGTCCGCATACCTTGAAACTGCCACCAGCTGTACTAGATATATATTGACCAGAGGAACCTATATTCGACGCAAAGTGGTTGCCGTTACTAACACCTCCGGCCGCCAAAAAGAATGATGCACCCGAGACACCAGAGGAGGTTCCGCCAAGCCAGTAACCATTCTTGTCGCCGTTAGTGACAAAGCTTGGTTTACCTTTAGCGTTAAGCGTCTGGTATTCACTGTCCGACCCACCCGTTGGCAATCTCCAGCCTTTCGGGCAAATACTTGAAGTTGCATTAGTATTTTCTGTAATCAGTGCACCATTGGACTGACAAGTGCCCGCCGTTGCCGCGCACCAAGAGTAGTATGCACCGTAGTCGTTGTTGGTTGATGCGATAATGCCCTGTGCGGTACTATCGCCGCTAGTCCAAGCTCCGCTAACGGGCAGCTCGTAATCTTCACTTACGTCAGTGTCTGCATTGGTTAGAGTTGTAGAATGTCCGGTTGTCGCTAAGGTTTCTCGTGATAGTCTTAGGTTCTGCGTCATCCAACAATTCCCATCACTAAGTCTAGCTACAGTATAGGTAGAGTTATCACGTATATCTATAAGTGTATTACTTTGTCCTAAAGCAGAGTTATTACATATATCAGTAGTCATCTCTTGCATGGTAGTAATGTTAGATAGAGTCTTTCTGGCCGCACTAACTGGTATAACATTATAACTATTTAATAACGCTAAGGATGGCACAATACCACAAATAAGAGCCGTTGCGCATACTACTCTTCCCGCATATGTTTTATACGTAGAGTTTCTGCGCGATTTCCTAAATTGATAAGGTTTAGTTTTCTTTATTTTTAGCATTATGCCCTCCTTTGGCGTTTTTCTTTACCTAGCGGAGAGCATCAAAAATCATTCGAGCAATGTCGCCCTTTTCACACTCATCAACATGTCGTTATAATCAAAACGACACCGCTAGGCGGCGTCTAAACCAAATCAAGATGAGCAGCAAAGCCACTAAACCCTGAACCCAGCGGTGCCGTTTTCACCGGATTTAGCGGTAAATCTTCGCTTTACTTGATTTGATTTAGACAAGACCATTATACCACAGTTTCAGAAAAACAACTAAAAATTATAAAGCCTTCACACTCTTTGCAAGAGCGGTGCAAGACAAGGCGGCAGCGAGTAGCGGAATGAGACGTATTCGACATACGGCGAATGAGCAACGCAGCTGACAACGCAGTATCGCGCCAGCTATCGCAAAGGCTTCTACTCCGCCACTTCCCCTTCCGCAAACTGCGAATTATAGAGCTCCGCATAGAACCCATCTTGTGCCAACAGTTGCTCATGATTCCCCTGTTCGACAATCTTCCCCTCTTTCATCACCAAGATCAAATCCGAATTCCGAATCGTCGATAATCGATGCGCGATCACAAATGATGTCCGACCGTGCGTTAGTTTTGCAAACGCATCCTGGATCAGCTGCTCCGTCCGCGTATCAACATTTGACGTCGCCTCATCCAGAATCATCATCGGCGGATTGGCCACCATCGCCCGTGCGATCGTAAGTAGTTGCTTTTCTCCCGCCGAAATATTATCCGAATCTTCTGAAATTTCCGTCTTATAGCCCTTCGGCAACGACTCGATGAAGTGATGAATACTGCTCATCTTCGTCGCCCTTACGATATCCTCGTGCGTCGCCTGCAGATTTCCATAGCGTAGATTCTCCTCGATCGTGCCCGAGAATAACCACGTGTCCTGCAATACCATTCCAAACAACTTCCTCACATCCGCCCGCTTCATTTCTCGCGTCGGCACGCCATCAATCGAAATATATCCATTTGTCGGATCATAAAACCTCATCAAAAGATTAGTAATCGTCGTCTTCCCTGCCCCCGTCGGCCCCACGATCGCCACCTGCATTCCCGGTTCAATTTTCACTGAAAAGTTTCTAATAATTTCTTTTTCTGGATTATACGAGAAGTCCACATGATGAAATTCCACCTTCCCCTGTACTTTCGCAATCTCCTGCGCTGGCTCCGCATCCGGCGCCTCCTCCGGCTCATCAAGAAAGTCAAACACCCGTTCCGCCGCCGCCATCGTTGACTGAATATTTGAAGCAATCTGCGACACCCCCTGAATCGGCTGATTAAACTGACTTACATACTGGATAAACGCCTGGATTTGACCGATTGCGAGCTTCCCTTTTATCACCATATCGCCACCCAGCACACAGATAATCGCATATCCCAAATTAGTCAATACATGGATAATCGGATACGCCAGCGACGATAGCGCCTGCGCCTTCCATCCCGTCTCGTAGAACCTCTGATTCGCCCTCTCAAACTTCTCGATCGAGATCACCTCATGCGAATTCGCCTTAATCACCGACTGCCCCGCATAATCCTCTTCAATCGAACTATTTAGCTCCCCGAGCACCACCCGGTTCGTCCTATATAATCCTTGAGCCTTCTTCGCGATTCTACTAATCGCAAGGAGCGACAGCGGCACGATCACCAGCGCCACTAGCGACAGCGGCACCGAAATCGTCATCATCATAACCAGGATTCCGATAATTGTCACCACATCCGACAGCACCTCCGACAAAATCCTCGACAGCGATCCTGTCACCGCATCAATATCATTGCTCATCCGGCTCAGTGTATCGCCAAACTGATTCTTATCAAAATACGAAATCGGCAATCTCGCAATCTTCTCGATAATCTGGTCCCGCAAATATTGTCCATAGCGCTCAGTCGCAATCGATAGCGTCACCCCCTGAATATAATTCAAAATCGCCGACGCCACATATAGAATCACCAGTTCAATCAATAGCGCCGAAATCACTCCCCAGTCAATCGCCCCTGTCGCTGACACGCTCGCGACCGCCTCCGTCGTAATCTGCCCGAGAATCATCGGCCCAAATAGTGACAAAATCACCGAAATCACCGTCAATACCATCGACACGATAATCAAAACTCGCCATGCCTTCAAGTCCCTCAAGAAAGTCTTCAGCACTTTCCCAAAGTTCTTTGGCTTCGCCGTTTCCTGCATCATTCTAGGCATGCTTCCCTCCTTTCTTTGTCTTTTTGGGCTCGATCACTTCTACTTCCCCTACTTTTTCGCTGCTTACATCCGCCGCTACTTCCCTCTCAAATTCCGCCTCTGACAACTGCGACTTTGCAATCTCCCGATAAACCTTACAATCTCTTAGCAGCTCTTTGTGCTTCCCCTTCCCGACCACTGTACCATTATTCAATACAATAATCTGATCAGCATCTTTGATAGTGCTAATCCGCTGCGCCACGATCAGTGTCACCGCCTCTCGCGTCACCGGTTTCAAGTCTTTCCTCAACTTCGCATCCGTCTTCATATCCAACGCCGAGAACGAGTCGTCAAAGATATAAATATCTGGATCTTTCGCAATCGCCCGCGCAATCGACAGGCGCTGCTTCTGTCCACCAGACACATTCGTCCCGCCCTGCGCGATATGCGCATCGTATTTTTTGTCCAGCTTCTCGATAAACTCTTCTGCCTGCGCGATCCGTGCCGCCTTACGCATCTGCTCTTCCGTGATTTCCGGCGCCCCGAACATAATATTACTCTTCACCGTCCCCGAGAATAAAATTCCCTTCTGTGGCACATATCCAATCCTCCGCATCAGATCTTCCTGCGCGTAGTCTTGAATATCGATTCCATTAATCCTAATCTTCCCTTCCGTAGCTTCATAAAACCTCGGCACAAGGTTAATTAACGTCGACTTTCCCGACCCCGTCGACCCAATAAACGCCGTCGTCTCCCCTGCCTTTGCCGTAAACGACACATTCGACAATACCTTCTCCTCCGCCTTCGCATATGAAAAACCAACTTTTTCAAACTCCACCGACGGCGCCAGGCTCGGCTTCCCTGCCGTTTTCTCTTTCCAGGCAATTTTTGACTTCGTCTCTAAAACCTCGTTAATCCGTTTTGCTGAAACATTCGCCCTCGGTAGAATCACAAACAATAACGTCAGCAGCAAGAACGACATAATCACCTGCACCGCATATTGCATAAACGCCATCATATTCCCGAGATACGCCGCATCTTTCGTAATTAGCGACACCCCAATCCAAATACACAGCAAGGTCGTACCATTAAAAACTAGGTTAATCAGCGGATTCTGTAGCGACATCACCTTATTTACCCAAATCGCCAAATTCGTCAGCTCCGTGTTTGTCTTATCAAACTTTTTCTGCTCGACCTTCTCATTATTAAACGCCCGGATCACTCTTAACCCCGTCAGGTTCTCTCGCGTCAGCAACGTAATTTTATCGACCAACTTCTGGAAAATCTTAAACTTCGGCATCACAATCGCCATAATCGCGATTACCAGCACCAACAATACCACCACCGCCAGTGCAATAATCCAAGTCATATCCGGCGCCGTGACAATCGCCTGGATAATCGCCATCACCGCAATCATCGGCGCTCTCAGCATCATCGTCATGCACATTACCGCTGCCTGCTGCACTTGCATCACATCATTCGTCGTCCGCGTAATCAGCGAAGCCGTCGAGAAGTTTTTCATATCCGTCACCGAAAAACTCAGAATCTGCTTGAAAATATCATTCCTCAAATCCCGTGCAAATCCCGTCCCGATTACTGCCGCCAATAAATTCGCCACCACCGCACATCCCGACGAAATCAGCGCATATGCCAACATCCTCAACCCAGCCCCCCAGATATAGTTCAGATCCCCCGCGACAATCCCATTATTTACAATCTGCGCCATAATTGCCGGCAGCTGAATCCCCGCCCAGACCTGCACCGCGATTGCCACTAGCAGAATAATTATCTGCCACCAATATGATTTAAGATAACGAAAAAGCTTTAACATTAGACCATTTTATCTTTAATTCCCCACTCAGTCAAGACCAACTCCCCCATATTTTAACTTCCGTTAAGCCATCTTGACAAACTCGATATTCTGTGCTACAATAGAGACAAGTCTAGTCATAGGCTTAGTTTGGTGTGTCAAAAATCTATTCATATTCCACTTTGACATACTCGTTCTTCACAGAAAGGAGAGATTTTCTATGCCCTTTGGTATCGGAGGCGGCTTCGGCGGCGGTTCTGGCGGCAATGGTCGCGGCGGTGGTCCCGGTCCCGGCCCGCGCGGCGGGAACCCTGGTGGTCCCGGCCCCGGTCGCCCTGGTGGCCCTCCTCCCGGCGCCCGAGGCTTCGGTTTTCACGGAGGTCCTCGCGGCAGAGGCCGCGGACGTGGCGGCATGCGTGGTCGCGGTTTCTTCGGCGGCGCCCGTGGATTCTTCCACGGCATGGCTCCACCCGCACCCTCCATTGCTTCCCATCCCGGCTCCAGCCTCAATTCCCAGCGCTCCACCGTCCGTCAAGTCATCGACCCGCAGGCCGACAACGAAGACCTCATCGACAGCCTCCCCAGTATCCTGCCCGTCCAGTTCTGCCTCGCCTTCGCAGTCGCTCTCGGCGTCCTCGCCCTTATCGAATGCGGCGTCATGCTCATTTCCAACCTTCTCGCAACCAAAGTCTGGACCCTCTGGATCTTCGACGTCGACGGCGGTCTCATTTTATTTCCTGTCACCTACGTTGTCAGCGACATGATTTCTGAGATTTATCGCAAACAGTTCGCAAAAGTCATCGCCACCAGCTGCGCCATCTTAAATCTTGTTGCCTTCAGCTGTTTCTTTATCGTCGATGCAATTCCCAGCGCCAGCGGCTCCGCCAATATCCCCCTGACCGAAGCTTTCAATCTGTCCGGACGACTCATCATCGCCAGCAGCCTCGCTTTTCTCTTGTCGAATCTCGTCAACGCAGACATTTACGACTTTCTCCGTCACTTTACCCGCGATGATCAGATTCGCCTCCGCGCTTGGCTATCCTCCCTCGTCGGTCGCGCTATTGACACGCCTGTTTTTACGCTGATCGGCTTCTTCGGTACTCGCATGTTTTCCGACCTCGCCTGGCAAATGTTTTCCAGCTGGCTGGTTGGCATGATTGTCGAAACCGTCCTCATGCTCATTGCGCCTCACCTCACTGGGGCACTCAAATCCAAGCTTGATGCCCTTCAGACCTATTCCGAGCAATAAAATCTCACCCCTGCACCGCTCCTTTCCGGAGCGGCTTTTCTATGTTATAATATAACTCATGGAATTTCATATCGAAAAAACTTTGCCGAACGGCCTCGGTCGCGCAGGCGTCATCAAAACCGCGCATGGCGAGATCAAGACTCCCGCTTTCATGGCTGTCGGTACCCACGGCTATGTTCGTTTCCTCTCCGCCGCCGACCTCCATGCTGTCGGCGCCCAGGCCATGCTTTCTAATGGTTATCACCTCCGCCGCCAATCCCCCGAAATTGCAGCAGCCGGCGGGCTAGCCAACTGGCAGCCAAATCGCGCCGATCAGCTCGATTCCAGTCCGTGGCTCGGCCCTACCCTTACCGACTCTGGCGGCTTTCAAGTCATGTCTCTCGGCTCCGGCCTCGGCAAAGTCGTCTCCATGGAGAAAGAAAAGCACGTCACTAATACTGCCCATAAAGAGCGCCTTGCCCACGTCTCCGAAAAGGGCGTCAGCTTCACTGACCCTTTCGACGGTCAGCCCGATTTCATCGGCCCCGAAGAATCCATGCAGATTCAATGTCGTATCGGCGCCGACATCCACATGGCCTTCGATGAGCTTACTTCCCTTGCCGATACTTACGAATATAATATCGAAGCCATGCACCGCACCGAGCGCTGGGCCGAGCGCAGCCTCCGTGAGCATATCAAACACCGTGACGACCTCAGTTATCGCCAGAATCTTTACGGCGTCCTCCAGGGCGGTCGCTGGGAAGATCTCCGCCGTAGCACCGCAAAAACCCTCGCAAATATGTCCGTTGACGGCGTGGGTTTTGATGGCTTCGGTCTCGGTGGCGCCTTCCTGAAAGAAGATCTCGGCGAAATCCTCCGCTGGTGCAATGAAGAACTTCCCGCGAATAAGCCTCGCCATCTCCTCGGCCTTTCTCATCCCGACGATATTTTCATCGGCACCGAAATGGGTGCCGACACCTTCGACTGCGTCGCTCCGATGCGCGAAGCCCGCCACGGCAAAATCTACACAAAAGATGGCAACCTTAATCTCCGTCAATTCCGCGATTCTGGCGCCGTTCTTGATCCTGGTTGCGACTGTCCGACCTGCCATGAGGGCTGGACTCTCGGCAGCCTCCGTGCCATGTGGCGCTCTGGCGATCCTGAGCAAAAAGCCAAGTTCTACCGCCTCGCCTCCGCCCATAATCTCCGTTTCATCGTCCGTCTCACCGAGCAAATCCGCGCCTCTATCCTCGACAGCACTTTTGACCAGTTTAAATCCGACTTTCTCCGCCGTTATTATAGTCAAGATTAGCTATCTGTGCTATACTGAATTTGAGTAAGGAGGTTGTCAATGAACAACAAGAAAATCATCGAAGTTGATACGAAAACTTTCGTCCGTTTTTGGTTAGTTATTCTAGCTCTCGGACTTATCGGCCTCTTTGTTTGGAAGGCTCTTACCGGCCTCATTATCGTCGGCATCGCCATCTTCCTCGCTATCGCGATTCAGCCCCTCGCCGCTCGCATTAGTCGCCTCACGAAGAAGGACAATTCCTCTGTCTCCTCTGCTCTAGCCTACGGTCTTATTGTCGTCATTCTTGGCATTATTCTCGCTGTCGTCGTCCCCGTTGTCATCGACCAGTCCGTCCAGTTCGTCCGCCAGCTCCCAACCACTTTCGAGCACACCCTCGGCGGCTGGGATGGTATTAATAATTTCGGTCAAACCATCGGCATTGACAATCTCCAGCAAGAAATCCTCACCGGCGTAAAGAACTTCTCCAATTCCTTCGTCAATAACTTCGGCAATCTCCTTGTCGCCGGTGTCGGCACTATCGCCAGCGTCGCCACGAATGTCATCCTTGTCCTCGTCCTCACTCTTCTCTTTGCCCTCGAAGGCCCCAGCCTTCTCAAACAATTTTGGGCCATCTTCGAGAATAAACACGACAACACCGCTATCCGCGCCTGGCAGCGTCTCACTAGCCGCATCGCCGGCGTTATCAGTACTTACGTCTCGAAGCAAGTCACTATTGCCATCCTCGACGGCTGTGTAGTCACCATTGCCGTCCTCCTACTATCGCTCACTTGCGGCTTTTCTAGCGGCCTTGCTTTACCGATGGGCCTTCTCGCTCTTGTCTTCTATCTCATCCCCATGTTTGGTCCGATCATCAGCTGCGTTTTAATTACACTTCTCCTTCTCTTCAGCTCACCAGTTGCCGCTATTATCTTCGTCATTTTCTACATTATTTACGCCCAGATCGAAAACAACCTTATCGCCCCGAAGATCCAAGGTGACGCCCTCAACCTCCCTACCGCCCTCATCCTCACCGCCATCGTCATCGGCATGTATATGTTTGGCTTAGTTGGCGCTATTATCGCCATCCCGATTGCCGGCTGTATTAAAGTCATCCTTGAAGAGATTCCTCGCCTCCGCGCCGCCAACGCTATTAACTAAATAAAGTTCAATTCACCAAGCAAAAAGTCCGAGCTATCTCACTCGGGCTTCTTGCTCTGGCTGGGCCGGCAGGAAGACTAATGCGCGCCGTCGCCCTACGGGCCGGGCGCATAACGAACCTAAAACCTTCCCATTCTGGGCTGATCCACCAGAGCAAAAACTCGTACCTTCGGTACGACTCTTTGCTCTGGCTGGGCCGGCAGGATTCGAACCTGCGAATGCTGGGACCAAAACCCAGTGCCTTACCACTTGGCGACGGCCCAATACCATATCTACATTATATCATAAAACCGCCATTTTACACCAAAAATATAATATATACTCCTGTCACCAGGAGTATATATCTAAATTTATTTGCCTTCCTTCTCCTATCACCGAGCGACACACCGCACGGAGAAACCATAGTACCTGCTGTAGTTATTGGCAGGGTCAATATAGCTACTACTAAGGAGGAGATCATACGCGTCATCAGCATTAGAGATAGTACTAGACCAATAGTAACCATAGGAGCCAGTGCTACTAAGGCCGCTAGTATTAACGTCGCGAGCAGCCGGGAAGAAGGCTCCACCCGTAGCATCAGCCGCACCAATCCAGTAACCGCCTTTACCACCATTAGTAGTCCAATTAGATTTCCCTTTATTATAAAGCGCCTGGAATTCCCCGTTTGATCCACCAGTTGGCAAACGCCAGCCCTTGGGACAAATATCGTATTTCGCCGAACCGCTACTGGCTGTCGCTACAGTGTTCACAGTTACTACATTATAAGAGTAGTATGCTCCATAGTCATTATCCACAGAAGCTCTGACTTGTTGATTAGTATAGTAATCGCCAGTTTTAGCATCACTAAAAGCGCCTTTAGTAGATGCCGGAATTTCATAATCTGCATTTACATTAGAATTTGCTGAAGTGATTTTACCCGTCGTATTAGTACTATCTTTCGCGTTGATCGTTTCTCTGGTGATACGTAAGTTTTGCGTCATCCAACAATTTCCATCAGAAAGTTTTCCAACCATATAAGTGCTTCCATCTCTCGTATCGGTCAAAGTTCTCGTATCGCCAATCGTCGCCTCTTTACAAATCTCTGGCGTCATCTCCTGCATCGTTTCCATCGTCTCCCAGGTTTTCTCCGGCTCTGGCTCTGCACTCGGCGTGATACAGCGTACAGTGTATCCGCGACTGCGTGCAACATCCTGAGTATAAACACCCTGATAATTGCTTAAATAAAAGACATATGCATTAACACTATCCATAGAAGTGCCAGACCAATAGTTTCCGCTACTATTAACGCTACCTAAACCTTCGACATCAGAGCGAGCAAAAATCCACCCAGCCCGAGAAAAGTAGTCATTTAGCTTCAAATACTGTTGCGCAGTAGTATCAGCAGAAGAAATTCCTAATACTTTCATTAAGTTACTAAAATCCCCATTACTTGGCAACACCCACCCCCTCGGGCAAATACTCCCACCAGCCTCTTCGCCAGCTGTTATTAGCTCAGCATTCCCGGTTCCCGCTGTCGCAGCATACCAGTTATAGTAAGATCCGTAGCTTGGCTTCCACTTCGGA
>CAPHDI010000021.1 GCA_948623715.1 uncultured Candidatus Saccharibacteria bacterium | reverse complement strand
ACTGGAGTAGTTTATCAAGTCCTTCCTTCGCTAATAACGCCTTAACGGTTAATGGCGTCACCTTCCCGGCTGCCGGCGGCGTTAACACCAATAACGGCTCGCTCTACAATGCAGGCTCCTACGGTTACTATTGGTCTAGTACTGCCAGCAGTAGCTACAACGCGTACTACCTGTACTTCAGCAGTGGCAATTTCTACCCGGCCAACTACAACTATAAGTGCTTCGGCACCTCCGTGCGGTGTGTCGCCCACTAGCGCCAACCATAGTTCATCAAAACACCTCCACCTCATCCATCTCCATTGACTTATCTCTCCTCCAGTTGTATAATTATGCCACAAGGCACCTCAGACCACACAAAATCGCCTAGATTATTCTGACTTTACTGGAGGGGAATTAAATGTTTAGAAAATATCTCTGCTATCTCGGCGATACTCTGACTGGCTCAGAGATCGCACTCGCCTTAGCCCTTTTCCTCATGGCAGTTTTCCAGCGTTTTAGCAACGCTGCGCTCTGGATCTTCGTCCTCGCCGAGCTCTGCGACGCCGCCGACGGTCCCTGCGCCCGTAAGTGGCCCTATACCGACCACAAGCCCCGCCTCCGCCGCACCTACGTCACCCAAATTGAGCATGGCTCCGACATCTTCCTGCTCGCCTCCTGCATGCTCTACCTCCTGCGTTATCCCAATCCCCTCATCAACCAGATCACCCTCGGCGGCGGCGTCTTCATCATCTTCTTCTGTATCGTGATCGAAGGCCTCATCCGCACCGTTCGCTCCCTTGACGATCTTTCCATCGATACCAGAAGCACAGTCATCCGCCGCTACATCCTCATTCGCCGCTACGTCTATCTGGCCGGCATCGCCGTTGGCGTCGCTCTGCTGATTTTCTCGACCACCTATCCGCTCCCGGTGAAGCTCACCTTCTGCGCCATCGGCATTATTGCCGGGTTTGTTATCTATAAACTGAAGCCTGACCGCGCCCACAATCCCTAATCTGCCATCACAAACCGCCCCAAAAGGGGCGGTTTTACATTACCGCGTCACAATTCCTAGGCCGCCGCCGATATTTACTTATGCATCTTTATCGCCATATTATATACTTCAAGCAACCGCTTCACTTGCTTGCTCTGTAATACTTCCTCACGATGCGCAAGCATCTTCTTACTCATCTTCGCAATGTCCGCCGCTTCGAGATTATCTAGCGCCATTTCCAGTGCTACCGCTTCCGCTCCGTCCGCCATCACGAAGCTCCCCGCCGGCACAATTTCTCGCATACACGGATCACAAAAGAATACCGGCAGCCCGGTCGCCTCCGCTTCCAGTAGCGTCATCGGCTGCACATCGAAATTGTACGACACTGTCGCACTCAGATGCGCCTCGCTCATCCGTTTAATGATCTTCGCCCGATCCGTTTCGCCATAAAACTTCACTTTCAGTCCATGCCGCTCCGCGTATTTCCGCGCCTTCTTCAAGTTATTCCCATTCCCATAGACATGCAGTACGTACGGCCGCTTCAAATTTTTCAGTGCTTCGAGCAATGGCATAATCCGCTTTTCCTTCGACACCCGACAGTTCCAGACAATTTTCAGCACACCACCGTCTTCTAGTTCTCGCACCGGAAACTCCGCCGCTACCAGTTCTTCCGGGATCCCGTTTGACACGATCATAATCGGCTTCGTTACGCCGTAATGCTCAATCTTTCGCGCAAAATGCCGCGACGGCGTAATCACGATATCCGCCTGCTCCGCATGATTCACTACCAGATTCCACATCTGCGCCCGCGTCAAAGTTGGCGCTTGAAACTTATCACGTTTCACTTTTATCGTGTGTGGCAAACATCTCCCGTGCGCAAAATTCAACGCCCCCGCCGTCAACAACTTAATCGGATGCGGCATATTCACCTCGATCGCTACATCCTCTCGTCCATGTTGCGTCTGCACTAGCGGCAAGTTAAACTTCTGTGCCAGCCGCACACCAGCTATACTACAACTCGCCTCATAATGCACATGCACGACATCGAAACTCGCAAAATCCGGAAACTTCTCCAGCACAAAATCTTCCACCACACTCGGACGCTTCGCAATCACTGATCCGCTAATCCTCAGTTTCTTATGACTCGGGACCGTCACTACGCCCTTTTCCCGCGCATTAAACCCCGGACAGAATAATACTACTTCATGCCCCAGCTTTTCTAACTCAGATTTTTGCGCCCGAATCGAAGAAGCGATTCCCCCATTACCCCACGGCGCATAAACATCGGTAAAAATCGCTATTTTCATAACTTCATTATATCATAACTCAAAATTCTTTATGTTACAATATAGTTATAAACAGGAGGAACTAATATGATTACTTATCGCACCGCCGAAAGCGTCTCGCCGAAACACCCCGACAAGCTCTGCGACCAGATTTCTGATGCCATACTCGACGCCTATTTCGAGCAAGATCCTAATTCGCGCGTCGCGATTGAGGTCTGCGGCGGGCATGGCCAAGTCTTCGTCACCGGCGAAGTTACTTCTCGTGCACAAAATATTGATATTCCTGCTATCGTCCACCGTATTGCCGGCGATGATCTCAAAGTTACCGTCAACGTCGTTGAGCAAAGCCCCGAGATTGCTCAAGGCGTCGATACTGGCGGTGCCGGTGACCAGGGAATTATGATTGGCTACGCCACCAACGAAACCCCGGAATTCCTCCCTCGCGAAGTCGTTCTTGCTCGCCGTCTTAATCAATTCATCTTCGCGAAGCATCCTTTCGACGGCAAGACTCAGGTTACACTCGCTGACGACGGCAAAAATTGGCAAGTTTCCTCCATCGTCGCCAGTTTCCAAAACACCTCCCAGAAAGAACTCGAAGAACTCGTCCGCGCTTTTATCGAACAGGAATCTCTCCCTGGCAACCCCGAGCTCCATCTTAATCCCGCGGGGGATTGGAATCAGGGCGGCTTCGAAGCCGACACCGGTCTCACCGGGCGCAAGCTCATCGTCGACAATTACGGCCCTCGCATCCCGATCGGCGGCGGCGCCTTCTCTGGCAAAGATCCCTCTAAAGTCGACCGTTCCGCCGCTTACATGGCTCGCCGTATCGCCGTCGACTACCTTAAAAACCGCAATGCAAAAGAAGTCTATGTCCGCCTCGCCTACGCCATCGGCTACCCCGACCCGCTTGAACGCACCGTTATTATCGACGGTAAACCTGAGCAGATCGAGGGCTACGACCTCACTCCTCGCGGCATTATCAAGCATCTCGACCTCCTCCGCCCAATTTACGAACCAACCGCCCGCTATGGCCACTTCGGCGAAGGCTTTGGCTGGGACAGCTAGATTCTCCTTAAGATAACCTTAAAATTCCTCATTTTGCTTAAGTTTTCCATTATTTTCTCCAAAAATCTGTCTCGAACGCCCACTCTCTCTAGGCAAAATACTAAAAGTATGCTATAATAGAAAGATAGGGGGTGTAACTTAGCAAAATATTAGGGTTTATCACTTATCATAATCTCGTCCCACCGAAAGGAGCTATCATTCATGAAAAGTTTTTCTCCCATCCACGAGCCGAAGAGCGCCATCCGCATTCGCCCCGCCCATCCCTACGACGCCTCCTTTGAGGTCGCCACCCTCCTCTACGACACCGACCCTTATATCTATCCGTACTGGTTTGGCGGCAATCGCGATCTCGGGTTGCAAACCTTGAGCGGCCTTTTCACCACGCCCGGCAACATCTTCTACTACGAAAACATCATCGTCGCCGAAGATGTCTCCGAGCGAAAGATTGTCGGCGCCCTCTGCCATCTCGAACACGACACCCCGCTCGACTTCGACTACCGCCAGATTTCTACCACGGCCGGCACCGAAAAGGTTTACACGGAGTACTTCGACTGGCTCAAGTCCGAAGCGCAAGCTGCCAGTCCGAGCACCCTCATCGTCTCCAACCTTTGCACCGACAGCAATCGCCGCGGGCACGGCATCGGCCACAGGCTCTTCGGCGCTTTCGTCGATCAAGCCGACCAGCAAGGCTACGACCGCATTGAGTTTGACTGCCTCGCCGACAATGCCGCTGCTATCAATCTCTACGAGAGCTTCGGATGCAAAATCATCCGTCACGGCAAAGGCTTCGGCGGCGACCGCCCCGCTCCCGATGTCGTCGACTTCGTCCGCACTCGCCCGTAACCCTAATCCAGCCCCAAAGCCCCGACTCTGTCGGGGCTTTTCTTTTGGTACCACTCTATTACATCTCTATTTCTTCGCTCTACGTTTCTTCTTCTTTCCGTCCTGCACTGGCGCTTCTAGTCCATATTTATGTGTAATTGGATCTTCGAAGAGCAAATTATTCCGCACCGGAAAGAACGTCAGCAAGAAATACGCCGTCAGTATCACTACGCTAATCACCCCGCTTATTATCGCCCCGACCTCACTCACTGGCGGCATTTCCAGAACCCATACAAAAAATCCCGCACTAATAAACGCCGCCACCGCAAAAGTTGCAATATCTACCGGCAATATTGCCCGTCGCGTAAATGATGTATAGCCATAGAAAATGATCGGAATTACGATCACCGGAATTATAAAAGATACGCTTCGTGCCAACCAATAGTTCGGATTACTGCCCAAAAACCACACATCCACCAACGTACAACAAAATATCCCCGAGAGCGCCAGCTTCACATGTTCCCATGTACTTTCATTTACTGCCGCAAAGATCGCCACCCATTTTCGCTCCCCACTCCACGCATAGGTAAAATGCAACAGCGAACCGATCAATGTTACTGCGACCGTTTCTATAATAATGATCAACCAAGGATTCATTTTATATTACATTACTTTTTATTATCAAAATCAACTAGTTTACTTCCTAGCCATAAATTACATCCTTATTATAGCACAAACTAACCACAGCGGTTTCATTTTCTCGAAAAATAAAACTTTCCCTTCAAAATCACCCAATTTCTCACTCAAAAACACCATTTTTAAAGCAAATAATTTTTGTAAATTAAATTTTCACTACTTTTCACCCAAAAATCATCACAAATTTTCTCGAAATTTTTTTATAATTTAACTTTTCACCATCAAAATCTAGAAAAACTCTTGACGTGCAACTCGCCATAGCGTATCATTGTACTAAGTACATAATACAGTAATACAACTATGGAATTCAATTTCACTAACGATCGTCCGATCTACATCCAGCTCGTCGAGCAACTTGAGCTCTATATTATTTCCGGACAATTCTCGCCCGGCGAGAAACTTCCGTCCGTGCGCGACTTCGCCTTTCTTGCCAAAGTTAACCCTAACACTATGCAAAAGGCTCTCCAGGAACTTGAAGACAAGAAGCTTATCATTACTCAGCGCACCAACGGGAAATTCGTTACTGACGACGAAAAATACTTACACAAATGTCAGACTAATTTCGCCACCAAGAAAGTTAAAAAGTTCTTCACTGAAATGCAAGAACTCGGCTTTTCGCGCACCGAAATTATTGAATATTTACAGAAACTAAAATAACATCATTTACCACACGAACGAAAGGATCTACGTGCAGCTTTTAGAATACAAGAATGTCACAAAGAAGTATGGCGACAAGACCGTACTTCATGACATCAATTTAAAAATCCCTGCCGGCAAAATCGTCGGGCTTCTCGGCAAAAACGGCACTGGGAAATCTACTTTAATCAAGCTTGCCAACGATCTTATTACTCCTACTAGCGGCAGCGTACTTTTTGAAGGTCAGACCATCA
The DNA here is from genome assembly GCA_948623715.1 of uncultured Candidatus Saccharibacteria bacterium. GTDB lineage: Bacteria > Patescibacteriota > Saccharimonadia > Saccharimonadales > Saccharimonadaceae > Nanosyncoccus. The sequence goes on along the minus strand of CAPHDI010000021.1, from coordinate 7,068 downwards.
GCGTCAAGAGCAAGCACGACATCGCCTATCTCCCTGAACGCACCTACCTCGACAAGACCATGACGATCGATCAAGCCCTAAATTATTTCACCGAGTTTTACGACAACTTCGATCGCGACAAAGCTGAACGCCTTCTCGCCGATCTCGACCTCGCCCTCGACATGCATATTGCGCAAATGAGTAAAGGTATGCAAGAAAAGCTTCAGCTCATCCTCGTCATGAGTCGTCACGCAAAACTCTACATTCTCGACGAGCCTCTTGGCGGCGTCGATCCTGCCACTCGTGATTACATCCTCGACACTATTCTCAACAATTTCGATACCGGCGCCAGCGTTCTCATCTCCACCCATCTCATCGCCGACATTGAGCGTATACTCGATGAAGTTATTTTTATCAATCATGGCGAAATCATCCTCCAGAATAACGCCGATCATCTTCGTACAAAATATCACAGCTCAATTGACGAAATCTTCCGCAATAAATTCAAAACTACTAGTCATACGCGTACTCCCATCAGACCCGCACACCATCATAATCATTAATTCCAACTTAGAAAGGGAATCATGCTAAAATCTCTCATCAAATACGATCTAAAATACATCTACAAGCAGCTCATCATTTTCTACATTATTATCTTCTGCTGTGCAATCATCGCACGGCTGACTAATTTTGAGACTACTTCATTTTGGTGGAAATTTCTCCACGAATTCGCACAAGGCGCTGCGTTCGGATTCTCATTCGGCGCACTAGTTAATGGTAGTATTCGCACCTGGGTCCGTTTCCGTCAAAGTTTATACGGCGACGAATCTTATCTCACGCACACTCTACCAGTATCCAAACGTACGCTCTGGGCTTCCAAGTTTCTAACTAGTATTATTATCGTCGCTACCACCTTGCTCAGTTTCATTCTCGCTCTCGCTATCATGTTCTGGTCAGACGATTTTTACCGCCATATCGGCGTCACTGACATTGCCGCCTTCTGGAAAATTGCCATCATCCTAATCCTAGCAATCTTCCTACAAGTAGTCTTCATTCTTCAAGTTGGCTTCACGGGGATTCTTCTCGGACACCGCGCTAACAATCGCCGCCATTTACTATCCGTATTATCAGGATTCGGCATATACCTCCTCGGCGGCATGATCATCATCGCTTGTACCTTTATCTGGGGACATTTTAATCATTCCGTAGACTTACTGCTTCGCGGCAAGACCAACGAATACGGCGAAATCTACTTCGACAAACAGGGCGCCCCTCACTCAGACGTTACTTTCCAGGCCGACCCGTCTGAACTCCTTTCCGGAATTAGCCTTTTCTATGTCATCTTGATCGGTGCGACTTACGTTGCGAATGATAAATTACTCAAAAAAGGCGTCAATGTCGACTAAAACTTTCTTCTTGTAATTTGCACCCCCCCCCGTGGTATAATTAAAACAAATTTGCAAAGGAGTCATATGCCAACAATAGAAAATAATCATAGGAACCTCAAGCCATGTCTGGATTAGTATTAAACAATGTTTCCAAAACTTTCGGCCAGAAAAAGGTCGTCGATAAAATCTCTTTCACCCTTGATCAGCCTGGCGTCTATGGGCTCCTCGGTACTAATGGCGCCGGCAAGACCACTACGATTCGCATGCTCCTCGGTATTATTACGAAGGATAGCGGCGAAATTACTTGGCAGGGGAATCCCGTCTCTCGCGAGACTGTCAACTTCGGCTATCTGCCCGAAGAGCGCGGCGTCTACCCGAAAGTCAAAATTCGCGAGCAACTTTCCTACTTCGCCGAGCTTAAAGGCATGGACGCCGAGTCCACTAACCGTGCCATCAACCGCTGGGCGAAGAAACTTAAAGTTACCGAATATCTTGATATGCCTGCCGAGAAACTTTCCAAAGGCAATCAGCAAAAAATCCAATTCATCACCGCCATCCTCCACGATCCTGACCTTGTCGTCCTCGACGAACCGTTTAGTGGCCTCGATCCCGTCAATACCGATATTATTCGTGACGTTATTATCGAGCTCGTTCGCAACGGTAAATATATTATTATGTCTGCGCACCAAATGTCCGTCATCGAGGAATTCTGTAAAGACATCCTTATTCTCAACCGTGGCAAGACCGTCCTACAAGGGAATCTCAAAGACATTAAATCCACTTATCCCGCCACCCGTGTCCAAGTCGAAACCGATCGCGATATCACAAAGTTTATTAACTCCGCAAAGCTCAAAATCGAAAACGAGAAAAACTTCCAATACACTATCAAGATTTCCAACGAACAACAAGCGCACGACTTATTAAGCGATTTAGTTGCCGCAAAAGTCATTGTCAATAAGTTTGAAATCATGAAGCCAACCCTCAATGACATCTTCATCGAAAAAGTTGGCGCAAAGAATATCGAAACCTCCGCAAACTCTACCAAACACCAAACTAACTCCAGAAAAGAGGCTTAGCATGAAAGACATCATCACTGTCGCTAAATTCACCATGAAAGATATGCTGAAGAGGAAATCTTTCCGTATCTCCACGCTAATCATTTTAGTACTCATCGTAATCGGCTTTAACATTCCTAATATACTCAACTCCGTCACGGGCGGTGAAGGCTTTAACGACACAATTTTACTCGTCGACCAAGATCAAGTCTTCGATAATCAACTTAATTCTCTTAATTCCATCGAAAATCTCAGCGTAAAAGTCGAACTCGGCAATGATAACTTCGACTCGATTCGAGACAAAATCAACAACGGCGAAATCTCCTCCGCCATCATCATCGAACCTACCGACTCCGCTCCAACTTTCCGCTATGTCGTTAAAAATGTCGCTACCGCCAGCAACATTCCTGAAGACCTCTCTACCGCGCTTAGTCTACTTTATACTAATGTCCAAGCCCAGAAACTCGGCCTCACTCCTACCGAAGCGCAAAGTCTCATTCCCGACTTCACGGTCGCTCCCGAGCAAATCGAAGAACAAGAAATCAGCGGCAATATTTTCGTGATGATGCTTATGTCAATCGTACTATTCTATGCAATTTATTTCTGCGCCTACCAAGTTTCCAGCTCCATCACCGTCGAGAAAACCTCCAAAATCATCGAAACCCTCGTTACTTCCACTAGCCCACGCAACATTATCCTCGGCAAGACCATCGGCATCGGTCTAGTCGGACTTTTCCAAATGTTGCTCATCGTTGGCACTGCCATCATCAGCGCCAACCTCTTCCTCGACCACGCACTAATCGCCAGCATGCTCGACCTCTCCAATATTACGCCCTTTCTCGGACTCGTCACACTTATTTACTTTATCCTCGGCTACTTTATGTATGCTTTCGACTACGCCCTCACTGGCGCAACCATTAGTAAACCAGAAGATATCCAAGCCGCAAATACACCCGTCGCCCTCCTTACACTCGTCGGCTTTTATCTCGCCTACTTCACTCTTACTGATCCGACTAGTGGCCTCAATAGTTTCGCCGCTATCTTCCCAATTTCGTCGCCTTTCTGTATGCCGATTCGTATGATGATGGGATTAGCTACACCATTAGAAATCATTATTTCTATCCTCGTCTTACTTGTTACAATTTTCATCATTTCCCGCATCGCTATCAAAATCTATTCTGACGCAATCCTTAATTACGGCACCCGCCTCACTCTCGGCGAAATTCTCAAAACTTATCGCAAAAAATAAAATCTCCTCCACAAAACCATAAGCATGATGTATAATAAAATTAGTTAATTATACAAAGGAGAAAGTTGTGGCAACTAAAAAAGCACAAACTGCGAAGGTGGCTCCTAAAGCTACGAAAACTGTAAAAACTTCAACCGGCAAGACCAAGACCGTCCCCGCTAAGAAGCCTGCGACCAAGCCCGCACCAAAAACAACTACTAAGTCTACCAGCACTAAAACAACTAAGACCGCTAAACATGAAGCCAAGAAGCAGGGCGGCATCGGTCGCGCTATTGCCTGCATTATCGGCGTAATTGCCGCCATTGCGCTCGTCGTCATCGCCATCATCGCGATCGTCAATGGTATCAATAACAAAAACGAAAACTCCCTCGTCGTCAAGACCGACAGCGGCGAACAAATCACTACCGAATATCGCGACTTCAATGATGGCGGCTTCCGTCTGAAAGTTCCGACCTCATTCAAGACTATGACTGCCGAAGAAATTAAAAACGAGTACAAAGAAGACGTCGATACGAAGTATTCTACTGTCTACACTAGCGAAGATAAGTCCGCCCTCATGATGATCGACACTGGCACTGAAGCTATGTCTAATGACCAGATCGAGAAACAGCTCGAATCCATGAAGTACGCGCTTGAACTCGCTGGCGAGACTACTAAGACTAACTTCTACCAAAATGGTGATTACAATATTGGCGTCCTCGAATTCTCAAACGAAGTTGATAATGTCAAGCGGAATATCGCTCTCCTCTTCTTCTCGCAGAATGAGAAGCTCGTCACCGTCCAATTCAGCTACAAGACTACTGACTACGACCGCTGGGCTAAAGTTAGCGAATTTGTCCTTAAGTCCCTCAAATTCAATAAATAACTTCACCCCTAAAAAAGACCAGCACGCGCTGGTCTTTTTGTTATAATATATCTATGTCAACCTTCGCCGCAATCGACCTAAAATCTTTCTATGCCTCTGTCGAATGCGCTGCTCGTGGTCTCGACCCGCTGAACACTCATCTCGTCGTCGCAGACGCCAGCCGCACCGAGAAGACCATTTGCCTCGCTATCTCACCCTCGCTCAAATCTTACGGACTCCCCGGCCGCGCTCGCCTTTTTGAAGTTATCGAAAAAGTCCGTAGTATTAATTACGAACGTCGTCGTCACGCTCCGAATCATACTTTTACCGGCAAATCTTCTGACGCTCACACCCTCGCAAACCATCCGGAATACGCTCTCGACTATATTATCGCCAAACCCCGCATGAGCTACTACATTAACTACAGCAAAGAAATTTACCGCACTTACCTTCAATTCGTCGCTCCCGAAGATATCTACGCCTACTCAATCGACGAGATCTTCTGCGATCTCACCAGTTATCTAAAAATGTACAAACTCTCCGCCAACGCACTTGCCACTAAACTTATCACCACCGTTCATCAAAACACCGGCATCACCGCTACTACTGGCATCGGCACGAATATGTATCTCGCAAAAGTCGCCATGGATATCCTCGCGAAACATTCCGCCCCCAACTCCGCCGGTGTCCGTATCGCCGAGCTCGACGAACATACCTACCGTACTCAACTCTGGGCACATCAACCCATCACCGATTTTTGGCGCATCGGCCCCGGCTACGCTCGCAAACTCCGCTCACATTTCATGTACACTATGGGCGACGTCGCACGTTGTTCTATCGACAATAGCGAACTATTGTATAAACTTTTCGGCATCAACGCCGAGTTACTCATCGATCATGCTTGGGGCAGAGAATTAACTACTATTCCCGACGTGAAAAAATACCAACCTTCCAGCAAAAGCCTCAGTTCCGGACAAGTCCTCTCTCGTCCATATAGCTTCGACGAAGCCCGTGTCATCGTCGACGAAATGTCCGAAAACATCACCCATCAAATGCTCTACAAGCACTATCTTACCGACCATCTTATCCTTCACATTTCCTATGACGTTACCAGCATGAGTAAAACTCGACTTCATCCCGATATTAAGATTACTCGTGATCGCCACGGCCGATCTAAGCCTAAATCCGCTCACGGCACCTGGCGCCTCGACCATCCTACTGACGATCTCGCACAGATCCGCCGCGGCTTCCTCGAACTCTACGATCAATATGTCTGTCCCGACTTTTCCGTCCGCAAAGTCACTCTCTGCGTCGCCAACTTATTACCAGAGCCCGCCCCCGCAAACAAAACTCCAACTCTCATCCAAACTGACTTATTTAATAATTATCAGGAACCCGATCAACAGCTTCAGCATGAACAGTCTAACCATAATCTCCAGTCTGCCATCCTTGCCATTCGCGAGAAGTACGGCAAGAATGCCATCCTCCGCGGTACAAATTTTGAATCCGGTGCCACTGGCATTTCCCGTAACTCCCAAATCGGAGGGCATCGCGCATGAATAGGAGATTGCTATGAGCAGCAATTCAGCTCAGCTTGCCGGCGCCTCCAGCTCCGATTCACGCATCCCAGTTTTTCCTCCTGTCCCGAAATCTCTCGCCAATTACGCCGACATCATCGATCTCGAGCGACCACCCTTACCACCAAATCATCCTCCGCTCGACCCGAAAACGCGCGCCAGCCAATTCATGCCTTTTTCCGCCCTCAGCGGCTATCAAGATGTCGTCGACGACGCCGAAGCCGATTCCGTCTATACTGAGCATGAAATCATTTTCGAAGACATCGACGACTTTTATGACGATGATTTTACTGAATAGATTTATTTAATATTACTGCGCCACACACCGCACAGACAATCCTCGTCGCCTATAGCTATGATCACTTTGAACTACGCCATCTGCACCAAGCCCTAGAGTATATGCATCAGTACCTCCATAAACAGTGCTGGACCAATATACCCCGTTTGAATTAGCATACAGCAATTCGCTAAAGTGATAAACCCCTGCGGCCGGGAAAAACATACCCGCTATTGTCTGACCGTTAAAGCCATCAACCTTGCCCCAAGTATAACCCTTTTGAGCTAAAGCGTTAAGCTCAGTATAATTAGGCAACCTCCACCCTTTCGAGCAGATACTATAACTTCCGTTACAGGTCCCCGCTGTTGCTGCGCACCATGTATAGTATGAGCCATAGGTTGTATTGCCACTATAGTAAACATTCGAAGCGGTATTATCAGAAAAACCGCTCGGACTTGATGCAGGGATCGTCCAGCTATTACTCACCGTAGAATCATTCGAAGTGATAGCCTTGTTGACTATTCTCAAATTCTGTGTCATCCAGCACTTATTGTCAGATGCTTTCATAACGGTATAGACACTGCCATCACGGGTATCAGTGAGGGCACCAGTTGTGCCGGTCGGAGCGCTGCTGCAAATTGAGTTGGTCATCTGTTGCATAGTGTTGATCGTATACCACTTCGTGCGCCAAACAGCATA
>CAPHDI010000020.1 GCA_948623715.1 uncultured Candidatus Saccharibacteria bacterium | reverse complement strand
CAAAAGGCGACCCCCTTTGTGTATGTGGCAAAACTGGCAACTCAAGTAGTTTATATAAAGTAGCCCACCCTGGTATGTCCTAGCCTCCAAAAACAAATACTTAGGCTGACTTCATCAGGGTGTTCTACATTCTTAAAAATCTAAAATTGCGAACGACTTACTTAACAAATTGTTAAATATCTCAAATTTGGCAAATCCACTCAATGTTTTTTGGCTCTACGGAGCTATTAAAATAGCTAGTTCGGGTAGTAAATTAAATAACCCCGATGGAACCAAAAAACCACGATTTCTCGTGGTTAAATGTTTTATCAAATAATAAGTTTCGGCTGAGTTCTGTTATTATACCATACTTAATTACACATTACGCGAGGAAAATTTTCCTGTTTCCCCTTGCCGAATCAGTAAAAGTTTGATATAATGCACAATATATGGCAATCAAAGTAACTAGAAAAGACCAGAATGAAGCGAATGAGAACCTCATTCGACGTTTCAATCGTAAGGTTTTGCAGAGTGGCATTATGCCCCTGAAGAAATCCCAGATGCGCTTCTCTAAGCCGATTTCTAAGCGCGAGCGCCGCGCAAAGGCAATCATCCGCGAAGCTCGCCGCGCCGAAAAGGCCGAGCGCATGCGTCTAGGACTTAAATAGAAAAGTAGTCGCACTCCGCGACTACTTTTTTGATTTTTGATTTTTCTTGTGCTACAATAAACTTGTTATACTATTCATAAGATATCAGCGAGCATCGCGGTTTCACCATTTTGATGGCATCGTGAGGCGCTTTCCTTGGTGAAGCTTCTGCTCGCTTTATGGATAGTATAACACCCTCGCGGTGCCATTTCTATCTAAACATTTATAGCACCGTGAACTTATATAAAAATATCGCCAAAGGAGGCACGATGCTAAAAATAAATAAAACCTTATCAAAATCACGATATATATTATATATCACAGCTCTTATTTGTGGCGCCGTGCCCCTTACGGTCTCTCTCACCTATCATCCTGTCAGCGCCATCAGTCATCCCGCTCTGTCCGATATTAGCACCATGCAAGAAATCACTCCCGAGATCTGCACTAATTCCGCCCGCTACGAGTCTCAAACTCTCCGTGATGTCCGTGACGGAAACAATTACACTGTCATGCGCCTCGACGACGGCAACTGCTGGATGACCAGCAGCCTCCGCCTTACCAGCGAAAGCCTCACTGCCAACGGCCAATCCGCTACTCTATCTAGCGACACTTCTAATATCTCCGCCGATAATACATTCACCCTACCAGCTAGCATTACCGAACTACCCACTGAAGCGCCCGAAGCCTTCACCGACGCTGTCGACTATAATAATCTTGCTCAAATCTACTATAGTACTGATAACAATGCCAGCGCCGCTTATTACAACTGGTACGCCGCCACTGCTGGCGCCGGCAACGCCGAAGTTATCAATGAAGAAGTTGGCAGCGATATCTGCCCGAAAGGTTGGCAGCTCCCCAACCGCTCCATTTTTCAAACCCTACTCACTTATGCCGACGAATATGATGAGACTAATCGTGGCTACACTCTTGGCGGCGCCATCTTTCCTCTTTCTGGCTATATTCAACAGGTATTTTCCGCTTCCAATAATTACGGCTATTTTTGGTCCAACACATCCTATAACAGCGCAAGTTCATATCGCCTTTATCTCCGCAACCCTTCCGCCCCCAGTAGCAATATACCTACCACAACTACAGTAGCTGCCGTCAATCGTTACCGCGGTATCCCCATTCGCTGCGTCGCCCCGAGCAATAATACAGACTTCCCCTCTGATATCTCCATCCAGAATACCAACGTCGCCGTCACCGTCACCCCCAATCTCACTATTGACGCCATCGGCGGTATGGAAGTTGAAGTCGTTCCTCAGACCGTTTCCGAGAAAACTATTTTCGCCACCATTTCCGCTAACACCTCCTACTCCGTCCAGCTCAGCGCCCTTGAACCTTCTCTCATCAATCCCAACGACCCTACCGGTCCCAACATTCCCGCTTCTAGCGACGTCAATCCCAACACCAGTGCCTGGGGGATCAAGACCGACTCCGACACTTTCCTCCCCATCACAAGTAATCCCACCAGCTATTACAATGAATCCGTCTTCGATGAAACCACTCAGTCCACGACCCACACTTTCGGCATTGGTGTCTCCATTTCCCCTAGTCTCCCCGCTGGCCGCTATTCCACGACCGTCACCATTACCGCCGTTAATAACTAAGTTTCACGATTCTCCCCTCAACATTCCGAATCCCCCGAAACACATTTTCCTCCAGCGTCACCCACGCATTCACCACATCTCCCGGCCGGAGGCTGAAATACTCCTCCGGCACGCTAAATCCAATTAGCTTCATCGTTTTACCACCTCTATCAACCACGACTAGCCTCAGATGTTTTCCATCCACCCCTAGCCGTGCCGCTTCCATTACTCGCATCTCCGGCAGTAGGAAAATCGGCACCTCATTCCCCATCCCAAACGGCTCCAATGTCTTCAATTCTTCCATCAGCTCCAGCGATAAATCCCCCACCTCCTCAACTATCAAATCTTCCTTTACTGCCAAGAATTTCTCCTGATCCTCCAGGTTTAGTCCCTCATAATACGCATTCATCGCCCGCCGGAAATCTTCCAATCCCCCTTCCGCTAGTTTCACTCCGCAAGCCTCCGCGTGCCCACCCCCACCGACGATATATTCTCGGCACGCATCCAGCGCCGCCGCCAAATTAAAATCCCCAAAACTCCGCCCCGACCCCTTAATCTCCCCGTCCAGCTTCGCTAGCGCAAACGCCGGCCGCTTATATTCTTCGACCAATCTCCCTGCAATAATTCCTAATACCCCCTCGTGCCATTCACCCATCTCAATGATCACTCCCCCTTCCGCCAGCCCCCGCTCCGCGATCTCACGCATCGCCTCGTTTTGCTGCTTCTTTCGCAGCGCATTCAGTTGCTCTAATTCCCCCGCTAACCCAGCCGCCTCCGTCCGCTTCTTCGCCATCAGCAACTTCAGTGCAATTTCCGCCGACTCCATCCGCCCCGCCGCATTCAGCCTCGGACCAATCTGAAACCCAATCGTCTCACCGCTCAGCTCCTTCACCCCTGCTCTCATCATCAGCTCCCGTAACCCCGGTCGCCGCGTCTTCTCTAGCACCAACAGCCCATAGTGACACAATCGCCGATTCTCTAAAGATAATTGCATACTATCGCAAATCGTCCCGATCGCCACCAGATCCAGTAACCACTTCTCCTGCCCTGCCGCTATCGCTCCTTCCTTCACCAATTCCTGCGCCAACTTAAACACCACCCCCACCCCCGCTAAGTTTCGTAATTCCCCTGGTACCGTGACATCTTTACGCTTCGGATTTACTACCGCCACCGCCTCCGGTAACGTCTCACTACATTCATGATGATCCGTAATCACCGTATCAATTCCCTGTTTTTTCAGTTCAGAGACGATTTCATGATTTCGGCTCCCGCAGTCTACCGTGAGTACTAAATTTACTCGACCTTCTACTGCCTTCTGTACAACTTTTGTACTCATCCCATACCCATCCGTAAAACGGTTCGGCAACATCACTTCCACCTCTGTTATACCCGCCAGCTTCAGCACATCGAACAGTGCCGTACTTGCCGTCACGCCATCAACATCATAATCCCCATAGATTAGACATTTCTCGCCCCCTTTTGCCGCCTGCCGAATCCGCTCCGCCGCTTTTTTCACATCCGGAAGCAGCCCTGCATCTAGACATTCCTCATATTTCGGCTGCAAATATTCTCGCGACAACCCCCTCGCCGCCACTAGCTGCTCAAAAACTCTACTTCTCACCCGATCGTTCTATCAATTTTATTAGTCTTCGCAAGCTGTTGCGACTTAATCACCATCCCCTGTAGCTCTTTTAGTAGCGGAAATTGCTTGTTCATCTGATAAATCCGCGTATTCCCTTTCTGTGTCATGATCAAGAACCCGCCTCGCTCTAGTCTCTGTAATTCCCTCTGAATGTTTCCCGGGTCTTCCTTAATCAGCTTCGATAATGCCCGCACGTGCGTCTTAAAATCCGGATATTTCGCAAACACCACCACAATTTTCCGTCTCACCCGCGATGTAATAAAAATATCTAGCATAATTCCTCTCTTTTCCTTAATTATACTCTAAAATCTCCGAATATCAAGTAATTTTTACAACATAGCCCAACCCCCAATACTAGACTTTCCAATTCCAAGACCACAAGCTTAATGTTGTAATTTTTACAACATTTTCTCACAATAATACCATCTAATAATCCTACTCGCCCCATATAAACATTGACTTTTTCGCTAATGTGTGCTATAATAGAAGTATCTACTCGTAGAGAGGGGGAACGAATAAAAGAAGCACCTTACCGTCCCGCATATGAAAGGAGAAAAGATCGCTATGAAGACCCTGTTTACGAAGACCGCATTCCTGTTCCTGGCTTTTGCCCTGCTGCTGACCTCTGCCTGCGTCGCCCCGTCGGCCGACTCGTCCGCTTCCGTGGACCCGTCGCCCACGTCTTCCTTGGCGCCCCGCCCGACCCCCGAGACCCTGACCAATACCGAGATCACTACACCCTCCGCTGAGCCCGCTCCGACCGTCGCCGACGTTGTCGCAGACTACCTCAGCGGTAACCACCAGCTGACCTCCTACTACGACGTCCGCGAGGCCGACTCTTACCTGTCCCGCCTCACCGGCGAGACCTGGCTCGGGCTCGACCTCGATGTCGCCGAAAGATACGGTGAATTTGACGTCTGTCCCGCTGCCACCTTCCCCGATGAAGTCTGGACTCCCGAGTCCGTCCTCGCCTCCTACCTCGATCAGTCCGCCCACTGGGTGTCTTGTGACTATGGCGACTCTGAGCAGATTCTCTGGTCTCAAGATTACCACAATGTCTTCCATATCAGCGACGAGTGGTTGGAGATCAACGGCAGCAAGACTCTCCCTGTCGACCAGCAGACCACTTCCGACCTCACCCCGCAAGCCATTATTGAACTGTATCAGTCCGGCCAGTGGACCGCCGATAAGCCTCTCTGGTCCGAGGATCACAGCACCTGCGTCCGTATCGGCGACAGCGGAAGGTTAGAATATTCCTACGACAACCCTCTCAACAGCCGCTATAACCTCAACCAATACACCTATGCCGACTGCGCCGAGCAGCCCTGGTGGGGTGACCGCGACAGCCTTAAGCAATATCAGGGTTTTGCATTCCAATACCTCGGTTACGACGACCGTCTCAGTTTCGATAGCATCGCTTACACTAACTGCTATCCCGACCTCCCAGACGGCCAATGCCCCGAGTCGATCACTGACGTTATTGATATCGTCTGGACCTCCCACGGTCTCTGGATTACCACACCTACTGAGGTCTACTTCTACTCTCATGGTCAGCTTGCCGATTCCTGGCAGCTCTCGCTCGATCCCGACAATAGCTTCATCTACCCGAAAAACGATACCTGGCAGACGTTCAAGAGTAATTACCTCTATACCGGCGACCGCCTCGTCGAGCTTTTGCCGCAAGGCGAAATCCACGACATCATCAGCGACGTCATCATCGCCCATCCCGGCGAAGGTTCTTTCGACGCCATCTATCTGGAAGGAAGCAGTCTCATCAAGTGGCAACATCGCTACGGTGAAGTCACTACCGAGATCGTCGCCAACAACGTCACCGAAGCCGTCGCAGTCAGCTATCGCGACATTTTCTGCACTTGGACTGACGGCTTCTCCTACAACGTCTATGTCGACCAAGAAAAATCGCTCACTCGCCGCCTCGGTGGCGCCCCGCTCGACGACTACGTCAAGCAGTGGCAAGCCTTCGTCGAAAATTACCAGCCCACGCCCAATAACTGGGCCACCATGGACAAATTCTTCGATGAAGTCATCGAGAAGGACATCGCCATCCACAGTGGCAAGCCCGTCGCTTAATCCTTTCACCTGCACCCCCGACCATGCGTCGGGGGCTTTTCTTTTTACACAGAAATCAGGCTTACCTCAGGTCCTCCGCAATATGCAAGCCCAAGATAAGCTTATTTCACTTCCCCATATTCCCTGACTGGCAATCTCGCCACATACATCTTTCCAATCATCCCTATCGGCAGAATAAACGTCCCTAGTAGCTCCTCCACTTTCCCCCGGAACCCCAGCTTGAAATTATACACTCCATCCCCCTCCACTGGCCGCACCCCATAGAAATTGTACTTTTCACAGCCCTTCTCTACCGCTTCCTGAATCATTTTCCACTGCATTAGGTGTGCACCCCCATACTTTTGCAACTTCCGCACCGAACCGCTATAGAGGTAGACGACCTCCTTATCATCTATCACAAACATCGCTGCCGCCAGCGGCACATATTCCACCCCCGACCCGAGCCCTTCTCGCTCCGTTTCCGGCAGTCGCTCCGCTGGCACCTCTGCCACCATGAATTTCACTTTCTCCCCGAAAGCTTCCTTCATCGACCGGTAATACTCCATCTCTGGATCCCGAAATCCATGTCGTTCCCCCGCCTCCGCCGCAATCTGTTTCAGAATTCCTAATTCCCCGTTGCCGAGCTCTCTTACACGCACCTTCTCGCGTTCCGCCCGCCGGATCCGCTGCCGATGATCCGTCCGAAACGACATAAACATCTCCTCCAGATCCGCACTCCGCTCCTTAGCCGCCGATCCCCTCAAGCCCACACTTTCCGGACTCTTCACATCCTTCACAAACGTCCACTTCACCTGCTCATACTCCCCAAGATACTTATATCCGAGCCGCACGAGTTCTCGCTTTACCCCGAGATTATCCCGCCCCTCTACGATCTCATTATGCGCATCCCGCGGCTGCGAAACAATATTCGGCGCAATTTCCAGCGCAATCCCACCCTTCTGCTTGACAAATTCCTTCGCTTTCAGCGTAATAAATTCCAGTATGCCTAACGACGGTGCTTTTTGAGATGAACTACGAGGAGAATTTGAAGCCCGCAAAGGAGCCGTACTCATGGTACGGTGACTGCGGACCGGAGAATTCGACGAAGTAGGTCGCTCAAACAGCCCGTCATAGTCCATTAACCACCCTCCCGGCACCCTAAATACCTTAAGCCCGAACTTCCACGGCCGCGCTAGTATCAATCCCGCCGCTACGATCTCCCCCTCCGTATTTTTCACCCCCATAAGATAGCTCTCCCGCCCCAGATTCTGATACCTCTGATACATTTCCCAAGATTGCAAGAAATTATTACATTTAAACCTCAGCCCCCGCACCTCTTCTTCGCTTAGCTCCACAAACTTCATACCTCCATTATACCACTCTGTGCTATAATAAACCTATGTTTTTCGAGGTAATACCGACTGAAGTCTACCGCAGTGGCGGCGGCGCCTTGACCTATCGCTCTGAGACGAAGCTCCTGCCTGGTCAGATCGTCCTCATTCCCCTCGGCAAAAAAACCGTCCTCGGTATCGTTTATAGACAGGTTAAATCCGTCGATTTCCCGACCAAGCCCATCACTAAACTCCTCCTCCCCACCCCTATATCATCTCATCTCTTAAAAGCGATTTTTTGGGTCTCAAAGTACTATCTCACCCCTATACCGGTCGTGGCTAATCTTATGATTCCTGCCGGCCTCGCCGCCCGAAATGCCCTCAAAGGCTATTTAGAGCCCCCAGACGCCTCCGACCCCTCAAACCGCCCTCCTAGCGCCCTCCCGACCCCAGACATCCCCCTAAACGCTTCTCAACACGCCGCTCTCACAGCCCTCGAAAACGCCCCAGGAGCCACCCGTTTACTCAGAGGTGTCACTGGTAGCGGTAAGACCAATATTTACCTCAAAATGGCTCTAAATACCCTTAAATCGCAAAAATCCACCATCCTCCTCGTCCCCGAGATCGCTTTGACCAGCCAACTCGTCAAAATCTTCTCTGATACCTTCGGTGACCGTATTATTCTCATGCACTCCCAACAAACCATGGCCGAACGTCGCAAAATCTGGCTTGACACCCTCATTTCTACCAACCCCCAGGTCATCATCGGCCCTCGCTCCGCCCTCCTCGCCCCTATCAATAATCTCGGTCTGATTATCATCGATGAAGCCCACGAATCTTCCTATTATCAGGAGAATCCGCCCCGCTACTCCGCTCTCCGCCTCGCCAGTTTCATCGCTAGCAGTAGTAAAATTCCCTGTATTCTCGGTACTGCCACCCCTAATATCGTCGATTACCACCTTGCAAAAACCCGCAACACCCTTGTCAATCTCGACGTTAAGGCCAAATCTACTGCCATCACCGCCAAAACCACCATTATCGACCTCAAGAATCGCGATAATTTCACCAAAAATCGCTATTTTTCTACTCCCCTCTTGACAGCTATCGAGAGAAATGTTAAAGCTAACCATCAAACTCTCATTTTCCATAATCGTCGTGGCTCTTCACCTCTTACCATCTGCGAAAACTGTGGCTGGCAAGCCCTCTGCCCCGAATGCTACCTTCCTATGACTCTCCATGCCGATTCTTATACTTTAAGTTGTCACATTTGCGGCCACGAAGAAAAAGTCCCCACCTCTTGCCCCGAGTGCGGCCACCCTGGCATTATTCATAAAGGTTTCGGCACGAAACTCCTCGAATCCGAGCTCCAGCGTCTCTTCCCCGACGCAAAAATCGCCCGTTTTGACGGTGATAATAAGAAAACTGACGGTCTCGCCACCCACTACCACGACGTCCACGCCGGCGATATCGACATTCTCATCGGCACTCAGACTCTCGCCCGCGGTCTCGATCTCCCCCATCTCGCCACCGTCGGCGTCGTCCAGGCCGACTCTGGCCTCGCTCTCCCCGATTTCTCCGCCGAAGAGCGCACCTTCGAGCTTCTCACCCAAGTCATCGGCCGCGTCGGTCGTGGCCACCTCGACCTCGCCGAAGTCTTCATCCAGTCTTACCGGCCCGACCACCCCGTCATCACCTCCGCAATTAAATCCGATTTCCCCGCTTTCGCCGATTACCTCCTGAAAAAACGCCGCGAACAGCAAATGCCACCCTTCACCTATCTCGCCCGCCTCAGCATCACCTACAAGACCGAGAAGACTACCCTCGCCAAAATCCGCCAAGCCTACACCGAGCTCGCAAAAAATCCCGCTCTCTCCGTCTCCCCACCCGCACCCGCCTTTCATGAACGCACTAGCCGCGGCTTCACCTGGCAAATCATCCTCAAATCCACCTCCCGCGAACAGCTCCGTACCGCCCTCATCCCCTTCACAGCGACTTCTCAGTGGTCAATAGTTCTCGACCCGCCGTCGCTTCTATGATATAATAATGGCAATGAGAAAACTAATTACCACCCCTGACCCTAGACTGCGCGCAAAATCCGTCAAGGTCCGCGAAATCACCGACGAGACCCGCGAGCTAATCGCCGACATGCGCGCCGCTTCCCTGGCTTGGGAAGCTCAGCACCCTTACGAACTTTCTGCCGCTATGGCCGCCCCTCAGATGGGCGAGAATCAGCGCATTATCATCATCCGTGACGACCTCGACAATAAAGACAACCAGCATTTCACTGCCCTTATCAACCCCGAAGTCATCCGCACCGAGGGCAAAATCGACAAAGATCAGGAAGGCTGCCTCTCCGTCCCCGAGATTTATGGACTCGTCGGCCGCCCACATAAGGTTAAAGTTAAAGCTCTCCTTGAAGACGGCACCGAAGTCCGCCTCAAGGCCTCTGGCTACCTCGCCCGTACCCTCCTCCACGAAATCGACCATCTCGACGGCATCCTTTTCATCGACCATATCAAGGACGACCCTACCGCTTTCTATCGCATGAATGACAATGGCGACCTCGTCCCTATCACCGATTACGAGTCAGAAATCCGTAATAATAAAGATCTCTTCCCCGATGAGTAAACCTGAAGTTATCTTTTTGGGCAACGGCCCCCTTGCCGACGCAACATTAGAAACCCTCGCCCCACACGTCGAACTCCTTTTTCATGCCCGCACCCCCGACGATCTCGCAAAGGTCGCCGAGCTCAAACGCAAACATCCCGCCGCTTTCGGCATTCTCGCTTCTTACGGCATTTTGATCAAAAAAGATCTCCTCGACCTCTTCGAGCCCGAAGGTATTCTTAATCTTCACCCCTCCCTGCTCCCGAAATATCGTGGCGCCTCCCCCATCGAGTCTGCCATCCTTGCCGGCGATACTGATTTCAGCTATTCCATCATGAAGCTAGTCCGCAAAATGGACGCCGGCCCGATCTACCACCAAGAGACTCTACATAATCTCCCTCTCGACAAGTCTATCATCTATGAACACCTCGCCACTGCCGGCGCAACCTGGCTCGTCGAAAATCTCGATAAAATTCGCACCATGACTCCTACGCCTCAGCCCGAGACCGGCGCTACTTATACTGACAAGTTCGATAAATCTCTCTCTCAGCTTCACCCAGAGAAACATTCCGCCCCCGAGATTCTTCGTCAGATTATCGCCTATCAGACTTTCCCGAAGCCAAAATACGAATTCTTCGGCAAGACTTGTATTATTCTAAAGGCCCATCTCGTCGACTCGACTACCGTTATCTGTGACCCCTCAATTATCAACACTCTCGTCTCGCCGCTCATGATCAAGTGCGCCGACCGCAACTTCATCGCCGTCGACGAACTCCAGCCTGAAGGCAAGAAACCTATGGACGCGAAATCCTTCCTCAACGGCTACGGTAAAACCGCCCGAAAATAGTGTTTTACATCCCGAGGATGCTTTCTCGCTCCGCCGCCAATTCTTTTTTGAATTCTTCAAAAACTTTCGCGGCCACCTCCCGGAAATTCGGCGCATTCTGATCCAGCCATGCTGCCGCCGCGTCTAGATCCGTCACCCCCTCGAACTCCGCCATCTGCGCCTCTGACAAGTTCGCTCCAATCCCCTGCCCGACTCGCACTTCCAACTCTTCCTGCGCATGCTTCATAAATTCCTGCTTCTCCGCCTCTGGCATCGCCCCCAGTCCCACTTCTTCCATAAACTGCTCATCCACGCGCATCATCTTACTTTTCTCCTCTTTTCTCCATTATACCATAAGTATTTCAGTTTTTACATTTTTCTCAAAATCCCCACTTCACAACTTTATCTATCTGTGCTATAATAACCATATCGGGCGGTTAGCTCAGTTGGCTAGAGCGCGTCTTTGACGTAGACGAGGTCAGAGGTTCGACTCCTCTATCGCCCACCAAAAAGTCGTTATTCAAACCCTGACCAAAAAAATTTGAGATGCGGTTTTGGATGGCAGAGAAGAAATCCGTGAATGTCTGAATGACATCACGGGTTTCTTCTTTGTCAGACTGACCTGCCGCGCCCTCCGTAGCGTCCACTAACGTACTGAATGGCTGCTTAAACTCAGCAGTAATTTCCCCGTTAGGCTCAACCCACAGCTTTGAGAAAATCGCGCAGTTCATGATGCGCTTAATGCTATCGGGTGCTAATTTATAGGCCACACCGCAATCCTTAACGATTTCTATGGCCTCCTCCAGCTTCTCAAGTGCAGAAGTAAATATAGCCTCATAGGCATTGATTTCGTGGTCGATAGCTGCTAATTGTTTTGCCAGCCTTTTCTGTTCACTTTTAAGCAAATCAAGCGGAATTGCATCGTTATAATGTGCATCTAACAACTTTTTGCGCTGACGCTCGATGGTGTTCTTCTCGCGCCGCAGCCCGTCCAATTCGCTCATATAGCGTTTTTTCTCTACCTTGACAGTGTTTTTCAGATGCTCTTCTAAAGCTACACACTGATTTGCTGGGAGTGAATACCGCGCATAAATCAAATTGACCTGTTCTTCTACTTCACTAATCAGCACTGCTTTTTGATTACAATCTCGTTTTCGCTTGCTATGACGTCCAGCACATACGAAATACGGATACCTTACGCCGGATTTAGACCGGGCATAAGTAATTATCATGCGGGAGCCACAATTGCGGCAATATAAGCTGCCCTTGAGGAAATGAGGATGCTCACGAGTGCGCTCCCCATTGATGTGAGAAGCCAAAACATCCTGCACCTGTTGCCATAAATCGGCACTGACAAGTGGAGTATGACTCCCCATATAGTCAACGTCTTTATATACCACAACGCCCTTATAATACGGGTTATTGAGGATGGAATTGAGATATTTCTTATTGATTGGTACTGAAGGCATTTTAGGGGTGGCTCGGGTTGTGAGACCACGAGCTGCAAGATAATCGGCCAGATCACTTACGGTCCAATTTCCGGTTGCGAATTCCTCAAAGGCTAACTTAATCAAAGGTGCTCGTTCCTCATCGACAACTACAGTACGTTCCTCGCGCCCTTTTTCGTCAATACGACGTATATTCAGATAGCCTATCGGCGCTTTATGCGCTGTGCCACCATGCTTGACTTTCTCGTACAGCCCTTTCTTTACCTCATTTGCCAAGTTTTGCGAGTAAAACTCAGCAATAGAGCTCATAATGCCATGGAGCAGCATCCCGGCAGGGGTGTCATCAATACTCTCTGAGGCAGAAACCAACTGGATGCCGCATTCCCGCAGAGTACGCATAATGTCAATATCATCGCCACGATTCCGGGCGAGGCGGTCGACCTTATGGACAATCACATAATCCACCCGGTCAGCGTTTTCTTTGACATATTCCAGCATCTTCTGGAGTTCGGGGCGGTCTGCGGATTTAGCGGAAGCGCCTCGGTCCACAAATTCCTTGCCCACCATTGCGCCCATAGACAGGGCTTTTTTCTTGTTGGCCTCTCGTTGGGCTGGGATGGAAAAGCCCTCATCAGCCCCACCGCCCCGTTCAGCTTGCCCCCGTGTCGAGACGCGCAGGTAAGAGACGGCAAACTTTGGTGTCATGCTGGCGGCAAGTGCTTGCATAGGGTTTTCGGTAGAAATACTCACTAAAATGGCCTCCTTTCGCAGTTTTCTATTCTAATTTTACCTCTGATCGCCTTACGCATCAAGGCGTAAGCGCATTGTTTTCTCTTTCTTAATAATCTCATTATTGCAATAGTTTCTTTAGAAACCAGCCCGCAAAAGACGGCGGGCTGGCGGTTTATGACGGCCTGGGCCGTCTTTAAGGTACTTTGCGGATCTCGTCAACGCCGAATACGACACCGAGGCTGGAGCCGCAGTCCCAGTCCACAAACACAGTTCCGGTATCGTCCACTAACACTACCGTTCCGCGCTCACCGGGAGGCAGTGTGCTGTAGGGGTCGTCCATATGGACTAATTCCACGCGGCACCCTGCCGGATAAAGCTTCCGCACCATCTTCACTGTATACGGGCTGAGAAATTTACCCTTAGTTATCATAAGGCGCACCCCCTTTATTAGCTGTCGGTGTCGACCTCCACCCTGGCGGTGGACCGTTTTTCCAGGCGCTGTTGCCAGTAAGGTTTCTGAGCAGGATTTTCCGGGCGGTTTTGTACTCATCCCCGATAAATCCCAGCCGGATCAAAAACAGCCGCATCGTAAATTTGTCGTTGGTGACATTCCGCTCTCGTGCGGTCACCCGCTTCTGCTCCTTTGCCATTTTGCAGATGGCAGTGATCAGTTTG
>CAPHDI010000019.1 GCA_948623715.1 uncultured Candidatus Saccharibacteria bacterium | reverse complement strand
TTTGCGCATTACGGCCCTCCTGTTGTTGTATTGATAGGACCTAGCGGCGCCTTTTTACCTATCTACTTCCGTTGGTACGCCACATGCATCTTTTCTATACCAACAAAAAGGCACCACTAGGGGTGTTACAGCCATTTATTTAAGCAAATCTTTCGACAGCCAACAAAAAGCTCCCTAATAGTGCCTTTTTAATGGCTGACAAAAGAAAAAACTTGCTCTTTTATCATAAATGACTGTAACATTCCTATTATACCACACTCCCGTTCCCATTTTACATAAAAACCTAAAAATTCCCTCCACCCCTATCTTTCTCTTACCAAATCAAAATTACTCTCTGCCTAAGCAAAGAGTAATTAAACTACTTATATTCCCATATAATCACTAATCTTAAATTAATGCAAGCTTTTCCGCTCATTTTTTGTGCCGAATCCCCCATTCTTCAGCCAATAGAATCTCTCCCGATTTCCTCCGACCTTCCCCACCGTATCGTTATCTCGCTTATTCACAATCACAAATCCGTTCTTCCCCAGCCACATCTCAAACCGCTTAATAATCTCTCGTCGCATCTTCTCATTTTTCACCACCCCCTTAACCAGCTGATCCGGATACGCCTCAAACTGCGGCTTTAGCATCACCAGATAATCCGTCCCCCGCCCGGCAATATCCTTCTTCGCGTGCGCAAGCACTCGCGTCAGGCTTATAAACGACACATCCGCCAATACCGTATCCACCTTGCCCTCCAGCTCTGCTACACCTCCGCACCCTAGCACCACTACCCATCTCTCTGTAATCGTTGGCCGCTGCTTCGACACGATCACATCAAACACATCCGTCTTCTCCAGCAGACAAATCCGTGCGTCATACCGAAGCGGCGCCTTCATCTGCCGGGTGCCTTTTTCTATCGCATAGACCTTCTTCGCTCCTAGCTTCAACGCTAATTCCGTAAATCCACCCGTCGACGACCCAATATCAAACACTATCTTTCCCCGAAAATCATACCGAAACGCTTTCACCGCCTCTTCCAGCTTCAATTCCGCCCTACCGACCATCTGTTTTTCCATATCTATATTATACCATCTTACAACGCACCCGTCACAAACAAACCCCGCCATCTACCACACCGCAATTCGCCTATTCCCGTCAAAAACGAACGACCCTTAATGACAAAATACAAAAAGATTCGCCACTTTCTCCGCCACCCCACCAACGATGTAATTCTTCAAAATCTTCGTCGCCCAGATCATCTCTTCCCCTGCCTGAAGATTAAATTTCACATTCTTTCCCCTGTCGTGCTATAATACCTTCATGATCCACGAAAAAGCCTGCGGCGCCGTCATCATTGATCACGACTCCGCTCTTCTCATCTATCAAAACAACGGCTTCTGGGGATTTCCCAAAGGCCATGTCGAGCCCAATGAATCCGAGGTTGAAACCGCCCTCCGCGAAGTCAAAGAAGAAACCGGGCTAGACATCATCATCGACCCCTCCGTCCGTCACAGCTTCTCCTATATCATCGACCACCGTAATCTTAGCAACCGTACCACTAATCATCAACCCGCCGAAGATATCGACAAAGAGGTCGTCCTCTTCCTCGCCCGTCTAAAAGATCCCGACCAATCCCTCACAAAACAAGATTCCGAAATCTCCCAAGCCCGCTGGGTCCCCTTTTCTGAAGTCGAAGACCTCCTCACTTTCTCTGAGTGGAAAGAAGCCTGGCGCTTTTTCCACACCAAACTACTTTAGACTTTAGGGCGAAGTTATCTTGGAGCTAGTGCTAGGAAGAAGCGAGCACCGCAAAGGAGACGCACTTATCGTACGTCTCCTGCGAGGCGGAGCTTCTGACACCGCAATAGCCCAAGAGAACGAGCCCTATTTCTTTCGCTCGCGATACGCGTATGTCTCGGTATCGACTGAAACCACATCCCCCGTCTTGATAAATGCTGGCACTTTGATCACCACCCCCGTCTCAAGCGTCGCATCCTTCTGCACTGACGAAGTCGTATCACCTTTCACGGCTGTTTCTGTATACGTTACCTCTAGCCAAATATTCTTCGGCAAAGTCAAGTTGATCGGCGTTCCGTTGTAGAACTGAATCTCCATTTCATCACCATCGCGCATGAAATCCTTCGCATCACCGACCATATCCGCCGCGAGTTCATACTGCTCGAAAGTTTCCGGATCCATGAAGTAAAATTTATCATCATCCTTATAGAGATACTGAACCTTTTTCGTCGTTACTTCCGCCGGCTCGATTTTTTCTTGCCCTTTAAAAGTTTTTGGCAATAACGCGCCCGTGATTAAGTTTTTCACTTTCACATTCACAATCGAACCACCCCGTCCCATGACTTTCTGTGAATATTCAATCACCTTATACGGCTGCCCATCCAGGGTAATCAGCACATTCTTCTTTAAATCGATTGGACCGTACATGCTCTATCTCTCCGCTACGAATGGTAGTAATGCTAGGTGTCGTGCCCTCTTAATTGCCACCGCAAGCTGCCTCTGCTGCTTTGCCGTGAGACCAGTCTTACTCATCGGCTCGATCCGGCCATAGGCATCAATGTAGCGCTGCAATGTCTTTACATCGCGATAATCAAAATATAAATTTGGATTAGTCTTTACTTTTCTCATAATTTTATTCTCTCCTTCCCCACCTACTAAAATGGAATATCGTCCAAGTTAATTGCTTCGTCTTCCGGCAAATCATCCGGCACGAAATCATCATTTGATTTCGTCGCCCTTGACGAAGGCCTGCTCGAACCGGCGCTTGAACCGTAACTCGATCCGCCCCCGTTCCCGCCATTACCACCGCCGAGGAATGCAAAATCCTCTACGATAATTTCTGTACGCGAACGTTTCTGGCCCGTGTTTTTATCATCCCAGCTCCGCTGTTCGAGACGTCCTGTTACAAGTAGGCTCGAACCTTTCTTCGTGTACTGTGCGATTGTCTCGCCAGTCCGTCCCCAAGCTACACATTCTAGATAAGAAACCTGCTCTTGCTGACTGCCGTCACTCCCCTTAAAGGAACGATTTACCGCAATTGAGAAGTTCGTTACTTGTGCTCCGCTCGGTGTTGCTCGCGTTTCTGGGTCGCGTGTGAGGTTGCCTGCGACAAAGGCCTTCGCAAAGCCCCGCATTATTGCTGATCCTCGTTATCAGAATCTTCACCATGCGGTTTGCGCGCAGCCTGCTTTGCTTCATATTTTAGCTTGCGCTCATCTACGGTGACCATCAAATAACGTAATACCTCATCCGTAATGTTTAATACACTCTCCATTTTCTTTGGAGCATCAGCCGGCAACTCGACTTCGTAGTAGTAATATACCGCGAAATCCTGACCCTTGATCGGGTAAGCCAAATGCTTCTTGCTATCATTGACTTCCTTCGTGATTTTACCACCATTCTTCTCGATCAATTCCTTGACCTTAGTAGTGGCAGGCTCCAAATTCATCTCAAGATCCGGATGAAAAAGCAGCGTAAGTTCGTAATTTTTCATTACAACTCCTTTGGTTAAAGCAAGCGCGGCTCTAAAACTTCTTCAAACACCCGCTCGCTGAGCTAATATACCCTATAAATATATCACACTTCCCCCTATAAATCAACACCGACAGCCTAAATTATTCTTCTCCGCCCCCGCCCGCCAGTTGCTCAAACTCTTCCATCGTTGTAATATTCACGTCTCGCGGCTTATGCCCATTCGCCGGCCCGATCACCCCAATCTCCTCTAGCCATATCGCGAGACCCGACACGAAGCCGTGCCCTTTTCCTAGCCACGTCTGCAGTGACGCCGTCGAGAACTTCCCTTGTCTGAGAGTTATCTCTATTGCCTTCCTCACTACCGGGTCATTCGGGTCATATCGCCGGCCAAGATCACCGATCGCTCCCCCATCCGCCGGCCCCATACCCTTAATCTGCACTGCCTGTGCAATCACCTCCTTGTTATACTCTGGTGCACGCTGCGCTCTAAGAAAATCCGTCATCTTCGCCACGTCCTCATCGCTCGCCCAGGCACCCTGTATTCGTCGCGGCTTCCCCATCATTTCCGTCGTCAGCATTAGCATATCACCCTTACCAAGCAGTTTTTCCGCCCCGCTCTGATCCAGCATAATCCGCGAATCAATCTGACTCCCCACCGCGAAAGCAATCTTCCCTGGAATATTCGCCTTAATCAGACCCGTGATCACTTTCGCCTCTGGACGTTGCGTTGCGAGCACTAGGTGAATCCCCGCCGCGCGTCCTTTCTGTGCAATCCTCACAATCAGCATCTCCAGATCCTTCCCCGCCATCATCATAAGATCTGCCATCTCATCGATAATCACCACAATATACGGCATCTGCTCACCTTGCGGATCGACCGGCGCCGCCTTCTCAGCCTTTTCCGTCTCCGCATTCTCACCTCCGACCGCAGCCTTCTTCGCCTCTACCGCCTTTTCCGCTTCGACTTTTTTCGCCATCTTCGTATTATAATCGACAATGTTCTTAACTTTTTCCTCCGCCATAATCGTATAGCGCTTTTCCATCTCATTCACCGCCCACTTCATCGCCGACAGCGCCTTCTCTACCGACGTAATAATCGGAGTCAAGAGATGTGGAATATCATTATATTGCACCATTTCCACCTGCTTCGGATCTACGATGATCAGCTTCAAATCACTCGGCGCATTATGATATAGCAACGAAGAGATTAAAGTATTCGTCATCACCGACTTACCAGAACCCGTCGTACCTGCGATCAGGAGATGCGGCATCTTCGCAAGATTCGCCACCACTGCCTTACCAGAAATGTCCTTCCCCACCGCAAAAATCAATGGATCCACCGCCGCCTTCTTCCACTCCGGACTTTCTAGTACTCCGCGTAACCGCACATCTGCTGACTTCACATTCGGCACTTCCACGCCTACCAACCTCGTCCCCGGTATCGGGGCTTCGATACGAATCTTATCGACCGCCAGATTAAGCGCCAGCTCTTTATCCCGCGCAAGAATCTTCGATAAGTTCACCCCCGAAGGTGGCCGCATTGTATATTGCGTAATTCTTGGCCCCTTATTCGCATCCCCCATCTCCACATCAATTCCAAAATCCGACAATGTCGACTTAATCAACGCCGCATTCTGCCGCACATCGCCCGCATCTGCCGCTGATTGCTTCTTTTCTAGCAGCTCCAATCCCGGCATCTTCCAGTCTGGATCCGTCATCGCTACCAACGCCCGATCCGGCGCCTTCTCCGCCACTTCAGCTTTCTTCGCTGCCACTGGCTCCACCTCTTCAGCAGAAGAATCCTTTTTCTTCTTTCCAAACTTCGAGAACAACCCCACCTTCTCCTTCTTCCGCTTCGGCTCTTCCTCATCCGTTGCTGACCCGTCATTAATCTCCACCTCCAGATCCGACAGTTTCGGCGCTGGTTTCAGCTTCTCCTTCGGCTCACGCACCTTCCGCTCTGCCTTCGCCGTTACTTCTTCTTTCTTCTCCGTCGTCCGGAATAAATTTCCTACCGCATGAAAAGCCGTCGCCGGATTCATCTGCAAAATAAATAGCAATGTCACAAAAATCAATATAATATATATTATTATCGCCGCACCTGGATTCAAAATCTGTACAATAAAGCTATTCAGCCACTCTCCGACCATTCCCCCGTTTGGATGCGCCTGCCCCACTGTCGATAGCCCGAACACCCCCGCCGCCCAGAATATCATCAGTAGCGACGCCGTCCACATCACCGGTGGCAGCTTATTACTCTCACTCCGGAAAATCTTCACCGCCAACCACGCTAGTAATGCCGGCAGCAAATATCGTGCCCGCCCGATCCATTCATTTAGAATTCCGTCAGTCACATTCAAGAGATCTCCCCCGTCACCCATCCACGAAATTATCAACACCACCGCGACCAGCAGCATCAATATCGCCAAAATCTGCCGCCAAAACCCTCCCGGCAACTCATATTCTGGTGTCGATTTTGTACTTTTCTTCCGACCACGCGTGGACTTTTTTGCACCTGCCCGACTCGCGGTCTTCCCCGTTTTTGTAGACCTCGTCTTTGCCATGTACCTATTGTATCACATTATTTATCAATGTTTCGCATCGTTAATGATAACCTCCCCTTATCATCGATCGCCGTCAGTTTTACCTTCACCTTATCGCCCACTTTCAACACATCGGTCACATTCGCGATCCTCTTATCCGAAATCTGAGAAATGTGCAACATCCCATCGATTCCCGGCAAAATCGTCACGAACGCCCCGAAATCTTTAATTGTCGCCACTGTACCTTCATACACTTTCCCAACTTCCGGCTCTTCCGTCAAAGATTTCACCCAGTCCAGTGCCTTCTGAATCTTCTCTGCATTATCCCCCGAAATCGTCACCAAGCCCGAATCATCAATATCAACCATCGCCCCTGTCTCGCTCGTGATCTTATTGATCGTCTCCCCGCCTTTTCCGATCACCATCCCAATTTTATCTGGATTAATCATTAACTTTTCGATCCTCGGCGCGAGATCTGATACTTTTTCCCTTGATTCCGGCAATACACTTAGCATATGCTCCAAGATAAACATCCGTCCTGCGTGCGACTGCTCGATCGCTTTCTCTAGAATATCTACCGGCAACCCATGCACCTTCATATCCATCTGTAATGCCGTCACCCCCTCCGTCGTACCTGTCACCTTGAAGTCCATATGTCCCGCGAAGTCCTCCGCGTCCATCAGATCCGTCAATACATACGCTTTATCAATATCATCCGCCGTAATGTCTGCAACATTCGACACATCCATGATTAATCCCATCGCCACTCCCGAAACCGGCCGTTTCAGTGGTACCCCTGCGTCCATCAACGCCAAGCACGACGAACACGTCGCCGCCATCGAAGTCGACCCGTTTTGCGACATAATTTCTGTTACACTCCGAATCGCATACGGGAAATCTTCCTCACTTGGCAATACCGGAATCAACGCCCGCTCCGCGAGATAACCATGTCCGACTTCCCGTCGCCCTGGCGCCCCGATTCGACCCGGCTCGCCTACTGTATATGATGGCGCATTGTAATGATGCATGTAGCGTCGCTTCCCGTCTGTCACTTCCATCGTATCAACGACCTGCGCAAACGACAGTGGCGCCAACGTCACCGCATTCAGCGCCTGCGTCAATCCCCGTGTAAACAGCGACGAACCGTGCACCCTCGGCAACACCCCTACCTGCGAAGACAGCGGCCGCACTTCCGTCAATGCCCGCCCGTCCGGCCGCACTCCGTCCTCAATAATACTTCGTCGCACTTCATTATATATTACATATTCAAACGCATCCGCATACAGCTTCGCCAGCCGCTCATCATAATCCTCTCGCTTTGCTTCAGCAGTCTCCCCCTCGCCATATTTCTCTGCGAACGCCGCATCCATTTCTTCATGTAGCTCATCAAGCTTCTCTGTCCGCTCGATCACATTTCCCCGGATATTCTCTCCAAGTTTTCCATCCAGCCATTCCGCTACTCGCTCATGAGCGACTTCTTCCTCTTCAGTGTAATGCATCTCACAGTCCACTGCTTCAACCCCCACCTTCTCGCACAATTCTCTCTGTAGATCCAGCGCCGGCTGTACATTCTTCACCGCCCAGTGCATCGCCTCAATAATCATCGCTTCCGGCACTTCTTCGGCCCCCGCCTCGACCATCATAATCTTCCCGTCTTTACACGCGACGACCAGGTCAAGCGTCGATTTTTCCCGTTCTTCCGGCGTCAGGAATGCCTTAAACTCCCCGTTAATCCGTCCAATCCGAAGCCCGGCGACCGGCCCGTCAAATGGCGTACCCGACAGCATCAGTGCCGATGACGCCGCCAGCATCCCGATCACATCCGGCCGAAATTCCGGATCCATCGACAGCACTGTTGCTACTACCTGAATCTCCTGCCGACAATTCTTCGGGAACAGCGGGCGAATCGGCCGATCAATTAGCCGCCCGACGAGAATCGCTTCATCCGCCGGTTTCCCTTCTCGCTTGATGAATTTCGAACCACTAATCTTCCCCGCCGCATAGAATTTCTCTTCATAATCCACCGTTAACGGGAAGAAATCCTGCTCGACCGGCTCTTTACCGACTACGACCGTCCCCAGCACCATCGTATCACCATAGCTCACGAGCACACTTGCCGTCGACCGGAACCCTACCCGGTTTACCTCCAACTTCAATTTCCTCCCCAGCCACTCCGTCTCCACGCTCAAAGTCTTTTTACCGCTCGGATTAATAATATCCATTACTGTATGCACCTTTCCTCGGGAAAACATCAGATAGCGACCATCATTAAAGCACACCAAACAATGACCCTTATCTGCGGTCTTCCCGTAAATTAAATTGTATTCCCCCGTCTCTATTATATCACGAATTGCCCCAGAAGCAGAAGATTGCAGCAAATCTTGCCTTTTTATGGCGTCTATGTTATACTTATACGGGTTCTAACGAACTTGTTCTTCATAGAAAGGGGTAAAATTTCATGGCATTTTCCGCAACCGACCGCACTGACCGCAATACCGGTTCTCCGGTCCTCCCGGACGTCGTCTCCAATCCCGACGCCGGCCGCATTCACATCGCAGGCCTCCCGCCGATCTCGAAGGAGCGCTTCCTTGAGACCGAGCTCGGCCAGATTCCCCGCCGTTACAAGAATTTCCTTCGTCACGGCGATCGCAGCAGCAAGCGCGGCCGCGCCCACAAAAGCTCCGTCGGAATTCCGCTCGAAAATCTCCACCTCCGCGTCCCTGTCGTCTATACCGTCGACGTCAACGCGACCGACGCCCATACCGACGTCACTATCCACTTCTGCGTCAATTCCGCCGGCAACGTGAAGCTCATCGGCCTCTACGGCGGCACCTACCAGTTTCCTGTCGACATCTCCGCCCTCGCCTCGATCACCTCCCTCGTTACCAGCCTCTGTGCTGCCGACATCAAGGCATACCTCACCAATATCTATCAAAATGCCGTCGGTCACGACCGCATTCCCGACTATTTCCGCCCTTCGCCGTTAGAATAAACCCTTTCAGACCCCCTCACCCGAGGGGGTATTTTTCTACACATTTTTGCCCGTAGCACTTCCCCGGGACTTCGCCACCAACTCCTTCGCCGTGGTATTTTCTACGCATTTCTACCTACAGCACTTTCCTTCGCCTATAAAAATCCCCTGACCTCTCAGTCAGGAGATTTTCCGCATATATATTTGCAATTATTTGCGCAAGCCTAGATCAGCAATCGTCTTCTTGTACAGATCGAAGTTTGTCCGCTCAAGATACTTCAACAGTTTCTTCCGCTTCCCGACCATCTGCATCAAGCCCCGCTTCGCCATAAAATCATGCTTGTTCGCCTTGACATGCTCGGTCACTTCTTTAATCCGCTCCGTCAAAACCGAAACCTGCACCTCAGGAGAACCCACGTCCTTCTTATCGCGCGCGAGCTTCGCAATCGCCTTAGCTTTATTCTCTCTAGTAATCATATATCGCCCATTATACCACATCTGTCGCCACGGTACAACCCCTATTTTCTGACTAATTATTCACCGCAGTAATAGTTACAGTCGTTGAATATTCCCCCGCCGGCAGCGTATTCGCTATCGACACCCCGATTCCAAAAGTATGCGTCCTCGACATATCCTCATTTGTCTTCACCGCTATCTCTGGATACACCGTCGGCTCCATCGTAATCGCCGCATACATTTCCTCCGTCGCTGAGTTTCTAATCCCCCAAGCATTCGTTCCCACTTTCACATTCCCCTCCGCCGGAATCTTATGTTCTGCATCCTCAGGATTAGTTAGATCTGGCTTTTCTGCACTCAGCTGTACTTTATAGTCTGTATTCGCCGATACTGTCGCCGAAATCTCTCCTGTCACGACCACATTCGGATCAGCTTCTAACTTCATATCCCCGTTTACCGCATCAATCGCAATCACCGGCGCCACCATTACCGCCACATTCGAATCTTTCTTATCAAATAACTCCGGAAAATCAGTGCTAGAAGTGGGAGCAAGACAGCGGATAGAACGACCAAAATATCTATAATTATAGCCAGTACTGGGCGTACTGTCGCTGCGAAAATGAAGACGATACGCGCCAGAACCATTAATATAAGGCGTACTAGACCAATAGTAGCCATAGGCACCCCCGTAGCTAAGACCATCGTTGCTAACACTGCCAGCGGCCGGGAAAAATGTACCGCCTGCGGATGCATTTACTCCCCCGATCCAATAACCATTTGCATTACCATAGTCTATCCAACTTGACGTCCCCCTACCAACAAGCGTGTCATACTCTGAAATCGTTGGCAACCTCCAATTTTTTGGGCAGATACTACTCTCTGCAAAACCATCCGATATCCCAGATCCATCAACCTGACATGACCCCGCCGTCGCCGCACACCAGGTGTAGTAATAGCCATACTCGTCTCGATATGCTCCATCATTGCCAGCAAGCTTGATTGGATGCATCGCGAACAGAATCGCGCCGTTATCCGTCGTCCATGTCCCATCTTCCGTCTCCATCGGTGTCTCCACGTCTGTTTCTGGCCAGGTTGTACCTTCTGCAATATCAGTATCATCGCTTGAGAGTGAATTAGCCTTACTAATATCGAGCGCCAAGTTACTTGTCATCCAACAATTCCCGTCGGAAAGGCGAGAGACCGAGTAAGTTTTACCATCACGAATATCAGTTAACGTATTACTCTGCCCAAGCGCCGAATTGTTACATATCTCCGTCGTCATCTCCTGCATCGTCGTAATGTTACTCAGCGTCTTCCTCGCCGCCTGCGCCGTATTATTATAATAGCCGAGCCCCATAAGTTCGGACACGATGCCGCAAATAAGAGCTAATATGCACACTACTCTTCCCGCATAGCTAGAGTTATCATGCACTTTTCTAAATTGATAAGGTTTAGTTTTATTTATTTTTAGCATCATGCCCTCCTTATGGCTTAGTTAGACCCTAAATGGCACGATATACAAAAATGGCACCACGAGGGTGTATCGAATCAGTTAGCAGCCAGTATAGCACACTTACATGATTGGCTCGTGATGCCATTCAAACATAAGTAATGCTATGAAGACGCAAACCATCAATGTCGGCAAAACCAACACCACTGGCTACATTTTAACTAATTCGATACCCCTTCATTATATCACACATTTTCCTAACCCCCCGAAAATCATAACCGTCATCCCAAGAACTTGCCCACAAAACCCCAAAACTCCCCACCGCCACATCCCAAAGCCGGCCATTATCACACTTTTGACGAAAATACAATTCTATGATACAATGGTACAGATTGGGCTTCCCTGTTTTATTAACAGATCCCACGTTCTTCTCACCCCCAGTTTAGGCACCCCGCAAATCGCACCCTTCCCCAGCATACCCCAGCATTAGCACTCCACCCAAAACATCAGAAAGGAAGTCATCTCATGAAAATCTTACATCTACCCCGCCTCTGCGCCCTCATTCTCTGCTTCATGCTCGTTTTCAGCCTATCTCTGCCGACCGTCTCCGCCACCACCGTCTCCGACCCGCCTACCACATCCGACGACACGAGTCTCAGCGATCCCGCTCCGAACGGCACTCCTGCAGAAGATCCCCTCGACGACATAGATGATCCCGTCGACTCCAGCCTCGACACCGATCCCGACCTCACCGTCGACCAGCCTTATACCTCCAGCACCGTCTATGACGCACCCAGCTTCGGCGCCACTATTACCGACGCTGACGGCACCATCATGTCCGGCAATCAAGAACTCCAGCCCGGCCATATCTACACCTTCCATGTCCAGTTTTACAACACCGGCACTACCCCTCTTCATGGCGCCGCCATCTCTCTCAAAAATATCAACAACGCCACCACTTTCTCCGACACCCACTGCGCTTGGTATGAAGTCCGGCTCATCGCCAACAACCTCTCTACCTACTCCAATTCAAAAACCAGCAACTACGGCGCCTGCAAAATCCAGTTCTACGCCGCCACCGGACTCCAGCATGTCCCCTATTCCTACGTCCCCGGTAGCGCAAAACTCACTACCGCCGCCCAGCCCGACGGCATTGCTATCTCTGATATCGAATTATTCAGCGATACTGGCGCCCTCATTGGCTACAGCGCCATCGACGGCAACCTCCCCGGCGGTCGCAATTTCGTCTGCACCCTCACTTTCCAAGTACGAATCGGCGACACCTCTGCAGACAATCCGAACGAATCTTCTGACCCCACCACCCCGGACACTACCGACGATCCTACCGTCTCCATCGCTCCCGACGCCACGGACTCCCCCAACTCCGCTCCCGGCAGCAACAGTCCCAGCAACACTCCGCCCGAAGCCCCTACCAATTTCGGCATCTCCACATTGCACGCCCTCCTTCAGATCATCACTTTTGCCGTCCTCGGCGTCATCGCCTACGAACTCTGGCTCATCTATCGTTTTATCACTACCCACGCCCACACCAATGACCCCGATCGCCCCATCTCTTCCAACTCCGGCGACAACATCTCCGCCAAAGAAGACGAGCCTTAAGCTCTGTAATCGTCAGTCATAGCATCAAAGTCTCCAAACCCGCCCCGCCTCAGACAACAATCCCCTAAAGCCTTAAACTACCACAAAGGGCGCTCACTCGAGCGCCCTCTTTTTTATTTCAATTTCCTGGCGGAAGCGAGAGGATTCGAACCTCCGAGACATTTCTGCCCACACGATTTCGAGTCGTGCGCCTTCAACCACTCGGCCACGCTTCCACTTCCGATTATACCACACTTTCCCCACTTCTCCCAACTTTCCGACCCCACAAAATCCTCACAAATTCCTCACAACCCATCAAAACAACCACCCCCACAATTAACAATACTCAGCCTTACACCTCAATCTTCATCGCATCTTCGACATCATATTTATCTATCTTCGTCCGCCGGAGCACCGTCAAATATCCACCCACCCCTAGCGCCTTACCAATATCTTCCCCCAGCGTCCGTATATACGTCCCGCTCGACACCTTACATCGTATCTCAAGTTCCGGCCATTCATATCTCAAGATCTCAATCTCATAGATCATCACTTCTCGTACCGGCATCTCGACTTCCTTCCCCTCCCGCGCCAGCTTATATGCTCGCTGCCCATTTATCTTCACCGCCGAAAAATTCGGCACCCGCTGCTCTATCTTCCCCACGAAGCTATATACTGCTCTCTCGACCTCCTCCATCGTCGGCACCTCCCTTACCTCACATTCCGTTATCTCCCCCTCCGGATCCCCCGTTGAAGACGTATACCCGAGCCGTATCGTCGCCACATATTCCTTATCTTTTTTCAAGAACTCATTCGCTCGCTTCGTCGCCTTCCCGACCAATAATATCAAAAGACCCGTCGCAAACGGGTCCAGCGTCCCCGTATGTCCGACCTTCACCTTCTTTCGCTTTTGCCGTACGACGCCATCTTTCCCCTTTACCTCTATCATTCCTGCCTGTTCTGACAATTTTCTCCGCACTCGCGCCACCACTCCGAAGGAACTTATTCCTGCCGGCTTATCAACCAACAAAATCCCCTCTTCGTCTACTTGTAATTTCCGACTTTCCATAGTTCAACTATAACATATTATTCATTTTCTTTCTGGAAACCGCGCTTTTCAGAAAGAAAACATCCTAGTTTTGGAGGTTGGACACCTTTTTCCAAAAGGGGTCCAATTCTACATCTGCACCGGCGGCAACACTGGAGGCATCATATCTGTCCCTGCCAATGGCGTTGGTGGTGGCGGTATAATTCCTGTATTCGGGTTTGCTACCGGCTCCATTAATGGTACCGTCGTCCCCGGCACTGTCATCACCGGGCTTGCTCCGACCACCGGCGCTCCGCTAACTACCTCAGCCGTCACCGGCGCTACACCTACGTTCGCAGTCCCAGCCGCTGGCACGGCGCCTGGCGCCACTACGCCAGCCTGCATCATTCCCGGCTGCGCCATCACTGGTGCCTGCCCTGGCAACCCCATCACCGGCGACGTCGTCATATTATTCACCACGCCCACCTGCCCAGGCGTCATCGGCACCGCCATTCCCGGCGCACCCGCCATCGCTCCATTATTCATTATCGGATTCACTGACGCTGCCCCCGCCATCGCCGCATTCTGATCCGCAGGCACCACCGGCAACCCTACTAAATTCGGATTCGCTGGCATCGGCACTGGCTCCGCAAGCGCCTCCTCCATCATTTCTGCAAAGTTCTTTTTCTTCTCTCCCTTCGGTACTGGTGGCTGCAAATCATTTCCTTTTTGCGGAATCCCTGAATCATCCGGCGCACTCATCGCCATTGGCCGCGATTCCCCCGTCGCCCCATCTTCCGGTCTATTTGGCATACTCGAAGCACTTACTATCTTCGGCGCCCCAGCGCCCACACTAGTACCACTAGCCACCCCCGTCGCACCGCTATTAGCCCCCGGTATCACCGGCTCCACGACTACGCTCTCCGGCTTCACACTGTTTGTCGCCGTAATATTCGGTATCGTCTCCGCCTTCGCTGAATCATCCGCACTCGGCGCTGCCTTTACTGCCGGATTCTCCCCCGCCCCGGTAGCAGGAGTCGCCCCAGCCGTACTAGCACCAGCAGCTCCCGTAGCATTAGCACTCGCCATATTACCAGTACCCACGGCCTCCGTCTTTACTCCGCCAGCATCAGCCTCTTCGTGCTTCACTTCCAAATTCGTCTTATCCTGAGCCTTCCCTGCCAAAGCCGAAGTCGGAACCTCAGCCCCCGCCGCTCCTGGCTCATTATGTACGACTTCATTCCCCTTCACATTCGACGTAATTAACTGCTGATCCGCCCCCATCGACATCAACTTCGACGCCACTCCCATCGTATCCGAATTCGTCCGCTCATTCGAGAATCGATCCGTCGCCGCCACAATCCCCGTCAGTAGCGCCGTCGCCACATCCCGCTCTAGCGGCTTATCATCGCCTTGGATCGCCATAATCAGATTTGTCATCATCTCGCAAATCGAACTCGCCCCCGGATCACTCCATTCGATCTCCCCGAATCGCCCCGGCGCCCCCGTCGTAATATTCACCACCGACGCATCATGCATAATCCGCCCGTGTTCCTTCAGCGCCTCATCGAGATTCCCCGCCGACGCTACATTTATCGCGATCACAAAGTCCACATTATAATCCCCGTGCGAAAACGACAAATCTTTCTCCGATATCGTCGTCTTATACGGCGTGATAAATACCTTTACGAAATCCCCCTCTAGCTTATATCGCAGATGATCCGCTTTTTCCTTATTCAGCGCAATAATAAAATCCCGCAAGCTATCCGTATTCGTCTCAAAAGTCGCATCCGGCTGCAAAAACTTAATCGCCGCCGGCGTCTTCCCCGAATAAATCGCCGTTGCATGTTTCTGCATCCCGTCCAAAAACATCGCCAACCCAATCGCCGCCGCCAAATCATCCACCGATGGGTCCTTCGACAGCGCAATCAAAATATTCTCCGATGCCTTTATCTTATCGACAATCTTCTTCACGAAGTCGCCCTGCATCGCTCGTCCCGCCATCGCCGTCGCAGCCGCGATCGGATCTGGCACTACTGGATTAGTTGTTATGTTTTTGTCTTGCATTTTTGTTTAAACTTTTTGTGTTTTAAAACCTATATACTATATATAGCACACTTTTGCGGAAAAAGCAATACCGAAATAAATACTATATATTCTTCAACGCTTTTTTCACTTTTTCAATATCACTCTCCCTCGTCGCATAGCTCAGCGAAAATCTCACCAGCGGCGGATACTGCATAACCTTATCGAGATAATAATGCGCACAGAAATATCCCGTCCGCGCCATCACCCCCTCTTTTCCCAGCGCCGCCCCCAGCAAATGCGAATCTATCTCCTCGACATAGAAGCTCATCGTTGGATTCGCCTCCGTCCCGACCATCCGCACTTTCTCGCGCGACCTGAGAAACTCGTCCAGCCCCGCCGTACACGCCTCTAGCCGTTTCTTATCATCTTTCGTCCTTTTCTCAAGCCAATCTATCGCCGCCCCCAGGCTAATTATCTCCGCCCATGCCTGCAACCCCGCCTCGAAAATCGTATGCTCATGCTCCTTATTCCCCAGCGCGCTCAGCATATACTTATCTGCAAACACATCATCTACCATCCCCCCTCCGACAAAATTCAGCTTCAGCCGCGGTATCAAATCTCTCCGCGCTACGATCACCCCTAGCGACGCCGCATACATCTTGTGCGCCGAGAAGCAAATCGCATCCGCCTCCGTCTTCTCCAGCATCTCATGATAATGCGCCATCGCCTGCGCCGCATCGACAATAATAATCCCGCCGTCCTTGTGCACTTTTCGCACTACTTCTTTTAGATTCGTCAGTCTCCGCCCGTCAAAATTCGCCGCGCAGTTCACCACCACGACCGCCTCCCGGAAGTCTAGTTCTTCTCCTCCGTCTAGTTCTCCATATTCCCGCGCCACCTCCGCGAGCTCCCCCTCTACTGGCAAGCTTCCGTCCGCATTCCGTTTCAGCACAATCCTCGGGATCCCCAGCCTTTCACTCATCGCCATCGTCGCGAGGAACGGCGAGTTATGCTCGATATCCGACGTAATCACTTTCTTTATCTCTGCCGGATTCAGATCGTTCAAAATTAAGTTAATCCCATACGTCGTATTCAGCGTAAACGACACAAAATAATTCCGCCCACCAAGTTTCAACAACTTCAGAACTTTCTTCCGCGTCTCCTCGACCAGCTCATCCGTCTTCTCTCCCCACGGATACTTCACCCGCTCCCCGCAAGAATTATGCGTATAATAATATCTCGTCATCGCCTCCACCACCGGCTCCGGCCGGAGGCTCTGACACGCCGCATCTAGATATACCGATTTCTCCCCCAAATACTCAAAATCCTTCATACCCTCATTATACCACGCCAAGCCTCCTAGTCGCACCGCTTCACTAACCTATCTCGCCACACATCTCATACTAATACCAACATATAAAGCACTGCTAAAACCTGGCGTCACACTAGATAAGCTAAATCCAAGATCAAAAACTTTCTTCTTACTCCAATTATCTACCGTACTAGACCAATAGTTTCCACTATACTCAATATCCTTTACTGTATTGTCATGGTAATATCCTGGCACCGGAAAAAACGTCCCACCCCCCGCTGCATCCGCTGCTCCGAACCATCGTCCATTTTTACCACTAACCACTCCCAAGGCTGCCTCCGGCCAATTGTTTAATAGTGTGCTATACTCATCCCCCGTCGGCAGCCTCCATCCCTTCGGACACACACTATACGTCGCATTCGCCCCATCTTCCGCCACATCCTTACAACTCCCCGCCGTTGCCGCACACCAAGAATAATATGCTCCATAGTCAGTATCACCACCATAATATATATTCGCAGCTGCATTATCTGAGAAACCCTCTTCGCTCGACTCCGGCACCTCATAAAGCCCACTAAACGGCCCTCGATTATTATCATATTCCTCGCTCACATCCGAGTCAAAATACGTCAATCCTAAAATCTTGTTCGCCGCCGTCGCCGACTTTGCCGCGATACTATCTCCTGTGAGACGCAGATTCTGCGTCATCCAGCATTTTCCGTCGCTCAGCTTCGCCACCGTATATACACTGTCATCCCGTATATCTTTCAAAGTTTTTGATACGCCCATCGGCGCTTCTGTACAAGCCGTCGTATTCATATCCTGCATGTACACTAGCTTATCCCATGGTACATATGTAAGTACCGCCTGCGGCGTCGCCACCGCCGAGAGCTTCGCCGACACATGATAATTTCCACTCTCCGCCTCCTCGTTAAACTTCGTCGCAAACACCAGCTTCCTTGAGAAGTCCACTCCTCCCCCGCTCACATTATCTCCAGCAAGATTTTTACTTACATCCGAACCATAAGTCATCTTCTCATCCGCTACAGTTGCTTCTCCCCATGCATAACCCCAGGCGTTTTCCCCTAATTCACTTCCAGCCACATTACTCACCCCCGTAAGTGTACTCGGCCCCGACATCGTCACTTCCGACAACACCATCGTATAGTTCTCAATATGTTCCGCCTTCACTGCCACCGTATGTGACGAATAATTTACCTTATTATATCCTGCCACCACCCGATCTGATGCTTCTGTCTTTCCGTCTATACTCAACGTTAGTGTCGGAGTCACCGTTTCCGGCTCTGTCAAAATCGGCAGAAAACTGCACGTTTCTATATCCCCGCTCTCTGTAGTATAGCCCTCCGGAACCGTAGTATTTCCACTGTCCGGCTTTACCGCTCCAATAGGTGGACAAGTAAGCGCCCCCACCTTCTCACCTCCAAATCCTATTCCCGCCCCTCCTAAAAGCAGAGCCACCACGCCCACGCAAAGCCCTATTGGAATACTATGATGACTTTTGCGCAAAAAGTTAGATTTTTGTAAGTATGATTGGTGCATGTGGCCCTCCTTTTAGTTTAGATAGGAACCCTGCGTGGCACCTTTTTACCTATCTAACATGCTGGTAGCCAGATGCAAATGTATACCAACAAAAAGGCACCACTAGGGGTGTTGTAGCAATTCAGCAGGTATGCCTAAAAGACGACCATTAGAAAAGCGCCCTAATGATGCCTTTCATTCTCATCTTTTAAGCAATCCAACACTGGACAAACCTTTTAAATACCGAATTACTACAACAATACCATTATACCACATCCTTCATCACGAATTTGTAAAAATCCCAGAAAATCCCCCGCCCCACAATCATAACCCCCCAAAAAAACCACAACCAATCCCCAAATATTAGCTACAAATCACTTCCCCCAGAAACTCCGTACAATCCCCGCTCCCCCTCTCATAATTCTTCTCATAAGTCGTCGAAATCGTTTTATACATCTTCGTAAACTCTTCGTACATATTAGTCACTCCCGCAAAGCTTAGCGGCACTGCTTCTAGAATATCCGGTTTATTTTCTGATACATAGCTCTGTCGCTCCGCCCGCAGTTTATTCATCTCCAGCCTCAGCACCTCCTTGTTACCATCACTATACTCCGCCGCATAGTAATCCTGCGTCGCCTTCACATACGCCCAAGTTTTCTCATACCACCCCTCACCATAAGTCTTCAGCACCTCATCCCCCGACTCGGCCAGTATATTTGCCACCGCTCGCACTTCTTCCTCCGTCGCCTCATCCACCGATAGCCCCTCGGCCATCACCGTATACTTGTGCCACGCCGCATACAAATCTAATTTCTTATTCAGCTCCTCCCGATCCGGAAAAGCTTCCACGAGCGCCGCCCGATAAGTCTCAAATTGCACTTTAATCTCTTTGTTCCGCTGCACCCCCGCCGTCGCCGCTAATTTCTCCGTCCCCTCATCAATCCCCGCTACCGCCGATCTACAACTCTCCACATATTCATCATACCTCTGCTCACTCACGTATTCCGACCCAACACTACTGACGACATAATCGCAATCGCCATTCGTATATAGTCTGCTCACTTCCGCTTTCAATTCTCGTGCCGCCCGATAAGTCTCCCCATAGTTCACCCTCAGAACCAACACTAATATCATGATCGCAATCGCCCCCGCCGCTACCGCCCCCGCAATACTTGAGATCATTATAATCAACTTCTTTTTCTTCGCCGGATCCATCGGCGCCTTCGGCTGTTTCGGCGCTTTTCGCTTCGCTGTCGATGTCGACACCATCCCTATCACCGGCTGCCCCGTATTTGGATTAATCGTCACCGTTGGCTGTACTGGCTGCGACTGTACCATTTGCTGCTGTACCGACTGTTGCCCAACCACCTGCGCTGGCGCCACTTGTTGTCCCATCATATTCGCCGGAACTGTCTGCACTGGAGCTATCACCTGCGCCCCAACCGGATTCACCACCGGTTGCACCGGCGTCTGCGCTGTCGACGCTACATTCGCTGTCGGCGCCACAGTCTCTTCCTTTTTCTTTCCCCACTTCCACTTTTTCTTTTCCGGCTCTGGCGGCGCTATCATCCCCGAACTAATTATTCCCGGCGCAAACGGATTCCCCGGATGTGCAACTTTTGGCGCAAACGGACCTCCCGACTGTCCGCCTCCAGACCCATTTCTCATCTCACCCCTCCCGCCTTCATCAGTCTCGCTTGCCGTATCATTATCCATATTATAGCATAAGTCTCCAACTTAGACATAATCACATTACCTAAACCCCTCCTATCCACCATGCCAAAAAGCGCCCCACCCCAGCGCTTTTATTCAAAAAGTATCGTCTATCAAATGTCAACTAACTACCACAAGTATTAGCGCCGCCGCTTGTCGCCCTCCATACTGCATAAAGCGTCTGATCTCCCCTAAGCGTCACATCATCTCCTGGACCATACTTCACCGGCACCGAAACTCCGTAGCCTACCGTATCAGACTTTGACGTCGACCACCCCAGAAATTCATAATAACTGCAGCTATTTTTTGGCACGTTACTCGGAATAGACACCACGCAAGACCCTGAGCTTGGCACACATGACATAACCGAAGGCATATCTGCAACATTATAATCCGGCATATTCTTATCAAACGTCAGTGTATACTTCGGCATTTCCGCCACGCACCGCACCGTCCGCCCATCAGAGCGTACCGCCAAAGTAGCATCCGGCGCAACAGGTTGCTCTTCATAAGTTGGATCGATATCAAAGAAAAAATCAAATGCATACCTCTCCGAAACCGCAGCATTCGTCCAATACGAACCGGCTTTCCCGTACAAATAGAACCCACCATTCACAACAATCCCAGAAGTAGTAAAATTATATGGCGCCCCCGCCAAAACAACTGCACCCCCATAATCCCTCGTAATCCCCTCCGCATTTATAAAATGCGTATACTGCCCATCATTAACCGCACCATCCGGCAGCTTCCATCCCTTTGGGCAAACGCTCGACGGAGCCCGTTGACCAGAAATTATTATCGTATCATTACCGGTACCCGCTGTCGCCGCCGTCCAAGAATAATACACACCATATTTTACCGGCTCCGCCGCCGACAAATAGCTTTCCGGCAAATACACGCTACCACTATTAGAAAAATCATTAGGCGATAAAACGATCTTAGTAGCAGGAAAAACATACTCATCACTCACATTAGAATCTGCAGAAGTCAAAGTCCTCCCTCCGACCAGCCTCAAGTTCTGCGTCATCCAACACTCGCCGTCCCTGTATTTCCGCACCGTATATACATTCCCATCCCGTACATCTTCAAGGCTTCCTGCATCACCTATATTAGCTTTGGCACAGATCTCTCCTGTCATATCCTGCATATCGTATATACCGTTAAACCCAGTAGCTACTGCTCTAGGAGTAGCAGCAAGCGATAGTGTAACATTAGCCTGATATCTACCAGG
>CAPHDI010000018.1 GCA_948623715.1 uncultured Candidatus Saccharibacteria bacterium | reverse complement strand
AGAGACGGTAATATCTATACCGTAGCTAAGCTCGATGATGATAACTGTTGGATGACCAGGAACTTATCTCTTGCTCTCTGGGATGAAGAAAACAACACTCCCATTACCCTCACTCCTGAAGACTCTAATGTAAAAGAGGATTGGGTGAGTACAAGTGGAGTAAGCACTCTATGGAAGAACCCAGATAGCACCTGTAATGAAACAAACTATGGCGCTTGCTATGGTTTAGTTAAGTACTATGATGGCTCAGACAGTGATAAATGGGAACCGAACTATGGTTACTATTACTCTTGGGGTGCAGCTACAGCCGATCAGTCTAAAGATATTCTTACCGGTAATTCTACTCAGGACATCTGTCCAAAAGGTTGGGAAATACCTTCGGAAAGCAACTACACGTATTTATTGAATCGTAGCAATATTGCTAGCGATGAAGCTGGTATCGGTATTCTCTTAGCCGCGCCGTACAACTTCGTTATGGCTGGACATGCGTATAACGGAGCATTCGATTCGCCTGGCACTCTTGGTGAGTATTGGACTAGTACGGCTTCTGGCAATAATTTTTCTGGTGTCATGACGCTGGGCTTTAGTACGAGCGAGAAAAAGATTGTTTTTGGAAATTATAATCGTGCTCGTGGTCGCACAATGCGTTGCGTCGCCAAAGACGATGATACGCGCAGTTTAGACGACATTACAACTATGCAGGAAGTTACTCCAAAGATTTGCGAAAACACGCCCATCGGCGCCACGCAGTATTCTCTGAAAGATATTCGCGATGGTAAAACATATACTGTCGCGAAACATGGGGACGGTAAATGTTGGATGACTTCTAATCTCGCGTTAGCACTGTGGGATGAAGAGAAAAACCAGGCAGTGACGTTGACCTCAGATGACTCCAATGTGAGCAATAACTGGCAAAGTACGACTGGCCCCAGCGAAATCGTAAAAGGTCTGACTTGTACGCAAAATGATACTTCTGATTGTAATGTGGCGATGTACTATGATGGTTCCGAAACGACTGAATGGAAAGAAGACTATGGTTATTACTACACCTGGGGTGCCGCAACCGCAGGAACCGGTGTGGAGATTACAGATCGTTACCAGGACGCAATCTATGACATCTGTCCAAAAGGATGGCACCTAGTACGGAGAAGTGAATTTATAAACCTCTGGACTGCTGCCGACATTACAGATGACGTTGCAGGGGCGGAAAAATTGTTAAACATGCCTTATAATTTCGTGAAGGCCGGGAGGTTTAATTATGCTTCTGGAGATCATACGTATAAAGACAACGCAATACTTATGCCGGGTACATCTGTCAATGCTCTCTATCAAGCGAGTGATGCTGTGATAACGACAACTTCGCCTTATGATGGAACGCAGTATCGGTGGGTGGGTACTTCACCGCGAGCTTATGAGACTAATATACGGTGTGTGGCGTATTAAGCTAATTAGGGGAAGATTAGAAACATTTTATAGGAGTGAGAAGAGGGGTAACTTGTAACGGCGTTAATAGTTAGAGCTGATAACAAGTTGAATAATGGAACATCTCTCGGCGGAAGTCGGGGGATGTTTCATATATATTCGGGGCAAGATGGGCGGGGATTTTAGTGTTGATTTTTGAACCTGTTATGTTTATAATAGTAGCATGAGTTTAGTGCATGGCGTGGGCGATTTCTTCGCATTGGATATAGGTACGACAGCGATTCGGTTAGTACAGCTGGCTGGTAATGCTCAGCATGGTTGGGTATTGCAGAAGTTTGCATATGTGCCGGTAGATAAGCGCACACTAGAAGACAGTTCGATCGCGGGACAACGCCGCTTAGGTGAGACGATTCTGGGGGCGATGAAGCAGGCGGGGATTACGACGAAAAACGTCGCGGTGGGTATGCCGGCGGCGAAGACGTTTACGGCGATTGTACGCGTGGAGAATATGGAAGAGCGGGAGCTGATTAATATGGTGAAATATCAGCTGGATAAGTATATCCCGATGGCAGTGGACGAGGCGACGGCAGACTATCTGTCGCTTGGCGTGTGTCCGCATGATCCGACGAAAGCGGAAGTTTTGATTTCTTCGGCTTCGGTGGAGTATGCAGAGGCGCGGATGGAGATGATTGAATCCTACGGGTTGAACGTGATTGCGCAGGAGCCGGAGTCGCTGGCGATGGCGCGGGCGTTGACGCCAGTCGGGGCGCAGGATGCGCGGATGATTATCGACCTGGGCGAGCGGTCGACGGATCTCGTGATGATGTATAAAGGTGTGCCGAGGTTGGTGCGTACGATTCCGGGCGGATTCTCGCTTTTGGTAACGACAGTATCTTCGTCGTTGGTGGTAAAGGAAGAGCAGGCGCGACAGTTTATTTTGAAGTTTGGTTTGGCGCAAGATAAAGTCGAGGGGCAGGTGTTCCGGGCGCTTGACTCGACACTGGAAAGTTTTGCGGGGGAATTGACGAAATCAATCCGGTTCTTCGGCTCGGAATATATGAATGTGCCGGTGGGCGGGATTGTGTTGTCGGGTTTCGCAGGAATGATTCCGTTTATTGCAGAATATATTGAGGCGAAGACGGGAGTACCAACGACGCAAGGGAATCCATGGCAGCTGGTGCGGGTGTCGCCGGAGCAGCAGCAAGTTTTGCAGCCAGTGGCGAGTGAGTTTGCGGTGGCGATCGGACTGGCAGAAAGGGGAAATGATAGATGAATGATTTTATGGACAAGCTTAAGGCTAGTTTTCAGGATTTAGGAAATCAGGCGAAAGCTCTGATCGCGAAAGTTACTGGTAAGCCGGTCAATGCGAGCGGTAGCG
Organism: uncultured Candidatus Saccharibacteria bacterium; assembly: GCA_948623715.1. Taxonomy (GTDB): domain Bacteria; phylum Patescibacteriota; class Saccharimonadia; order Saccharimonadales; family Saccharimonadaceae; genus Nanosyncoccus. The sequence goes on along the minus strand of CAPHDI010000018.1, from coordinate 22,491 downwards.
TAGTAACGACAACAGTGAAGACGAATTACGAGATTAATCTCGTGCCGGTGGTGAAAGCGCAGATGATTAAGGCGCAGAAGATGCGCAATCTTGTGTTGTTTATTTGTATCGTGGTGTCGAGCGTAGCGGTGGGGGCAGTGGTGATCCTTTTCGGCGTGAAAAGTGGGCAGGACATTGCAATTTCTGGGCAGGATAAGAAGTTGGAGACGATGTCTAGTAAGCTGAATAGTTTCTCGGAATTGAATGACGTATTGACGATTCAGAGTCAGTTGTCGAGCATTGAAGATATTATTGAGCAGAAGACGGTGCTAGTACGGGTGTTTGGGGCGCTAGCGGCGATGTTGCCGCAAGGGGCGGACTTTATGAAGTTTTCTGAGCTGACGATTAATATGGAGAACAACTTATTACGTCTCGATGGGCAAGCGGATGCGAAAGTTGATCCGTTGATTGATTATCGCGTACTAGAATCATTCAAGAAGGGGGCGTCGCTGACGAAATATGATTATGGTAGGTATTATGATGCGGATGGAAATCAGCTGCCAACTTATTGTATTGAAGAGACGGACGAGGAAGGAAATGCTTATCATGAAGGAGAAAACTTCTATGCGTGGTGGGATTTGACGATTGCGGGATGTGCTGGATCGCAGCTGGGCGGGAAGCCGGTCGAGGGGGCGCAGTATCATTATAGCTCGAAGGCAGAAGTTGAGATGGGGGAACCAGAAGATGACGGCGAGGGAACGACGATTTGTGATGAAAATGGCGAAAACTGTGTAACGCAGGGCGATGGTGAAAACGAAGATATTTGGGATGAGTCGGACACTGAGGGAGATAGTGGGGAAACTGATGGTGAGGATGAATCTGAAGAGGAAGAAAAAGGTCCGGTACCGGTAAGGGTGAAGATTTGGCGGACGCCACAGTTTGATAAGTGGTATGAGTCGAAGAATATGTCGCTAGACGGGACAATCTCGGGGATTGAGCATTTTGCAAGTGAATGTTATCGGTATAGTGGTGAAGAAGCGGTAAATAGCTCGGGGGCGAGATATATTCGATGGAATTCATTGAATAACTGCATGCTAGTGCCGGATGGACTAGATGTGACAGATTCTTCAAACGGACGCGACGAAAACGATAGTTTAGTATTGAAGTTTAGTGGGCAGATGACTTTTGCGGAGGCGTTTTTCTCCTTCCAAAATAAGCATATGATTGCGATTGGGCCGCTAGGACAGAACGTGACGGATTCGTATTTGCAGATTGGGAATATGTTTACGAAAGAGGCGGAAGAATGTGCGCCGGATGACATGGAGTGTCTAACAAATACAAGTAACCGGGGAGAAAACTAAAATGCCAAAAAAACCTGCAGATACGAAACGTAAGAAAATTTCTAAGGCGCAGCAGTTAACAATGCTGGAGGTGTTGGGGGCGTCGTTGGTACTAGGAACTTGTTTAGTATTAGTGAATTTCATTTTGCGGTATATTGATTTTAATGCACAAGTGATTTCGGCGAAAAATGATGCGATTGCGGATTACGATCAGACAATTCGGGCGATTGGGATTTGTCCGGATAAGGATAATGATAAACATTTGTCGGATAAGGAACTACAGGAGTGTAATCCAGATGAAGTGGAGTTGCAAGATGTGGTGGGGAGTCTGCGCTATAATGTGATGGAAGTAATGGCGCAAGACGAAAATCTTGAATCGGTGGCACGGGCACGAAATGAAAGTTGTTATCAGAATGGGGAGAGAATAGATTTTAACGCATTGTATGCGGCGGCAAGAGATGATGATTCGCGGAAGTTGTTTCAGCAGGGGATTAAGATTTGTTCGGCGCTGCGAGTGATTCCAGATGCGTTGCCGGCGCAGTTGAATACAGAAGCATTGATGGCGAGTTTGAATCAGATTTTTATTGAGTCGGATTGGGAGCCAGAATCTTTGGCGCCACGAGATGAAAAGGTAGTATTGGAAGATTACGTGGGCGTGGAAGCGATTCCGGTGACACTCAGGTTAAATGGATCTGGGCCGACGGTGATTCGGATTTTGAATAATATCGACCGGTCGATTCGAAGTTTTGATATTAACTCAGCGACGGTAGAATGGACGAATACGGGAATTAGCGTACAGGCGCGAGCAAATGCGTTTTATCTAGATACGATTTGGGGATTGGAAACTGATAAGACAGTGAAGGCAGGAACGAAAACTAATAGTAATAAAAAGACGAGTAGCAAGAAATGAAGCAGTCAGACATTTTCACATTGATATTGATCGCGGGGATTGGGACTTTGTCGGCGTTTTTTGTGTGTCAGATGTTGATGGGTGATCCGAATGATGCGTCAGTGAAGTTTAAGACGGTGAACCGGGCAGTAAGTAGCGCATTGATCGAGCCGGATCCAGAAGTGTTTAATAGTTCGGCGATTAACCCGACGGTGGAGGTCTTCGTAGGGGGATGTGAAGATATTAATCATAACGGTCTTTTGGATGATTTTGAGTTGGAGGCATGCCAGCAGGAAACTGGGGATGATAAGGATGATTGTGAAGATTTGGATGGAGATGGCGAATTGAGTTTGGAGGAGCTGGAAGCCTGCGAAGAGAAAAAAGCTGAAGATGAAAATGGTGAGGACGACGGTGGTGAGAAAGTGCCGACGCCAGATGTGCCGAATATCTTTGATGAGGAATAAGAAGTGGCGCTGCTGACGAAAGATGGGCTAGAGCGGGTGATTGGTCTGCTGCAGGCAGAAGGGTTGGTGGATCCGCAGGCGGTAGCGCAGGTGCAGCAGGAGGTTTTACAGACGAAGCGGCCGTTGATCGAGACTTTGTTGGCGAAGAATGTGGTCAATGATGAGATGATTGCGCGGGCGACGGCGGCGGTGATGGGGGTGCCGTATGTGAATCTGCGGAATGTGGAGATGGATCAAGCCGTGTTGACGCTGTTGCCGCTAGAGGTGGCAGAGCGGTCGATGGTGGTGCCGCTGGGGGAGAACAACGGGCAGCTAGTAGTGGCGATGCTGGACGTGGGGAATATCCAGGCAGTGGACTACTTGGCGACCTTGACGGGAAAACCGGTGCGAGCGATGATGACATCGAACGAGGGGATTCGGTCGGTACTCGGGCAATATAAGGGTGATTTTACTGGTGTTGCACAGGCGGTAAAGGTTACGAATAAGGAAGTTGCGCAGGCGAAGTCGTCGAGCAATGTGAAGACGATTACGCAGGATTCGCCAATTTCTAAGGCTCTAACATCGATTCTGGAATTTGCTGTGAAATCGAAGGCGTCGGATGTACACATTGAGCCGCTGGAAAATAGTTTGATTATCCGATGTCGGATTGATGGCGTGCTGAGGAAAGTGATGGAACTCCCGAAGGCGATTGAGCCGGCGCTAGTGTCGAGGATTAAGATTTTGGCGAATTTGAAGATTGATGAACACCGGATTCCGCAGGATGGTCAGTTTGCGGTGATGGTGAGTGATCGAGAAGTGGATTTGCGTATCGCGATTTCGCCAGTAGTATGGGGGGAGCAGGTGGTGATCCGTCTACTAGATAAGTCGGGGACGGCGATGGAAATCGAGAAAATGGGTATGACGGGGCGGGCGCTCAGGACGGTAATATCGGGAATTAGTAAGCCGAACGGGATGATCTTGACTTCGGGTCCGACGGGTTCAGGTAAAAGTACGACGCTCTATGCGCTGATTAAACGGATTAAAAGTGAGAAGATTAATATCGTGACACTGGAAGATCCGGTCGAGTATAAGATGGACGGGGTAAATCAGATTCAGGTGAATACCGATGCAGGGTTGACTTTTGCGTCGGGGCTGAGGTCGATTCTGCGTCAGGATCCGGACGTAGTGATGGTAGGGGAGATTCGTGACTCGGAGACAGCGAATTTGGCAGTGCAGGCGTCATTGACGGGGCACTTGGTACTTTCTACGCTACATACGAACTCGGCGGCGGGTATTTTGCCGCGGTTACTGGATATGGGGATTGAGCCGTTTCTATTAGCGTCGACGTTGAATACGGTGATTGGTCAGCGGTTAGTGCGGCGAGTGGCGGAGAAGCGGACGGCGTCGCAAAGTACGGATATGCAAACGAAGGAAATTAATAGTGTGATCGGGGACTTATTGCCGCAAAAACAAGAGGATGTGGCGATGGTGAGTGAAGATCTAGGTTATAATGGTCTGCCGGTGAAGAATGATACGGGCTATACGTTAGTAAAAGGTGTCGATGATCAAAAATCTCCAGGTGGATATACGGGGCGAGCTGGTCTCTATGAAGCGATTGACGTGGATGAAGATATTCAGAAGTTGATCGTGTCGCATGCGACTTCGAGCGAAGTGATGCGAGTCGCGAAGGAAAAAGGTACGATTACGATGCGGCAAGACGGGATGTTGAAAGCGGTGTCGGGGATAACTACGATAGAAGAAGTTAACCGGGTGGCATCCGACCTAACCTAGTTTTTGTGGTTTTTGATAATACTTATGGTATAATGGTTTTATGGAAAGTGGGACGAATCAAACAACAAATACGGCAGATACAACAAAAACAGCTCCGGTGGCTCCGGCGGCGAATGTAACAGCGACTCCGGCAGGGATTATGGAAGCAGATATCCCAGAGCCAAAGTTAGCGCCCGAGACGCCAGCGAGTCCGGCTGAAGCGAATTCTGCGGCGGCTGGAGTTACGTCAGGTACGAGTCCGAATGTAGCCAGTCCGGCTACGGCGGCGAATCCAGGAGTCCCAACGATGCCGGTGGAAACGGTAGTGGTAGAAGAATCTCCAGCCGTGGCGACACCGGTGGCGCCACTTTCGACGGACGTGACAATTGAAGCATTGCTTGAGGAATGTATTAATCATAAGGCATCAGATTTGCATATTCAGGTGGGGTTGCCGCCGATTTTGCGTATCGACGGCGTGCTTAGGCCGATTACAACTTATCCGGTACTTACTGAGCAGAATATTCAGGAATTGATCTTTGCGACGTTGGATCCGGATCAGCAGAAGATTTTCTTGAAGGATAAAGAGTTTGACTATTCGTTTGCTTTTGGTGATCTCGGGCGGTTCCGTGTGAACGCATTTCATGAGCGGGGAAATATGGCGGCGGCGTTTCGGTTGATTCCGAATGATCTGAAGAGTTTGGAAGATCTTGGGGTGCCGGCGATCGTGGAAAGTTTCGCAGATCGACCGCATGGATTAGTATTAGTGACAGGTCCGACGGGGTCTGGTAAGTCAACAACTTTGGCGGCGTTGATTGATAAGATTAATTCAGAACGGCCGGTGCATATTATTACGATTGAAGATCCGGTGGAGTTTACGCATCATTCGAAGCGGGCAGTGGTAGTGCAGCGTGAGGTGCATTATGATACGTATAGCTTCGCAGCGGCGCTTAGAAGTATTCTACGTCAGGATCCGGATGTGGTATTAATCGGGGAGATGCGTGACTTGGAGACGATTCAGGCGGCAATTACGACAGCGGAGACTGGTCACTTGGTGTTTGGTACGCTACATACGAACTCGGCGGCGCAATCAATTGACCGTATTATTGATGTGTTCCCAGCGCATCAGCAGTCGCAGATCCGGACACAGCTGGCGAATGTGTTAAATGGAATCGTATCGCAGCGGTTGATTCCGGCGATTGATGGTGGGCGGATCTGTGTAGCAGAGATTATGGTGACGACGCCGGCGATCCGGGCGATTATTCGCGAAGGGAAGACACATCAGCTTGATATGGCGATTCAGACGGGTGTCGATCAGGGGATGCAGACGATGGATCGGGAATTGGCGAAGCTAGTGAAGGCGGGGACGATTAGTTATGATGTGGCGCATGAATATGCTGTAAATACGCAAGAATTTGATAGGTTAGCGAGGGGCTAATGCGAAGGTTTAAATATCGAGCAAAAGATCGGAAGACGGGAAACGTAGTCTCGGGCACGGTGCAAGCGGAGAGTGAGCAGACGGCGGGGCGGATTTTGGTCGATCAAGGATATGTGCCGCAGAAGATTATGGCGGAAGATGCAGGGATTTTCTATCGACCAGATAAAATGTCAGCAAAGCAGCGGATTGTTTTCACGCGGCAGTTGGCGACATTAGTGGGGGCGGGATTGCCGCTATCGAATAGTTTGCGGATGATTGCGGAACAGACGGAAGATAAGGGAACGAAAGCAATTGTTGAAGAGATCACGGCGCAGATTGAAGGTGGTAAGACTTTGCATGATGCGTTTGCGAAGTTTCCGGAAGTATTTAATAAGTTGTACTTATCGTTGATCGAAGCGGGTGAGGCGTCAGGTACGCTAGATATTTCGTTGGAGCGTCTAGCGAAGCAGCAAGAAAAAGACCAGAATATGATGTCGAAGATTCGTGGGGCGTTGACTTATCCGATTATCGTGTTAGTAGTGATTATTGCGGTGGTGGCGTTTATGATGATTGCAGTGGTGCCGCAGGTCGAGGGGCTGTATCGAGATTTGAAGAAGGAACTGCCGGGGGTTACGCAGGTAATGGTGAATATCTCGAACTTTTTTGTAAATCAATGGTGGGTGATCTTACTTGTGGTAGGATTCCTAGTATGGTTTATGTATCAATTCCGGCGGACAGATGTAGGGAAGAAGTTTCTCGCGGAGTTTAAATTAAACGTGCCGCTGTTTAAAGAATTGTTCTTGAGGCTTTATAATGCGCGGTTTGCGCGGACGGCGCAGATGTTGCTTTCGGCGGGGGTGCCGATGCTTGACTCAATGAAGATTTCGGGGGAGGCGATGAATAATATGATCCTTGAGCAGCAAATCGATGAGGCAGCGGTGATGGTGCGTGGAGGTAAGCCACTCAGTGTAGCGCTAAAGGGGCGAGATTATATTTTGCCGTTAGTGCCACAAATGGCGGCGACAGGTGAGGAATCTGGTAGAATCGATGAGATGCTTGGAAAAGCGGCGCAGGTGTATGAAGATGAGTTGGATGAGAGGCTGGCGGCGATTTCGACGATGATTGAGCCGGTATTGATGGTGGTGCTGGCGTTGGTGGCAGGGGGGATGGTGGCAGCGATTCTGTTCCCGATCTATTCTATTATTGGCGATATTGCCGTATAAAGTTGCGGGAAAATGTAGTAATATGAAAAAAGTTATGCTATAATGTAGGTAATATGTAGCTTTGCATAATTAAGAAAGGAATTATTTATGGCGACAAAACGCACGGCTAGTGCTAAAAATAAAAATTCAATGATTGGCTCAAAAGATACGATGAGTGGGTTTACGATTATCGAGGTTGTGCTCGTGTTGGCGATTGCAGGTCTTATCTTTATGATGGTCTTTATCGCGTTGCCACAACTTCAGCGGGCGCAGCGTGATACGCAGCGGCGGAACGATTTCTCGCGGCTAGAAGGTGCGATTACGCAGTTCCAGGCGAATAATAATGGGAAGTTGCCAAAGGCAGGGAGTTACAAAGGAGCTGAGCCTACTGAGACTTTTGAGGCGAAATGTGCTACTGGACAGCCAGATGCTTGTCGGATTATCAATGTTTATTTAAACGGCGTGAATTCGACGGAAAACTCGTTTGTTGATCCAGACGGTAATGCGTATACGCTTAATATTACTGAAGATGTTGATACTGCGAATAAGGCTAGCTCGGAGTTTGATCATACTGTATACATGTTGCTTAAGGGGCGATGTAATGGTGGGGAGACGGCAACTGCTGATGGTCAGCCACGAGACTTCGCAATTCTGTATAAGCTTGAGGGTAGCGGTACTTATTGTCAGGATAACGGTTCATAGAAATTAACTTAATAAAATGCAAAGCGGAAGTGACCTCGGAGAAGAGGTCACTTTTTATGAAAACATCTACTATGTAAAGCGCTAGTTTTATGGTAATATAAGTATATGGACAAAGTTTTAGAAGTAACTATTCTAGTGATGATGTTTATATTGGGGGCAGTGTTTGGATCGTTTGCGTGTTGTCAGGCATGGCGATGGCGATACAAGGCACAGGGAAAGAAAGATCTCGGGCAATGGTCGGTATGTTTGCATTGTAAAAAGCGGATTAAGTGGTATGATAATATTCCGATTATTTCTTGGTTAGTACTGAGAGGAAAATGCCGGAATTGTAAGGCGAAGATCGGGGTAGGGGATTTCTTGGCAGAGATAAGCATGGCGATAGCGTTTTTTATGCTGAGCTGGGCGTATTTGATCCCGATGATGGATAACTGGAATGTCCTGATGCAAAATCCGCCGTTTTTGGCGGCGCAGATGGGGGTGTTTGTATTGATTTTGATTATGTTGATCGTATTGATGGTGCTGGCGGTATATGATGCGCATTGGGGGGAGTTGCCGACGGTATTACTGATATTGGCGATTATTTTCGGACTGATGATATTCGTGCTGAAGATGTGCCTCGTGGCAATGAGTGATACGGGTGACTTGACGCGGGGACTACTGAATGGGTTGCTTTCGGTGGTGATACTGGCGGCGCCGTGTTTCTTGATATATAAAATATCGAAGGAAAAATTGATGGGGGGAGGAGACTGGGTGTTGGCTTTTGCATTGGGGTTGGCGCTTGCGGACTGGTGGCTGGCGTTGTGGGCGATTTTCTTGGCGAACTTATTGGGAGACTTGATCGCATTGCCGGGGGCGATTCGGAAAGGGAATCACGTGGTACATTTCGGGCCGTTTTTGGTAGCGGCGTTTGTGATCGTTATGGTGCTAGGTAACTGCTTACCACTTCTTATTAGCACATTATAAGCCTTCGTGAATAACAGTCTATTACGGCGTCAAAAGCTCCAGTGCGCGCTCTTCGTATGTATAATACGATTCGCTTGCGCGCTTCGCTTTTTCCTTGTACTAGGCTATTCTTCGCAAAGGCTTCGTAGGGTCAGTAGAGTCTATTCGGTTTCGGAGTGGAATTTCTCATGCACTTCACGCAAATGGGGGTCGGTGACGTGAGTGTAGATCTGAGTAGTGCTGATATCGGAATGACCGAGCATGGTCTGGACGGAGCGGATGTCAGCGCCGTTCATGAGGAGGTCGGTAGCAAAGCTGTGGCGTAAAGTGTGTGGGGAAACGTGTTTCGTGATGCCGGCAAGTTTGGCATATTTTTGGACGATGCGCTCGATAGAGCGGGGAGTGAGACGGCGGAAGTTGCCGGATGTGTCGACGGCTTGCTGGTTTTTACTGTTGTTGAGGAAGAGCGGGGCGAGGGAATCGGTGCGGGCGTTTAGATAATTCTGGACCCAGTCGGCGGCAGCTTCGGAGATGAAAATCGGGCGATCTTTGCTACCTTTACCGCGGACAATAAATTCGCGACGGTCGAGATTGATGGAGTCACGATTAAGCTTCGCAAGTTCGGAAACGCGGAGGCCGCCGGAGAAAAGAAGTTCGATAATAGCGCGGTCGCGAAGGCCGGTTTCGGTGTCGGTATCGATAGCGTTTAATAAATCTTCAACTTCGTCGTAATGGAGGAAAGTAACTTGCTTGCGGGTGACATGAGGAAGCTCAACGAGACTGGGGTCAAGAGATTTGATCTCGCGTTTGGCGAGATATTTGAGAAAACCGCGGAGGGCGATGAGATGATAGGCCTGGGTGATGGCTTCGAGGTTTTCGCCGTAGCGATCAACTTCGCGGTTGAGCTGGAGGCGATATTTGCGGATGAGCTCTGGGGTGATATCTTCGGGTTTGAAATCGGAAGTGTCGAAATCATCGGTGTCGTTTTCGGTAGTTGTGATGGTCGGAATGTCAGAGGGGGCAGTACTTGTATCAGATGTTTTTTTACCACGATAGACGCGAAGGTTGGGGTTTTCTTCAAAAATGTCGAGAGAAATATCGCGGAAGCGAAGTAGATAGCGCTCGTAGTTTTCGGCAGTTTTCTTGGAGCGGCCTTTTTCGATTTCGAGATGTTCGATAAAGTCGCCAATCAGTTCGGTGATATACATAAGTATATTATACTATAAAAATCACAGCTTAGAGGCCGTGTTTGCTCTACTTAAATGAATCGGAACGACCTCGTGTCGGACTTTTACCGAGCTAAAGGTATTATTACGGTTTATGTCTTACAAATTATGTCCACGGTAGGGCCATATTTTGTTCGTAAGCGGCTCGTAGTAAAGAGGATGCCCATTGTCGAATCGGCAGACCAGAGTTTCTGTTGGTTTAGGTGGTATAACAATCGACGCTAGAACTGGTTTTTGTTGTTTGAATCACGCAACAGTTGGCACGAAAGTAAATAGATAGCATCTACTTGGACGCAAACGGATTTTGAAAAGGTTTTGGTGTAAAAACTGAGAAGAGATTTTTCTTGACTATGCTCGGTAGAATATTGTGAAAAATATACGTGAAAAATTGGAGTATGACGATGAATTATATCATTTTATGATATAATTAGAGTAAGAGATTTAAGCAATTGCGGAGGTTAGATGGAGCACGTAGAAACCTACGTCAGTCTGTTCAGTAGTGCGGGTGTTGGGTGTTATGGTTTCAAAGAAGCCGGTTTTGAATGCGTTGCTACAAATGAGCTTATTGCTCGTAGACTTGATATACAAAAATATAATCACAAATGCAAATACAATAGCGGATATATATGCGGCGACATAACATCTCACGAAATACAAAATGCGCTATATGATGAGGTCGATTTATGGAAGGGGAAAGAAGGTGTCGATAGGATTACAGTAATAATAGCCACTCCCCCTTGCCAGGGTATGTCTGTGGCAAATTTAAAGAAAAATGACCATGAAATATTGCGTAATTCGTTAGTTATAGAATCAATAAAGATAGTTCAGAAGCTTAAGCCAAAATTCTTCATTTTTGAAAATGTACCAGCCTTTATGACCTCTATATGCACAGATATAGATGGGGTCAATAAACCAATATCTGAAGCAATTGATTCTAGTCTTGGCCCAGACTATTCTTTTGCATATAAAATTATCAATTTCAAAGATTATGGTGCATGTTCTAGTAGAAAAAGAACTTTGGTGATAGGAGTCTCAAAAGATATGTCGGATGATATATCGCCATATGAGCTCTTCCCGCTACCAGAAAAAGAGATAACACTGCGGGAAACTATCGGATCATTAAAACCCCTTTCTACTATTGGCGAGATAGATGAAAATGACATCTATCATCAATTTAGGTCATACCCTGAATATATGCGTTCTTGGATTAAGGATTTGAAAGAGGGCGAATCAGCCTTTGATAATGAAGATGACGAGAAAAAACCGCATAAAGTAGTCAATGGAAAAATTATAGTTAATCAACAAAAAACGGGCGATAAATATAAGCGCCAGTTTTGGGATAAAGTTGGTCCGTGTGTTCATACGAGAAACGATCAGCTTGCAAGTCAAAATACTATTCATCCTAGTGATGACAGGGTTTTCAGCATTCGGGAATTAATGATGATGATGACGATTCCGGACTCATTCAAATGGGATGAAAAAGGCCTGAATGAACTTAATGATTTGTCAATAGACGAAAAACACGCATTTCTTAAGAAAAACGAAGTAAAGATTAGACAATCTCTTGGCGAAGCAGTGCCAACGATCATCTTTCGAAAAATCGCAGATAACATTAATAAAGTTTTATCTTTTCCTATGATATCTAACAAAGAGATAAAAAGAATAGTTTTAGAAGAAGATTTAGCCAATGAAACGAAATTGTTTAATTTCGTAAAGGACAACCCGCTTAACTTATCTATTTCTACTATTGGCCGAATTGCTGAGTTGGCAAACACGAAGAGGACAGATAACGCGGCTTTTTTTACGAATAAGACATTAGTGACTGATATTTTAAAACAAGTTCCATCAGTTTCGTCCGATACGATAAAAATTCTCGAACCATCCGTGGGTGTCGGAAACTTTATACTGCCGATTTTGCGTCGTTTTGAAGATAAGAAAATTATTTTAGATGTTGTCGACGTAGATAAGAAAAGTTTAAGCATTCTTAAACTTATTATGAAAAGGATTAAGAAAGAAGTTAACACCGATTTCGAAATTTCTTTTATAAACGACGATTTCTTGTTGCACGATTTTGGTAATAAAAAATATGATTATATCATAGGCAATCCACCATTTTTCAAAGTACCAGCTAGCGATAGGAAACTAGGAAAATACCGAAAAAATGCAAAGAATATCTATACGACTAATATATGTTCATTCTTTCTGGATAAAGTTGTTGATTTAGGTAATTATATTGCGTTTGTCTTTCCGAAGTTCTTGCTAAATACACCAGAGTTTGCTAGCTCTCGTTCGTATTTGTCCAAACTTAATATTGACTGTATTATCGATTTTGGCGAAAAAGGCTTTCCGGGTGTACTTATTGAAACTATAGCGATTATGATAAATTTCAACGCGAAGTCGTCAAAAACAAGAGTAATTTCTATTACAACCGGATTTAACAAAATTCAAAAACAAAATTATATATTTGATGATAAAATGCCGTATTGGGTTATCTACCGCAATGATGACTTTGATGAAGTATATGAAAAAATGGATTTTGGCGTATTCGATGTATTTCGAGATAGGCAAATAACAAATAAATACAATACGAAAAACAAGTCAGATATTAGGGTTCTGCGCTCTCGTAATATTGCTGAAGACGGAAGCGGAGTTATTGACATATCTGGTTACGATTTTTACATTTCAGAAGATGACCTGGGTCTCTTTGCGACAACTCTCTATATCAATAGCGATGACGTATATATTGCGCCGAACATGACCTATAAACCACGCCTAATTAAGAAGCCGGTTAATATGATTACGAATGGCTCTATAGCTGTGTTGACACCTAAGAACGGCATAAGGCCGACGCAGAGGCAACTTGATTACTTCACCACAGACGAATATAGGAAATTCTATAAAATTGCCAGAAACTATCAGACGAGATCCTTAAATATTGACTCATGTTCAGTCTATTTCTTTGGATTATTAAAGGAGGATAAAAAATGTTAGATGAAGATATTGTTGAACGATATCCGTGTAAGCCATAACGGGCGATGGATAGACCAAAAATGTACCCCAGATGTAGTATCGATAATCGCTGACTGCATCTGCGCGTTTAACAGTGAAAAAGAAAATGAGCTATTTACTTCAATGGATATATGGCATTCTGATTACACGCGCAAAAATATCCTCTCGATATTTAAGAAGCCCGGCGTGGACGATGAAGCGGCAAGAAATGAATATGATAAGTTCTTTCAACAACCAATGGAGATGCTTGCTAATGCTGGAGTTTTATTAAAAGAAAAACAAGGAACCAGAAATTTCTACAAAATTGGTCGTTGGGATATTCTAGAATATATAGCAATTAGGGAAAGAAATGCGCTTGTTTTTCTCTGTAGATATATTGAAAAAGTTCTAAACGATAGTGGTTTATTACCGGATTTTGAGAGATTTTTCGTATCCCAGGATAAGGATGCGTATGATGAGATTAAACAGATTTTTTCGGACTTCATAATCAACAATACTCCAATCAATGGTCAAACCGAATGTAGACGTATTTTTATAAAAGTTATCAACCCGCTAGCTTACGAAAGAAACGCTTTGGGGACAGAGAAGGGGCGCATTTCTGAGCATATCATTACATACGATATGTTAATGTATAATCGTAATAATTTCAGGGATATTTATGCAAATAAACCAAAAGGTATTACAAGAAAACAGTATCTAGAGATTCATCCAGTCGAGGTAAACATTGCTTACTATCATTACCAATCCGCTAAGGCCAAGCGCTTCTTACGAGTTTTTAATGATAATTATAGGAATTCGGAGTCTGAGTATCAGGGTGATATCTATGCGAATGATAAAGCAACACAGATGCACCATATTTTTCCAGAGTCAGAATTTCCAGAAATCTGCTACTATTTAGAAAATATCATTGCTTTGACTCCTACTCAGCATTTTAATTACGCTCATCCGGATGGCCAGACGCAAAAAATCAATAAGGCTTATCAGCAACTACTGCTGTTGGCGAAAACTGATAGGATTAAAGAAAATTTAACCGGTGATTGTAGGGAAAAGATTTATAGTTTTGATAACTTGAAACATATTCTAGTAGTCGGCTTTGATAACGACAACATTGAAGACATAGGGTTGGACGACTATGTATCGATTATGAATATTATCAATGCTCATTATGCATAGTTAATCGATGAAGAAAAGTCGTATAGCCGTTAACCCCGATAGACCTTTGCCGACGAGATTAAATAAAGAGTATTGGGAGACTTTCGCAAAATTAATACTAGAAAAGCATTATCCAAATAAATTCTTCAATCTTTCAGTTGATGAAGAAAAACCGGACCTAAGAAATACTAAAGCAGGTATTGGCATAGAAGTAACTAGCGTGGAAAACGAGAAATCTAGAGAAATTGATAGTCTTTATAGTAGACAATATTCCTGCGGTAATAGCCCCCAAAGAACAAAAGCTTTACGACAAATAGAAAAACTCGGCGGAAGAGTCGAAAAATTCTTTCTGATACACCCTGTTATCAGTAGGGATATTAAGAAAATATTTGAAGTCGTAAGATTAAAAACGCAAAAACTCAATAAAGATTATGAAGTATTTGAAGAAAACTATCTTATTATTTTTGACACTAATTTACTTTTGGACCAAGAATTGCCAGAAATGCTAAAAGAAATTGTAAAAAGCTCGGCTGGGAATGTATCTTTTGATGGAGTTTTTCTTTATTGCTTTGGTGGAGATCTATATGAATTTAGTGTTTCAAGGAATACATATAGACGCCATAAAGGGAGTGCAAGAGTAGCTCAGCGTCTTGCAATTGATGCAAGACGAATAATTATAGACAAGCATCGTGATAATAATGACTAAGTATTCTGATAGTTTCGCTGACGCTGCACTCTAGACGAATCTCTGTCTCATTATCTTTTCGCGATGGCGCAGGATAAACTTTACGTCTTTTATTATGAATTTATCGTAGGTCCAAACTTCCGATTAAACTCTTTCTGTATACCATCTGGAACATTCTGCTCTAATATTTTCTAGGTAGGATAATCATAGCGGAGTATAATCTCCGAGCTTTTTGTTCCTAGAAAACCCCCGGATTGTCCGGGGGTTCCGTTAAGTTATACTTTTAAGTCTCCGATGTTAATCTATAATAGTATGTATAATCTGTCAGGATTTTACATTAACTATTAGAGAATGGAAAATTCTCATGAGAAAAACATCGGAGATATATACATTATCTCATACTTCTTGGAATTGCAAATATCATTTAGTCTTTGCCCCTAAATACAGAAAAAAGTTTTCTATGAATAAGGAGCCTTTAGATCTTAGGTGGCAGATTGATGAATTGAAAAGAAGCCAAGGTCTAAACGAAGCTACGATTGATTATATATGCAACTTTATAACTAAGTCAGCTAAATTATGGAAAGATATCGACTTCGGGACGAAGTAAGCGTTTCGAAAATGATGCTTCCAAGTTGTCTGCGCTTCGATATTAAGGATATGATTTTGGAGCGGACGTTTTAAACTCGCTCTTCTCCGTTATAAATAACAAAAAAGAGCCATTTTCTGGGGCTAACTCTGGAATAGTGACCCGGGCGGGAGGTCGTAATTTTGCGAAGCAAAATTACTCGTGTCGGGCGTCGCCTCGGAAAAGTAAATAGAACTTACTTTTCGCTCGGCTCCTACGACGTGTGAACCCCTAACGGGGCTCACTTCCCGCCATGAAAACAAGATACAAATAAAAGTAGCCCTACGGGCTAATTTTATTTGTATGGTGACCCGGGCGGGAGTTGAACCCACAACCTTCTCCTTAGGACGGAGCTGCTCTATCCAATTGAGCTACCAGGCCATAATAGCGCCACTTTGTAGGTGGCGCTGAAAATTTAGCGAGTGTATTTCTCGTTGAGGTCGGAGTAATCGTAGAGTTCTTCTGGTTTGAACCAGAGGGCAACTTCTTTTTTCGCCTCTTCTTTGCTGCCGCTAGCGTGGACGAGATTTGGTACGCCGATGCCTTTGGCGTCGGAATAACCGAAGCTCATGTGAGAGTAGTCGCCACGGATGGTGCCCATTTCGGCGGATTTTGGCTCGGTCGGACCGACGATCTTGCGGACCAATGGTACGCATTCGACGCCTTCGAGAACCATAGCGATGACGGGGCCGGTCATCATGTAGTTAAGATTGTAGCGGAAAGCCTGCTCGCCGCGACGGGTAATCATCTTGCCGATGTCTTCGTAGTGGGCGCGGTATTGGTCTTCATTTGGCGTGACCATCTTCATACCGACGATTTTGAGACCGACGCGTTCAAAGCGAGTGATGATTTCGCCGACGATGCCACGCTGGACGGAATCGGGCTTCAAAACGACGAGGCTACGTTCTACGAGATCTTTTTCTTTTCCCATAAAATAACTCCTTTATGATAAAACTATGATTATTATAGCATAGATTTGTGTTATAATAAAGGTATGAGTTTGTTTAAACAAAAACCGAAGACGGAGCGCGAGAAGGTTGAGGAGCGCCGTGAAGAGGTCTTGGCGCATGGGCGGAAGTTTAAGTATCCGTTACAATACGCGAAACATAAGTTGATTATCAATACGGTGATCGTGGCGCTGGTGGCGTTGGTGTTGATGATTGTGGCGGGATGGGCGATGTTGTATAAGTTTCAGGATACAGGGGATATGATCTACCGAGTGACGCAGGTACTACCGGTGCCGGTAGCGGAGGTGAAAGGTGCGAAAGTAAGGTATAGTGATTATTTGATGATTTATCGGAGTAATTTGATGACGGCAGAGCAGCAGGGTGGGCAGCTCGGTACGGGGGAAGATGCGGATGCGGTGCGGCAGATGTACAAGCAGGCGGCGCTGTATTCGGCAGTGGAGTATACTTATGCAATGCAGCTGGGGCAGGAGCTGGGGGTGGCAGTGAGTGATGCGGAGGTTGATAAGGCTTTTGAAGAACATCGGAAAGTGGGGGGAGTAGAACGGAGCGAGGAGGGGTTTCTGAAAATTCTTCGGGATAATTTCGGGATGAATAAGTCGGAATATCGGAGGATGTTGTATCTTTCGTTGATGAAGGCGAAGGTTGCGCAGGAAGTAGATACGCCAGCGAAGGAGCAGGCGGATGAAGTCGCGCGAATCGTGGCAGAAAATGGTGGGGATTTGCATGCGGCGGCGGATGAGCTGGGACTGACGGGCTATGAGGAGACAGGGCGGCTGGTTGATAATATGAATGTCGACGGTGGTCGGTCGACGATAGCGATGACGCTGGAGCCGGGGCAAGTGAGCGAGAAGTTTCTTTCAAGCAATGGGGATGGATATTATTTTGTGAAATTGAACGATAAGACGGCGTCGGAGGTAAATTATGCGTCGCTGAAGATTGATTTTTCGAAGTTTGATGAGATGATGGCAGAGTTGTACGCGGACGATGAGGTGGAGGCATATATTGATCTAGATGGGGATGAGGAAGATGTTTAAGCCTGAGTGTGTACGCTTCGGGATGGAGGAAGAGAATGTTTAAGTTTATCAAGATGTTGATTTTACTAGTGATAATCGCAGGACTAGGTGTGTTATTGTTGCCGCTCGGGAGTGTAGAATATAAAGATCCGGAGATGGCAGGGACGCTAAGGGTGCCGAGCTTTGCGATGTTTGAGAAGGAATGCTGTAGCTATACGGCGACATTTAAATCGGTGCGGAGTGAATGGGCGCTGAAAGAGGAATTTAAGAGGATTAAGGAAGAATATTATGTCGATAAGGTCTGTGCGGATGGGCGGACGGTGAGCTATGATGAGAAGAATCAAGTTGTGCTAGAGGGGTATAGTGTGATGGCAGGGTTTCCGTTTAATACGTTTACCGTAACGTACAACCTGGGTAGTAATTGTTAAAGGGAAACTCTAGCATTGTTACACAAATACCTTTTCCGGACCGCTCCGGGCCGCTCAGGCCAAGT
The DNA here is from genome assembly GCA_948623715.1 of uncultured Candidatus Saccharibacteria bacterium. Lineage (GTDB taxonomy): Bacteria > Patescibacteriota > Saccharimonadia > Saccharimonadales > Saccharimonadaceae > Nanosyncoccus. The sequence goes on along the minus strand of CAPHDI010000018.1, from coordinate 4,639 downwards.
CTTTATGTCCGTAAAAGGTATCTGCGCAACAATGCCTAGGCTCTCTTGACAAAACTTGTAATGTATGCTAAAATGGGGGTAAGCGGTTGGAAGATCGCTGGTTTGGGGTGTTTTGGTTGTCTAGATTAGGCAGGATTACATCCTAGTTCGTTGAGAAAGTACTCAAAAGCAGAAGTCAGTAGCTAGGAATTCAGAAAATGGGGGTAAAAAGATGAGTTTCAGAGATCTAGAAGCGCATGTGCGCCCGGAGTCGGCGTTGTCGCAGGCGGAAATCTGTGTGGTTCATGAGGCTGCGGGATTTTACGTCTAGCGGTATGCGTCGGAGGCACGGGGAACGTTTATCCTCGACGGCCAGAAGTATGGCGAAGAGGCGCAGCTGATCACGCGGTTTAACCTGCGGAATGGAATTTTTAAGAAGCAGGTATACATGAACTTTCGGACGAGCAGTGAGAAGCTGACGGAAAACGCAATCGATGAGATGCTGGAACTGGCGAAAAATTCGTGCTATCGGGCGAAGTTTCCGCAGCTGTGCGAGCTGGAGAATCCGGAGGATGCGCCATCGGGAATCTATGAGGATGGATTTTTTCTGGTCATGGTGCTCCGGGCAGAGAAGGGGAGATTCCTCTGCAGCTTGATGCTCGAAACCATCGCGGGGAAGCCGACGATCGACGAGATGGTCAGGCTGGCAACGATGCGGGCCGTGGCGATCACGCTGGGGAAGATGACTCCGAATGATCGGATCTTGCGGCAGTCGGTACGGGATGTCTTGCGGGAATTTAAGCAGGGCGGAAAGCCGGTGCGGCTGCAGGGGATGTCGAGGGCGGAGCTGAAGAAGCAGAAGATTGTCATGCATCTGAAAAATACGGAGGTGCAGGAGGATCTGAACGGCCTGTTTGCGCAGGATACGACATCGGAAACGGTGCGGGGATGGCGCGAGTGGCGGGAGAAGCCGGAGAATGCGGGACTGAAGTATTTTGAGTAAACTAATGCGCCGCCAGGAAACTGGCGGTTTTTCTAATATAAAAGAAGGCCTCCGTAGGCCTTTTGTCTGTCTGGTGCGGGTATGGGGAGTCGGACCCCAATCTCATCCTTGGGAAGGATACATAATAGCCGCTATACGATACCCGCTAGTAATATTATTATAGCATAAAACTTCGGTATAGGAAGAATTTTGTAGAAAATATTTGAGTGGCGAAAAAAGTGTGATAAAATAAGAATAAGCATAAAAGGCGGAAGGTCGGTTGTGACGTTCCGAGTAAAATTAGGAGGCAAAAATGGCAACAAAGACAACGTCGAAGAAGACGTCGAGCCGTAAGTCTGCTGCATCGAGTAAGACGACGAAGAGCCAGAAGACCAGCAAAACTGCTGGATCGGCACAGAGTCAGAAGGCTGCGATCCAGGAGGCGTTTGCGCCGGTCCTCAAGCGTGCGAAGAGCACGGGGTGGCTAGCGATTATTGAATCACTGATTATCGGGGTGCTGGGTGCGATCTTGATCATCGATCCAGAGGGAATCTTGAAGGTGATTTTCTATGTGGTGGGGATTTTCCTGATCGTGAAGGGGGTTTACCATATTGTGAATTACTTTGCAATTCATGGGAAGTATGATTTCTATAATAATGATTTGTTGTACGGGATTGTGGCGCTAGTGTTTGGCGTGGTCTGTGTGGTGCTCTGGGAGCAGCTCGGGAAGGCTGTCGGCATCGTGGTGGGGGCGTGGATGATTTATGGGGCGCTCGTGCGCCTAAATACCGCGATCAAGCTGCATGCAGCTGGGGTGAAGGAATGGTTTTATGTACTATTGCTTTCGCTGGTGATGCTGGCGCTTGGTATCTATATGATTATTAGTACGGCGGCGGTGCCACAGATCGTGGGCTGGCTGATGATCGCGGGGGCGTTTGTCGGAATCATCGATGATGCGATATTTATTCGGAATATTAATCAGCTTAGTAAGTAGCCTATAAAAGGACCTCCGAAAGGAGGTCTTTTTGTGGATTTTACTCTTGTACTTTTGGGAAAAGTGTAGTATACTATGGGTAGGTGGATTCGTAGCTCAGTTGGTTAGAGCGCTGCCCTGTCACGGCAGAGGTCGCGAGTTCGAGTCTCGTCGGATCCGCCATTACAAGAAAAATAAACCCGAAAGGGTTATTTTTTGCGAGGTACGCTTCGGCTTTTTATAAAGAGTTTTGTAGGGGCGTTTTATATAAAAGAACCGCCTTAAGTCTGAGGCGATTCTTTTGGTTGCTGGGGAGTTCTGAGCTGTCTATGGACGCTGACGGAGCTTAATTATTCACCGCCGTAATAGTAACCGTTGTGGAATATTCTCCGGCAGGAAGCGTAGGGGAGATAGAGACGCTGAGGGTGAAGGTATGAGTTTTGGAAGAATCTTCATTTGTGGTTTTTGCATTATGGTAAGTTGTTGGCGCAGAGGTTATTGCAGAATAAGTAGAGTTATCTTGATTTAGTATGCCCCAGGCGTTTTCTCCTTTTTGAACGTTTGTGGAGGCGGGGATAGTATGATCAGGATCGTTGGGATTAGTTAAGTCGGGGTTCTCGGCACTGAGCTGGACAGAATAAGTAGTATTAGCAGAAATAGTAGCAGAAATGTTACCTTCTATGATTTGATTAGGATTAGCTTCAAGAGTTAAAGCTTTACTAATAGCATCGATAGTAAGGACTTTAGGGACAGTGACGGAGACAGTGGAGTCTTTTTCATCGAATAGTTCTGGGAAGTCAGTGTTGGAGGCAGGGGTGAGACAACGAAGCACTCGGCCAGCATATCTAGCACCGCTATACCAAGCGCCCATATCGCTCTCACTGAAATATAAATTGGATGCCATAGTTTCACTTTGAGCTGTTCTACCCCAGTAGCTGCCGGCAGAACCTTCTGAAGAAAGAGCGTCTTCACCAGTTCTTATCGCGCCAGCGGCTGGAAAAAATACTTCTCTCGAAGCACCAAGGAAACGTCCGTTTATGCCAGCCACAGTTGTCCACTCAGAATAACCTTTATCAACTAGTTTTTGATATTCTCCGTCATTACCACCTGTCGGTAATCGCCAGTTCTTGGGGCAGATGTCGCTAACAGCAGTACCACTATCCACGCAAGTCCCTGCTGTGGCCGTACACCACGTGTAGTAGGAGCTGTAACTCCCGTACTTTGCGTAAATTACACCTTCCTCCTTACCGGTTTCTCCAGACCAGACCCCGTTAGCAGGAATGGTATAATCGCTGATAACATTTGAATCAGATGATGAAATAGTCGCAGAATGCCCATTAGCTTCAAGGCTCTCTTTGGTAAGCCTTAAGTTCTGCGTCATCCAGCAATTCCCATCACTAAGTCTAGCTACAGTATAAGTAGAGTTATCACGTATATCTATAAGTGTATTACTTTGTCCTAAAGCAGAGTTGTTACATATATCAGTAGTCATTTCTTGCATAGTAGTAATATTACTAAGGGTTTTTCTAGCAGCATAAGTAGACTCTGTATATGGATTATAATAAGTAAGTAACGCCAAGGATGGCACAATACCACAAATAAGAGCTATAGCACATATTATTATATGCACAGAACTATGTTGATAAGGTTTAGTTTTCTTTATTTTTAGCATTATGCCCTCCTTTGGCGTATGTGTTATGTACCCCTGGGGAGCAATAATAAAAAGGCACCACAAGGGTGTTTCAACTATTCATTGGCAAGTCAAATGACGACCAACCGAAAAGTCTCCTTATGATGCCCATCTTATGGTCGTACATAAGAAATCTTGCCAATATTATGAATAGTTGAAACAGTTCTATTGTAACATAACTCTACACTTGTGGTAGGGAATTATAAAGTTGTGTGAAATTTTGATTTTGGGATTTGTTTTGGTGGGGCGCGGAGGCGCCCCTGAGACTATATATGCCTTTGAGCTGGATTTAGCGGGCGATGCAGCGGACAGAACAGCCTGCGCCGAGGGCGATGCCGTCGTTTGCGGCGCTGTTGCCGGAGTCGTTGAACCACATGTTGCGAGCCCAGGTGCCATTGTTATAGAATGTGGAGTTGGCTAAATATTGAGCTCCAACGCCACTATACTGGATGGTTCCAGGATAGTCGTTAATTACTTTGCCTGCGGCGGGGAAGAACATGCCGGCAATTATTCTGCCATTGGCGCCGTTAACGTTTGTCCAGGTGGAGCCTTTATTGATAATTGTGACGTATTCTGAATTGGAAGGGAGACGCCAGTTTTTCGGGCAAACACTGTATGATCCGCTATTAGTACCGGCTGTTGCGGCATACCAGTTATAGTAAAATCCATATACAGATTGATACGCTAGGGAGCTATTAACGGTCGAGAGTGAGCCCGGGTTGTTAACGAAGCGAGCAGCGTTATCACTGGCACCCCATTTAATGTCTGTACTTGGCCAGCTAGCGGCGGAAATGTCGGAAGTAGTATTATTGAGGGCGCCGGCTTTACTGATGTCGATATGCAGATTCTGTGTCATCCAGCACTTATTGTCAGATGCTTTCATAACGGTATAGACGCTGCCATCACGGGTATCAGTGAGAGCGCCAGTTGTGCCGGTTGGAGCGCTGCTGCAAATTGAGTTGGTCATCTGTTGCATAGTGTTGATCGTATACCACTTCGTGCGCCAAACGGCATA
>CAPHDI010000017.1 GCA_948623715.1 uncultured Candidatus Saccharibacteria bacterium | reverse complement strand
GCATACTAAATCAAGATAATACTACTTATTCTGCTATTACTACTAATCCTACTACTTACTATAATACAGAAGAATATGATGAAGAATCTCAAGCTACTAAACATACTTTTGGTGTTGGAGTCTCGATTTCTCCAACATTACCTGCTGGAGAATATTCTACTACTGTTACTATTACGGCGGTGAATAACTAAACTGAATAAGTTAAAATAAGTCGGGCGGAGGCTCGACTTATTTTGTGGGAATGGGGAATTATTCGGTGTAAGGTTTGAAATCGAAGTCGAAGCCGACGTATTTCGCGCCTTTTTCTTCGAGATGGGCTTTGACAAGGCGATTAATTTTATTAGAAAGTTTCGTGATGCGTTCGGCGGAAGGCTCTTCGTCGTCAGTCTCGGTGGCGACGAGAGGAACGATATAGCGGATCTTACCTTTGATATTGGTACAGTAACAATTCTTCTTCGAGATGCCGCCAGTGTAGATGGTGGTGGCGCGTTGGAATTGGCGGAAGGCTTCGCTGAGGGTCTTGTCGCCGCAGCCGAGGATCCAGTCGATGATCTCGCGTTCGCTCATGGCGAAGAGATCGTCCATAGAGAGATAGCCGCTGATGATCATAGATTTGAGGATGTCGGCGATGAATTGTAAAATGGCGCGAGACTTATCACTATTATAAATAGCGTAGAGGGGGAGAGTAGTCTCGACATATTCGGCGCAGACGGATTGGTCGCGGAAGCCGAGCTCATCGAGGTCGTTCTCGTTTTTTAGAACGGTGATATTGTTATAGAAATATTTAACTTTTTCGAGATCCCAGGTGTCGAAAAGGAAGAGGCCGTTGCTAAAAGTGTATTCGAGGCGGTCGGCGGCGAGGCCGGGAGCGTCGTTGTCGGCGATAGGATAGACGTGATAATCGGAGACTTCGCTAGGGAGAATGCCGTCTTTCTTGAGCTGCTTCATGAGGACGCGAGAGTTGCGGATGATCTGCTCGGTCTGAGATTCGAGAGATTCCTGCTTCTCGGAATCGCCGTTCATGTAGTCAATACAATGCTTGAAGGCAGGGGAGGCGATGTCATGGAGGAGACCGGCGAGGGTCTGTTTCTTGTCGCGGGTGAATTTCCATATGATGAGGGCGACACCGATGCTGTGTTGGAGGACGTTGTTGAAGCCGGAAAGTTGATAGAGGGCATTGTAGTCGATATTGACCATGCTGACGGTGCTAAGACGCTGCATTTCGGGGGCGGCGATATAGCGGAGGAACCAAGCTGGGAAATCGGGGGAGAGGATCTTTAGATACTCGCGGACTTCGGGGGTGAGAAACTTAAGACATTTTTTATTGCAGGTCAGGATGTCGATAGAGCGATTGTCGCGATCGAAGAAGCTATGCTTCGGAAGAGGCTCAAGGATTTCGCCCTCGGGGACGCTGTGTTCGGAAGGCTCGGGAGATTCTTCGGAGGTCTCGGCTACGGTTTCGCCGCTAGAAAGCTCGGCGGGTGCTTGAATTTCTTCGGGGCGATTGTCGGGGACGGGGATGGTGGCTTTTTTGCCGGTAGGACGGCGGTAAATTTTAATCCAATCTTGGTCGAGCCAGAATTTGACCTCATCGTAACAATTCTGATCTTTTGAAGGCATCTTGAGGAGCTGAATCTCAGTCTTGTGGCCGCGATTGAGATTGTTGATGATGCTATAGGTGAGCTCGGCAATGGTGCCGGGGCCGATGTAACCTTCGATGCCGTTTTTATCTTCGTTCATGACGAAGTGAAAATCGGTTTGATCGAGATGTTTGTAGAATTGTTGATAGAACTTAGTCATGCCATCGGCGTAGGCGGAATCGCTAGGGCGAATAAGGCGACCGAGCGGGAGGCCTGGAGCGGGAGGCTCCTCGGCGAGGAGGTCTTCGTCTTCGAAGAGAGGACGGGGCCAGTCAATGACTTCATAGCCGCGGCCTTCAAAATAGCCACGCCAGTAGAGTGCACGTTCGTAAAGTTTGCTACTGCCGGAGATAACGAGTTTTTTCATGATTGACCCTTATTATATAGTAAAAAGTGAAATTTGACTAGAGGTTTTATAGAGGTAAAGCTTAAAATGTTCTTAAAATCGCCTAAAAAACAAGTATGATATAATGTAAGTATGGATGAAAAGAAAAAGGTGGGGCGGCCGCCGCGACCGAGGACGAGTGCGCAGGCGATCGAAGAGATGAAACTGGGGAAGTTTGCGGAATGTGAGCCGATGCATTTGCCGGAGAAGGAAATCCGGCGGGGATGGCAGATCGTTGGGGGAGTGGTATTGCTGCTGACGGCGCTGATTGGGCTATATATTATATTGAAGACAGATCCGGTGCAGGCGTGGCTGACGCACCGGGGCGAGGGGAATCCGCTGGCGTATTTGCCGGGATATTGGCTGGTGATGGAATTGATGATATTGCTGGTGACAGTGGGGTGCGCAGTGGGGGCGGTGATGATGTTTATGAAAAAGCGAGTATCGAAGTGGCTGTGGTATATGTTGATTGCGGCAGCGGTGGCGGGGATTATCTGTGCGAGTTTTCATAAGTTCCGGAATTATGAAGAGCGGCTATGCTATGAAAATCATCCGGGGATTTACCCGGAAGACCCGACGAAAGGGTCGCAGTGTCCGAGTGTGGTGGGGGATCTGAGCTTGATTGTGCTGGCGGATTTGGGGGTGTTTGCGGTGGGCGGACTTGCGATAAGGGTGATGATGGATTATAATAAGGGAAATGGCAAAAGCAAAAGAACCAAAAAACGGTGAGGGGGGATTGATTGCGGCGTGGAAGGAGATTTGTCGTAAACAGAAGGGGCTGATGGCGGCGATGGCAATCGTGGCGGTGGCGAGTATCGTGCTGCTGATTTTTGCATTGACGACGTTGCGGCCGCAAAGTACGGTGGTAATCGTCGGGTATGGCGATGTTTACGGAGAGATCGCAGGAATTAGTGGGGGATATCGACGCGATAGCTGGCTGAATATGTTGGCATTTCCGCTGCTGGCAGTGATTTATGGGTTCGTGCATAATGTGCTGATTTTGAAGATTTATAAGAAATGCGGAAAGGACGCAGCGCTGGTGCTGGCGGTGGTGACAGGACTGCTGATTATTGGGACTTTTGTGGTTATGCTGCGGTTATTAGGAGAATGGTAGCTTCGTCCGGGGAGTTTTCTAGTGAAGAATAATTATGAAATTCCGACAGGGAAGCGGAAGCCGCTGTATCGGTTTCTGGAGATATTACCGGGGGCGTTGAGTTATGCGGCGGTGGTACTTTTGTTTTTACTGTCGTGGATTAATCCAATCTTGGGGGCGATTTATCTACTCCTTATTGTGGCGACGACGTTAGTAAAGGCGGTGGGGACGGCTTTTCGGACGATTCAGGGGTATGAGGTGGTAAAGAAGGCGGAGCGAGTAGATTGGACGAAGCGGCTGGAGGATTTGAAGGACCCGCATGCAGCGTATGAACGGTTGCATGGGCGGCATGAGGAGAGCTATGGGTTTGAGGAACATGTGCAGAATCTGAGGATTCTCTCGGCAGTAGAAGGGAAGTCAGAGCCAAAGCCAGATCAGGTGTATCAAGCGGTGATTATGACGGCGTATAATGAAGGTCTGGAGACGTTGGTGCCGTCGATAGATGCGGTGAAGGACTCGACATTTCCGAAGGAGCGGATTATCTTCGTCTTGGCGTACGAGGAGCGGGGCGGGGAAGCGATGGAGCAGACGGCGCAGGAGTTGAGGCGGCAGTATCGAGGAGTGTTCGGGAAGTTTATATTGTCGAAACATCCGGATGGGCTGAAGGGGGAGATCGTCGGAAAGGGGCCGAATTTGACTTATGCAGGGGAGAGGCTGGCGGAGTATGTCGAGAAATATCACATCCGGAAAGAAAATGTGATCGTGACGTCGCTGGATAGTGATAATCGGGTGCATCCGAAGTATTTTGACTATGTGGCGTATGAATTCTTAGTGCGGCCAGATCGGCAGCATTATAGCTATCAGCCGGTGTCACTGTTTACGAATAATATTTGGGAGGCATCGGCGCCGATGCGGATTATTGCGATGTCGAATTCGTTTTTCAATGTGATTACGACGATGCGGCCGCATTTGCTGAGGAATTTCGCGTCGCACTCGCAGCCACTGGCGGCACTAGAGGGAATGGATTTCTGGAGTAAGCGGACGATTGTGGAGGATGGGCATCAATATTGGCGATCGCTGTTTTATTTCGATGGGAAGTATGAGGTAGTGCCGATACGGGTACCGATTTATCAGGATGCAGTGATGGGGGATACGCTATGGGAGACGCTCAAGGCGCAGTTTGTGCAGCTGCGGCGGTGGGATTATGGGGCGAGTGATGTGGCGTATGTGGGGTCGTATCTGTTTTCGAAGGAGCGGAAGGTGTCATTTTGGAATCTGTTTCCAAAGTTTGTGCGGTTGCTAGATGGACATGTGACGCTGGCGATTATGGCGCCGATTGTGGCGTTCGGGGGATGGGTGCCGATGTTGATGAATCTAGGGTCGCGAGGGGCGGTGGCGTTTAATCTGCCGAATGTGGTGGGATGGATCCAGACGGTGGCGGCGGTGGGGCTCTTGATTACAATTATCATGTCGCTCCGGATGTTGCCAGAGAGGCCAGAGAAGTATAAGAAGTCGCGGAAGTTTTATATGGTGGTGCAGTGGGTGCTGATGCCGGTGGTGGCGATAGCATATCAGAGCGCGGCGGCGTTTTATGCACAGACGCGGTTGATGTTGGGGAAGTATATGGAAAAGTTTGACGTAACGCGTAAGGTGGTGAAGAAGTAGCCTTTGCGAATAATGCCTTACTACGGCGTCAAAAGCTCCAGTGCGCGCTCTTCGTATGTATAATACGATTCGCTTGCGCGCTTCGCTTTTTCCTTGTATTAAGGCATTCTTCGCAAAGGGAGTAGAGTTTTTCTGGGGATTTTACAAAATGCTATTGACAATTTAGCGAATGTGTGCTACAATGGAAGCATAAGGTTAATAAAAATGGCCTTATAGTATACGATTTATCTAGTTTTCGACGAGATGGTCGTAAAGTTCCTTAAAAAACACGTTTGCGGCTAAGCGTATATTACAGAGGTAGTATGCGGCTAGCCGCAAAATGTGTCCGTTTGCGAGCTTGTATGAAAAGGAGGCCATATTATGGCCATTACTGCTAATGTCAAGAACGCTACTTCCGAGAAGGATGCCGCTACCGTCGAGGAGATGCAGCTGTTTACCGTGGAGTTTGAGGCGCAGAGCGAGAACTTCCGCGATGCGGCCATCCTCCTGCGGGAGGCGATCGGCCAGGTGCCGAGCCTCAGTAACAGCTTGCTCGGGAATAAGCCCCTGTGCGCCGATGCGCTGGGGATTAACCCGAAGGAGCATGCGGAGATCCGCAGATTCCGAACCGAGGAAGAGCTGCAGAGCTACAAGGCCTACATGGCTGGGCTGATGCAGCGCTGCCAGGAGGGCGGCTCCGGCAAGATGCCGGTCTTCGCCAATGCCGGCGAGCGCGGGTTCGCCTATAAGGTGGACAGCAGCAGGGCCTACATTCTCTTCCATGAGGGTACTGGCCACGGCTGCTGGGTCGTCCGGGGGATGGCGAGATTCCGCAATCCGAGTATTGCGGAGAAGCAGCTGAAGTCCAAGGGCTTCAGCGTCCGAACCATCAGCGACGATATCAAGGCGGCGAGCTGAAAAACACGTCGACATGATGGCGCAATGGTGCCGGATGGCAGACTTGGCGCGAAAGCGCCGCATGAGCTGAACGCAAACGGGAAATGGGCCTCCTTAAGGAGGCCCTTTCTCATGAGTAAAAAGACTTAACAAGATAAGAGAAATGTGCTAAAATAAGAGTATACGGAAGTGTGTCCGAGTGGTTTAAGGAGCACGCTTGGAAAGCGTGTGAGCGGGCAACCGTTCCGGAGGTTCGAATCCTCTCGCTTCCGCCATAAAATGAAAAATGGCGAGCTTGCTCGTCAGTTTTTATTTTCAAGGAAGCACGTGGATAAACATCCTCTCGCTTCCGCCATACAATTTAGATTAAAATGGCTCTTCGGAGTCTATTTTTGTGAGAAAAAGCCCCGCCGGGTGGCGGGGTATGAGTGATCAAGATGGCACAGAAGGTCTTCAGCGAGGTTATTCGGATTCGGTAGGGGGCAAGGGCGGGATAGACGGTAATAGTTTCGGATACATAGGGGTTCCGGGCGAGGAACTTTCGGTAGGAATCGCGGATGTGGCGCTGGAGCGGGGCGGGGTCCTGGCCGAGACGGAGGCAGAGGCCGACGGCTTGGTCGAGGTGACAGCGCTTGACGGGATCTTTGAGGTATTCGTAGATCGTGTCGGGAGTGAAGTTGAGGATGTGGCGTTGCATGATGCGGAGGGCGAGGGCGTCGTCGGAGAGCTTCGGAATGAGGTCGGGCCACCGGTGGAAGTAAGACTGATTAGCGGGAAGGTAATCCTCCAGGAGCTGAATCCACTTCAGATGGTAGGGGTTGAGTCGGGGAGTAATGGGGATGTCGACATGGTCGACGTGGCTGATAAGGTTAGTGACGAGAGGGAAGCTTATTTTGTCGGCTTCATAGGGAGAGTCGATCTTATAGGCGTCGCTGTGGAGAGCGGCGAGGAAGTTGTCGGAAAAGATTTCCCAGATGAGGTCGGCGATGAATTTTGGGGCATCGGGGAGGCACATGACTCGCAGGGCTTCGATGCGCTTGTTCCTGCGTGAGGCTTTCTGATAGGTATTTTCAGGGTCGGGGAGGCAGAGATCTTCCAAGTAGGAGCGATAGAACTTGACGAGAGGAAGAGCTTGGTCGCCCAGGCAGCGGCTGAGAATCTCGATGAGGGAGGCTTTTCCTGGGAGCGTGGTGGAATCCATGGGGGATGGGTCGTGCTGGAGGAAGAAATAAAATTCTTCGTAGAGCTCAAGAGCGAGAGTGGGGTTATTGTAGAGAAACTTGTAGAGATAGTATGGGGAGCCGTCATGTTTGGGGCTGAAATATCCGATAAGCTCAGTGAAACAGCCGTTGCTGGAGTCGACGTAGGTGGTATGCTGACGCGGGAGCGGGGACGGAGATCTGCCGTTGGGGGTCTGATGAAGCGCATCGCGCAGAGCGAGACGGCGGACGCCATCGGAGTGGCGGCCGCAGATCCAGATGTCTACGAGGTCGCTGAAGTTGGCAGAGTAGTCTTTTCCGAAATAGTTGCGGACAGGGATGGCAGTATAGGTTTTAAAATCGGCTTCGGAGATTGCGACGGGGCCGTCTTGGCAGAACTTGAATTCGGTAGAGTTCATGGTTGATGCTCCTTTGTAATGGATTAGCGGCGGTTGTCTTCGCTGTGGGCTTGGATGAGGAGGTCGTGGAGGCGATGGATGAGAGTGAGGTCGTCGGGGGCGTGAAGATAGACGAGGCCGTAGAGCCAGTATAAATCGGCGATGTCGCTGGAGTCGAAACGGAAGCCGTTTTTCAGGGCGGAAGTGACGTCGAACTTGAGGATATGGCGGCGCATGATTTGGAGGGCGAGCCGGTGATCACGATCGGGGATATTGCGACCGTAAGAGAGGAAGGCGAGACTATGGACGGGGAAATAGGTGAGGTCGGTGGGGAGGACATCTTCAAGGAGTCGAAGGCAGGTAATGACGGTGTCTGGGGCGGGGTCGGTTTTACGGAAGCTGGTGTCGGTGATGAAGTGGAGAATAGTAAAGATGCAGGGATAAGCATTGAGCTGAGTGGGGTCGTTGCGGTTGAGATGGGTAAGGCGGCGGGGAATCTTCTCGGCAGTGGCGCGCACGGCGCCGCTGATCGAGAGCCAGAGAGCATCGCGAATCTCGCGAGGGAGATTGGTCTGGGTGCTCCAGATTTTGAAGGCATTGTCGAAGAGGATGGGGGCTTTGATGAGTTTCTGGGCGGGGACACCCTGGAGGGGGTGATGCGTCCAGAGATCCCAGGCGGTGCGGTCGGAGGTCAAGGTGGTGAGGAAGAGGAGAAGCTTAGCAACGTCGTTTGGCATCTGGGAATCGGTGGGGAGGTAATAGTTATTGAGAATATTATAGAGGAATTCTTCGAGAAGCTCGTCGAGGAGCTTCGGGCGGTTGTAAAGGGTCCAGTAGAGATCCTTTTTCTTGTCGCCGCCGCCGACGTGGAAGATACGGCCGAGACTCTCGAAGGTATTGGGAGCGCGGCGGTCGGGGGTGATCGGGTTGGTACGGAGAAGGTAGCGGAGGCAGAGACGGCGGACGCCGTCGGGGTAGCGCTCGCAGAGCCAGTCGTAGTAGAGATAGTCGAAGTAGTACCCGTGGCCGGACTGCTTGCGGAGATCGAGGAACTTTTGGAGATCGGTGTCGGAGATTTCGATGGGGCCATCTTGATGTAAAGGAACTTTCTGCATGCTAAACCCTCCTTGTTAAAAATTTGTGGGGTAAAATCTACAGGTATTTAGCATCGGACATATATATTATAGCATAGATTTGATGATTTGGAAAGTTTAGCGGGAAGTTTTTGACTAGGGATTTGATATAGAGAGGAAGGTGTGATATGATAGTAGTAATAAATATTGGGAAGGAGTTCCGATGAAGAAAGCGAGCAGTTGGCTGTGGGGATTAGTGCTGGTAGCACTGGGGGTGATTTTGGGGGTTAATGCGCTCGGACTCGCGAGGATTGATATTTTCTTCCCGGGGTGGTGGACTTTGATTATTATTATCCCGTGTGCGATTGGGGTGATTACGGATGAGCATAAAGGCGGGGAGCTGGCAGGTCTAATTATCGGGATTTTTTTGCTGTTAGGATGTCTCGGGGTGATTTCTTTCGGGATGGTGTGGAAGTTGTTATTGCCGGTGATTCTGATTTTCGTAGGGATTATGGTGATAGCGCGGAGCATGTCGAACGGGGCTGTGCAAGAGAAGATTCGGCGAGTGGAAAATGAGCGAAAAGCGGAGCGACGGAAGCAATACCGGACGATTGTCGAGGCGGAAATTGTCGAGGAAGATGAAGACGGGAATGTAACGAAGAAAAAATATAGTAATCAGAGTGAGGATTCCGATAATTCTAAGGAAGATGAAGATTCGGATGACGACGAGAATGTCGAGTATAAGGAATATTGGTCGACTTTTAGCGAACAGGACATTAACTATGATGGGAAAGAGTTTACTGGGTGTAGGCTGGATGCGGTGTTTGGCGGGGTGGATCTCGATCTCAGGCGAGCGAAGATTAAAAATGAAGCAATCGTAAAAGCAAGTAGCATCTTCGGGGGGGTGATTATCTACGTCCCGGAAAATGTAAAAGTCGAGATTGCGTCGACGGCGATTTTTGGCGGAGCATCAGATAAGCGGACGGCGAAAAATAAGTCGGGAGACAAAACTCAGAAAACTCTGTATATAGATGCGACTTGCGTGTTTGGTGGCGTGGAGATTCGATGAAAACCACACAAAGAATAATTAAGATATTTGCGCTAGTACTCGCGGGGGCGATTATCGTGGGAATCGTGGGGGCGGTAGTGAGCGTGGGAGCTTTGCTAGTACAGATTTTTGATGATGAGCCGGTGGGGGAAAGTGTGGTAATCTGGGAGGGGAAGGATAATGAAGAAACGGTACGGCGGCTAGAGCTAAATATTGGAGCGACAAGTCTAAGAATCTTAGAATCGCAAAATGATAAAGAAGTACGGGTCGAAACAGACAGTGAATATATTGAGACCTGGCGGGAGGGGATGACGCTAAAAGTTGTAGAGAAATCGCATGGATTTTTAGGGTTTAGCGGAAAGACGGAGCTGACGATCTATATTCCGGAAGGAAGCAAGTTTGAGGAAGTAGATATTGATGCGGGGGCAGGAACAGTGGCAATCGAAAGGTTAGTAGCGGAAAGGTTATCGCTAGAACTCGGAGCGGGGAGGACGAGGATTGAATACCTAGAAGTCTCGAAGAGCGCGAAGATTGATGGCGGGGCGGGGAGTATGGAAATCGCCGCCGGAAAGATAAATAATCTAGACCTAGAAATGGGGGCGGGGAAGGCAGAGATTACGGCGGAGCTGACCGGTGATAGTAGGGTTGAATCGGGAGTAGGTAAATTGGACTTGAATCTGTCTGGCAGGTTCGAAGATTATAAAATTTCGATCGATAAAGGTATTGGCTCGGTGAGTGTGAATGGTGAGAAGCAAGGTGACGGAGCGATCTACGGAGACGGGGAGAGGGTAATCAGGATTAGCTCGGGAATCGGGGCAGTAGAAATAAAAGTTGATAAATAAAATGAATATAGGAATGAATTATGGAAGAAATCAAGCAGAAGTTGGGGGAAGTAGTAGAGAAACTTTTTGATATAAAGACTGAGGTGAGTGTCACGGTAGCGCCGGACAACACCGGTGCGGATTATGCGTCGAATGTGGCGATGCAGCTGGCAAAGTTGGTCCATCAGGCGCCAATGGTGACGGCCGAACGAATAAAAGTAGAATTGGATGGTGAAGGATTTGGTATTGAGGTGGCGCAACCGGGGTTTCTAAATTTCACGATTGATGAGGGGGCGATTCTTGAGAAGGCGCTAAAGTACGCGGACGATTTGGACGGGGAAATCAAAGATGAAAGTTATGCGGGGAAGACGGTGGTGGCAGAGTTTTCTGATCCGAATCCGTTTAAAGTGTTGCATGTCGGACACTTGTATACATCGGTCGTAGGTGATAGTATTTCGCGACTTTTGGAACTTGCGGGCGCTCGCGTTATTAGAGCGAATTTTGGCGGGGATGTTGGGCTGCACGTCGGGAAAACTATGTACAGTCTAATGCAAAAAGGTGAGAAAGAAAACTTGACGATTGAGGATGTGGCGAAATGCTATGTCGGGGGGACGCAAGCGTACGAAGAGGATGAAGCGGCGAAAGCGGAAATCACGAAACTGAATAAGGAGATTTACCGGATCAACGCTGAAGATGTACACGGGGAAGAGTTGGCCGATCTGTACTGGCGGGGTCGAGAGTTGAGCTATGAATATTTTGAAGATTTCTACGGGAAGATTGGGGTAAAATTC
This sequence comes from uncultured Candidatus Saccharibacteria bacterium, assembly GCA_948623715.1. Lineage (GTDB taxonomy): Bacteria > Patescibacteriota > Saccharimonadia > Saccharimonadales > Saccharimonadaceae > Nanosyncoccus. The sequence continues at coordinate 15,513 of CAPHDI010000017.1, read as the reverse complement.
GATAAGTATTACCCAGAGTCAGCGGTGGCTGATCGGGGGGTGCGAGAAGTGCGAGCACATACGGGGACAACTTATGAAGAAAGTGATGGTGCGATTGTCTATAAGGGCGAGAAAGTTGGTTTGCACACGCGAGTATTTATTAATCGTGAAGGAGTGCCGACTTACGAAACGAAAGATGTAGGGCTGATTTTTACGAAGTGGGACGATTGGCATTTCGATGAGTCGATCGTAGTGACGGGGAATGAGCAGGCGGATTACATGAAAGTGGTGCTGGCGAGCGTGTCGGAATATGCACCGCAATTAGTCGACCGGACGACGCATTTGACGCATGGACTGGTGAAGTTGCCGGGGAATGTGAAGATGTCGTCGAGAAAGGGGAATTTCTTGAAAGCCATTGATGTTTTAGAAATGATAAACGAGATGGTGAAAGATGAAAATCTGACATTGGCGGCGATTAAATATGCGTTCTTGAAATATAAGATGGGCGGGGATATCGTGTTTGATCCGAAAGAGTCGGTGTCGACGACGGGTAATTCGGGTATTTACTTGTTATATTCGGCGGTGCGGGCGAAGAAGATTTTGCAGAAATGTGTCGGTGAGAAGTATCTTGGTGAGAAAGATACGGAGACGTCGTCAGAATATGAGAAGACTTTGGCGAAAAAAGTCGTACAGTATAAAGATGTGATACAGGAAGCGGTGCGCGAGAAGGCTCCGTATAAAGTTTGTACTTATTTATATGAGCTGGCGCAGGAGTTCTCACGGTTTTATGAGCATGTGAAAGTGGCGGGGAGTGAGCGCGAAGCGGAATTGGCGAAACTCGTGAAGGCGTATCTGAACGTGATGGAGCATGGATTAGGATTGCTGGGTATAAGTGCGCCGGAGAGCATGTGACGGATTTGTAAGAAAAACGCAAGATAAGTAATAAAAGTTTGTGATATAATACGGAATATGAAAAAAGCGAAGTTACTGTGGATTGATCTGGAAATGACGGGGTTGGATCCGGAAAAGGATCGGATCCTGGAAGTGGCGGCGATCGCGACGGGCTGGGACTTAGAACCAATGGCGGAGATGACGGCAGTGGTGAAGGTGCCGGAGAAATTGATGGAAGAGCGAATGGTGGGGGAGTTTTGGGAAAATAATCCGGAATCGCGCGATGGATTGATGAAGCAGAATGCGGAGGGGGAGCCTGTCGAAGAAGTCGAGAAGCGAGTGCTCGAGTTTATCGATGAGAACTTTGGCGATGAAGTAATCTTGGCGGGGAATTCGATTCATCAAGACCGGAAGTTTATCGATCGAGAGTGGCCGGAGGTGGCGAAGAGGTTGCATTATAGGATGCTAGATGTGAGCGCATGGAAAGTATATTTCGAGGGGGCGAGACACGAGAAATTTATGAAAAAAGAAGCGCACCGGGCGCTGGATGATATTCGAGGGTCGATTGAAGAACTGAAATGGTATGCAGGGAAGTTGAAAAAGTAAAAATGAATGATGAGAAGGGGTACGGAGAAATAAAATGAGCGATAGTGATTTACAGGAAGTCGAAGAGATGATGCAGGGCGAGAAGCCGAGCCTCGGAAGGACGGAGGAGATTACTCTTGACGTGGCGAAAGTAAGCGGCATCGGAGGCTATGAATCGACGAAGCGAGGGGAAGATCAGTTATATAATGTGCCAGAAGGAAAAGTTTTCTTAGTGATGCGGCCGAGGACGATTGAGGTGCGATGTGATTTTAAGCTGGGTAAGGTATTGCGCGAGAAATACGAGACAGTGATGGAGAGTCGATATTTCGGGAGGGGTGGGGTAGAGGTAGTACTGAGCGGGCAGCTGGAAAAAGCCGAGATAGAGGATTTAGTACGGCTAAGCTATAACCTAACAAAAGAATTAAGTGATGAATAAGAAAGTCGAGGATTGATGATACGGAGGAAAGGGTCGGCGGAGTTGCCGAGCAAGTGGCTGATCGTCGGGGCGATGATGATATTCTTGGGGACGGCGTTTATTGCGATATTTGTGAATAGCTTCGTGTTTAACTACGGATTGCACCTCGATCAGTCGATTAGTCATTATGTAGGGCTAGAACTGTGGAGTGCAATAATGTTTACGCTGGGTAATATCTTCGTAGGGATGTTTGTGGCGAATTATCTCTGGAAGATGGGGCTGGCGTGGAAAATGCCGAGGATATTTTACCTAGTCGTGGTGATACTAGTGGCGGCGCTGATTGCGCTGTCAGTGTTCCCATCGGGGATTTATAATGATGGAAGCGGGAAGATAAGTATTGTGACATGGGCGCACATGTTGTCATCGCGGGGGATGTTTATCATGATGATGTTAGTGGCAGCAATGATAATACTAAGGAGACGAGCGAATCGGGCAGCGAATGTGGCGTGTGCGGTGTATTTAGTATATGCGGTGATTTGTGTTGTGGGATATATGACGGCGGGGGAGTGGTTTACGAAATATTTGATGATTTTTGAGACGGTGTATCTCGCTGGGTTTATGACGGTCTTGGCGGTATGCGACGAGAAGCGGGAGAAATTGGATGATTTCGCGAAGAGCGATTGGTAGGCTATTTGGCTAGGAAGGCGAGCAGTAGATTATTTGGCTGATTTGGATTTTTCTTTGGCGGCTTTTGCGTCGTCAGCGTCTTTTTTGCGATTGAGGCCGTTCATGAAGCGGACGATGATGAAGATGACGAAGGCGACGATGAGAAAATTGACGACATTTTGGATGAAATTGCCGTAGGCGATGTGGGCGGTAGTGTCGGCGCCGAAAACATTGGGGACGTCAATCGCAAGGGTAGAGAAGTCAAGGCCGCCGGCGAGGAGGCTGGTGATAGGCATGATGATATCATCGACAAGGGATTTCACGATGGCGGTGAAGGCACCACCGACGGCGACACCGATCGCAAGGTCGACCACGCTACCGCGATTGATGAACTCTTTGAACTCGCTGATAAATTGACTATCGGCGATTTTCTTGATGGGGTTGGTTTTGGGTGATTCAGATTGCTTGCTATTCTTGCTCATGAGGTAATTATAACAGATTTATCGATTTACGGATATACAAATACTGAGCTCGTTAGCAGAGCGATGTTTTCATTGTAGCACAGCATAAGCGTTTTGTCAAGTAGTAGATGCGGTCAGGAGACTAGTCGGCGCGGCTGGAGTATTTTTCCATACTCTGTTCGATGACAGCGAGGTTGGAATGGAGGGAACCAAGGATGGAATTAAGCTGTTCGTTGTGATCGCGAGCGGCGAGCTCAGTAATCATAGAAAGGAGGAGGGAAACTTGCATATGGATTTGGGTGATGTAATTGCGGTCAAGAGTGCCGTTGAGGCGGGCATTTTCTAAGGTGGGGATGGGGCCTTTCTCGCCGTTTAAGAATTCGTTTTCCTCGGCGATAATGGAGGCGGGTGGGTCGATGGATTTCTCATTGTCGCCCTTGGTGGATTCGAGGTAGGATTTGAGCTGAGCGAGAGAGCCGGTGAGGGTGCCAGAGAGGGAATAATTGATCGAGCGGAGTTCGGAAGATTTGAGATCTTTGTTGTAATTGTTGACGATACTCTGGACTTCGGTCATGCGGAGATAGAGGTGGCGGGCGAGGTCGGTGGCTTTGCTATTGCTGTTATTGATGAGGACGCTGACGCCGATCATAGCAGCGATGGCGACAACGGCGCCGAGGAGAAGCTTGAGCACGAAGCCGCCGGTGATGCCGGATTTCTTCGCCTTAGTAGGCTGGGCGGGGCGGGAGATACTGTTGAGATACTCAAGGTTGTTCATGAGACTATTATAACATATGGCGGGAGGAAGTGGTAATGTTTAGCGGATTGATGAATTTGGGGTTGATACAAAAAGAGCATCGATGTTGACGACAGATAAAAAATGCGTTAAAATGGAACTATATTTGAATGACTAGTTAGTCCTCGGTTATAGCGTTGTCAGCTATGTCGAGGCTAACTTTTTGTTTTTGGACAGTTTTTGTATCGTGATACTCCACTGACTCCTCAAAAGTTATTCGCATATGAGAACCTTTTCCGAATTTTAAACTGTTATAAGTATCGACCTATAACTGCGTCAAGCATCAATGCTCTGTATTTATTGTAGCAGAGATTGATAGGGAAAGATAGGGGAGGAAGGGGAATTTGGGGATTTTTGGTTGCGGGGCGGGGGAATGTGGTATAATAGAATTGTTCCAGATTCAAATAACAATAAGTCGATGGTTTTTCTATTAAGCTTATCATCGCTGAGCATGGCTCCACGAGCGGAGACAAGCGATGATATGCCATTTGACTGTTGTTGTGAGTCTGGAACACCCTCGTGGTGCCATTTTTGTTAGTATACAAATTGCATCTGGCATACTAACAATTGGTTTAGATAGGAATAAAACAATAGAATGGTGGAATGGCGCCTCGGGGTTACCTATCACAACAATACAAAAGGAGGGCCACATGCACCGATCATACTTACAAAAATATAACTTTTTGCGCAAAAGTCATCATAGTATTCCAATAGGACTTTGCGTGGGCGTGGTGGCTCTGCTTTTGTCGATAATAGTTAGCGGTGGCGAGGTGCGAGCGATATCGGCTTGCGGGTCGACGCCTGCTCCGGCTCCTGATAAATTGCATTTTCCGGAGGGATATGACTATTCAAGTGAGTTTCCGATTTGTGACGTAATACCGGTACTGACTGATCCAATTACGGTGACACCGTCTCTTTCGCTAAGTATTGATGGTAAAATGGCGGTTTCCGATCAGATTGTGGCGGGGCGCGAAGACACGAATTACTCTTCTCATACCGTTACGGTGAAGGCTGAGCATATTACGGATTATGCGTTAAATTTATCGGGTGTTTCAATTTCTGGGCCAACGGCACTTACTGGCGCGGATAACATCACCGGAAGCACACTCGGAGAGAACTCCTGGGGCTATGCTTGGGGCGAGACGAGCATAACTGATACGAATCTGACTTATAATTCTACTGCTAGTACTAGGCTCACTGGTGATAAGATTAGTGAGGGTAAGGTAGACTTCTCACGGAAGCTAGTTTTTGCGACGAAGTTTAACAATCAGGCGGAGAGCGGGACGTATCATGTTTCGGCGACATTATCGGCAGTAGCAACGCCGATCGCAGTGACGACTTATGTGCCGTGGGATAACTTAGTATATATGCAAGACATGAACGCGAGCGCCTGCGCGGAGGCGCCGATGGGGGTTGAGAAGACCTTGAAAGATATCCGGGACGATAATACTTATACGGTGGCGAAGCTAAGCGACGGGAAATGTTGGATGACGCAAAACTTAAGAATTACAGGGAATAGTTTTGCGGCGAAGATGAATAAGGCGGCGACTGCTCCGGATGGATTAACATGCTATGATTCTGATCTTGGAGAGGCATGTGCGAAGGAGACGGGCGGATTGGAAAGCTTTGCAATGCCAGAATCGGCACTCTGGACGGATACTTCTTATACTGCACCGCACGTATATTATGATAATGATACAACTTATGGAGCGTATTATAACTGGAATGCGGCGACGGCAGGGTCGGGGACCGATAAAGTAGAAAGCGGAAATGCAGAGTATAGTATTTGTCCGAAGGGGTGGAGATTGCCGATTGGCGGTGTTGGTACTACGAATGAATTTGCGACTATGAGCGGAATTGTTTCCAGTGTTTCTAAAGATACTAATTACTGGAATAGCGCAAAAGACCTATCTTTCTCTGGTGATACTTTAATTGTGAATGGCAGTACTTGGTTTGCCGCGGGATATATTGTTGATGGATTGCCTACTCATGTAGGATTTAGCGGTAATTATTGGTCCAGCACAGCCATTGACACTAACACTGTATATAGTTTCGTTTTCTTTGGTGAATATTTTGGTCCTGTTGAAACTCGTGGTAAGCATGTTGGTTTCTCTGTGCGGTGTGTGGCGAGATAAGTTATTGATGCGGATTTCCCCTATGGTATAATAGGGGAAAGAAGCAGGAGGTAAAATGTCAGAGAGATTGCAGGCACGAGGGGCGGAGAATACAGCGGAGCGGAATCGGCCAGCGGATCGATTTCGGGTGGATGCGGAGGAGTATCCGATTTTCCGGCGGCAGACGTCGGATAGCGAAATAGATAGTAGTAATGAGAAGGTGACGTGGAATATTGATAAAACGGCGAGTACTTATGTAACGCAGACGGCGGATCTGATCTCGGTGATTGACGGGACGGCAGAATATGACGGTCGGGAAAGTGAGCGCGAAGGTGTGAAGGCGGATCATGTGATTTACCTCGACAAGTCGGCGCGACCGGTGAATTGGCTGGTGAATACGTTTTGGAATGATTTCTCGGAGGAGAAGCGGCCGGAGCATTCTTTCTTGAATATTGATAGGCTAAGGTGGTTCCGAGAGGTGGGGTTGGATGTAGATGCAGGTGGCTATCTGAAAGATGCGACGGGCATGACCTCGCACCGAGCGACGTATGATGATTTCATCAAGGAGGCGGATAAGTTGCCGCCGGAGACGTTTGCGCGGATCCGGGCGCTATATGTGCCGGGCGGGGTGGAGACAGAGGATCTGGATGAGATCATGAAGATGCCGACGAGCCTGGACGGGAAGGATTTGCTGATTGTAGACGAAGTGTCGACGACAGGCGCGACGCTGAATATTGCGAAATACTTACTGAAGCGGGCAATCCCGGAGCTGAAAAGCGTGAACGGGGAAACGTTTTGGATTAGCGAGTCGAAAGCGATGGGAAATACCGGGGAAATGCAGCAGCGGAGTACGCCAGTATGGTATGATCACCGGTTTACGCAGGGGCGGGGAATCGGGGAGATAAACCCGGCGTATTATGAGAAGCGGTATGAGGAACATCCAAGTCCACGGACACGAGCACAGAAGCTGGGAGCGATCGTACTGAGCGAATACGTGGATCTTGGGGAAGAGAAAGGTGGGTTGTCGCGAGAGCTAGCGAAGGAAATCCAGACAATGCATCGAGATTATCAGGAGGGGAAGATTTTGCTGAATGTGGTGGATCACTGGGGGTTTGACCGGATGGCGGATACGCTGGAGGCGCAGGGTGTGCGGCTGGCGCCGGCGAGTGATCCGTCGCCAGATACGTATGCGAATATGAAGAAGGAGATCGCGGAGCGGAAGGCGGTGGATTTTTAGTATAAAAAATCCCCAGCGGAGCTGGGGTGTAGCTGCATCGGCTATTATGTATGTGTTTGGTAGTGCTGGACCCTAAGACTTGATGACGATCATGTCAACAAAGGGGTCCTGCGGATGCAGGCAGATTTCGCAGCGAGAGCAGAAATCACCGTAGGTGGAGTCGGCGGTGCCGGTGAAGACGGTAGAGGCGGGGTAGTCGGTGCGGCTGTCGATGGTGACAGCCAGATTGAAATATAGGTTGGTCAGAGGCTCGAAGGCGTAGATATGGATGAGATCGGACGCCTGGGCGTCGCGGGGCCGCTCTTCGCCGATGAAGACGAGATGGCGGTCGATAGGGAGAGACATGGGAATCACTTCCTTTCAGGTTTTTGAGGGGTGGAGGCTGGTGATTCTGGGTGATTTGACAGGGGTGAAAAATGATTTACTATAATTCGCTGCGTTCAAAAACAAAGAACATCAACTAGCAGAGGTCATCTGAGATAGTCCTAGCTGCTAGGACTATTCTATTGTAGCACAGAAGTGAGAAAAAGTCAATACCTTTTCAGGATGAAAAGGTATTGCGCCAGGCGTCAGCTCGGAAGACTAAATAGCATTTAGCCTTCTCTCGCTTCCTGTGGCGTTCACTACCTTTAATGGTAAAGATAGGGAAATCAGGGTGGGATGCTGGAGGCGTGGTATAATAGGGGCATGGATGACGCGAAAGAAGAAATTCGGGCGCGGCTACCGGTGGAGGATGTGGTCGGGCAGTATATCGAGCTGAAGCGAGCGGGGCGGACGCTAAAGGGGCGGTCGCCGTGGGGGGTGGATAAGACGCCGAGTTTCATGGTGTCGCCGGAGAAGGGGATTTGGCATGATTTTTCGGCGAATAAGGGGGGAGATATTTTCGCGTTTGTGATGGAGGTAGAGGGGATTGGATTCCGGGAGGCGCTGGAGAAGCTGGCGGCGCAGGCGGGGGTAGAGCTGGCGAAATACCGCGGGGGAGATAATATGGTCGCGAAGCGGAAGGCGCGGGCGAAGGAGGCGCTGGAGCTGGCGTGTAAATATTATCAGTATTGCCTGACGAAGAATAAGCGGATCATACAGTATGTGATGGAGAAGCGGGGGATGACGAAGGGGACGGTGGGGAATTTCCGGATTGGGTATGCGCCGCAGGAGGGGAAGGCGCTGCTGAAGTTCTTAGAGGCGCGGGGGTATCGGGCGAATGAACTGCAAGATGCGGGATTATTGAATCAGTATGGTGGGGATCTGTTTCGGGGGCGGATGATGGTGCCGTTTATCGATACGAATGGGGTGATAGGATTCACGGCGAGAGTGATCGACGGGGGTGAGCCGAAGTATTTGAATACGCCGGAGACGCTACTTTTTAATAAGTCGAGATTCGTGTTTGGGCTGGCGCAGGCGAAGGAAGCGATCCGGCATAATAATTTTGTGGTGATCGTGGAGGGGAATATGGACGTGATATCGTCGCATCAGGCGGGGGTGCGAGAAGCGGTGGCGACGAGCGGGACGGCGATGACGGAGCTGCACCTGAAGACGTTGTCGAGACTGACAGGGGATGTAAGGCTGGCGTACGATGGGGACGCGGCGGGGGTGAAAGCGACGGAGCGGGCGATTATGATGGCGGGGGATCTGGGGATTAACTTGTCGGTGATATCGGATTATCATGGAGCGAAGGACCCGGATGAATTGATCCAGCGGAGTCCGGAGCTATGGCAGGAGGCGGTGACAAATTTCCGGCCGGCGGTGGATTATCTATTGGACAAATACGAGGAAAATCTGGATTTGTCGTCGGGGGCGGGGAAGCGGGAATATTCAGATGTGGCGATGAAGCTGCTGAAATATGTGGTAGATCCGGTAGAGCGGAAACATTATGAGCAGCTAGTGGCGCGGAGGCTGGACTGTACGGTGGAGGATCTGCATGCGAAAAAGATTCAGGAAAAGCCGCGGAGACTGAAAAAAGTCGAAAATGTGGTCGAGGCAGATTTCTTGAAGGGGGTGATTGATAATTTGCAGGCGATATTGATCTATGGGGGCGTGACGGGAGTGAAAGGGGTGGAGCTGCCTGAAGAGGAAACGAAGCTGGCGGAGCTGGAGATGGTCTATGAGACGAGGTATAAGGGATGGACTTCGGAAATGCTGGAGAAGGAGGCGAAAGAGTTGCTCGCGAGATATAAGGCGGAGAGTCGGAAGCGGGAAGTGGATGAGCTGACGGAGAGGCTGGCGCAGATTGAGCAGATGTCGGATGAGGAGCGGACGGAAGAATTAGATAGAGAATATGAGGAGATATTGAAGAAGATTATGGCGATAAAAAGAGCTTGACTTGTGATAATGCTAATGGTATCATGGGGGTAGGATTATCAAAATAAATAATTAAAAAGGCTAACAAAAAATGAAAGAACATAAAACACAAGTTTTAGCAGCCTTAGCATTGGCACTTGCTCTGGGTATGGCTATGCCGGGAGCGGTCTTTGCGGACGGTGGAGATGTTGTCGAAGGTGATAACGCAGGAATCGAAGCGCTCGCAGAGGGCGGCGAAGACGGGATCGAGACTCAGGCTGCGGAAGGCGAAAACCAGGAAGGTGATGGTGCGGGGGAAGCGGACAAGATTGTATCTGCGTCAGAGTTAGTCACAGTGGTGGATGATGCAAAGGCTGATCCGGCATATGCAAAATATGCGGCGCTTGAGACGGCTTTGGGAGCGTTGCCACGGGATTTGACTACGGCTACAAGTGCGCAGACGAAAGCTGTTACGGATGCGATTGCTGCTGTGGTCGCGTTGAAGGAAAAGGTGAATGGTACAGTACCTGATGGGAAAAATGTAGAACAGCTTGTAAAATTTACAGATGAGAATATGCCAGGCTTTAAGATGTGGAGGATCGCAAGCGAAGTAATTAATGATCTGCAAAAGACTGCTGGGGCGGATGCGCAGATTACAGCGGAGTCCTTGAAGGGCTTAAGTCTTGAGCGGATGAGCGATTACTACGGAAAAATTGTGGCGTTTACTAATCGTACGGTTGCAAATAGTATTGTTCTCTTGAATGGACGCATTAGTAACTCTAAAACTTTTGATGCGTATCATAAGGTAGAGACATTCATTGGTAATGTGGAAACTATGTTGAGTACGAATGCAACCGATGAGCAGATTGCTACGGCGAAGGCGGCGGTAGTTGCGGCCTTGCCGACGATGGTGCCGTCTGTCACGGTGGGCGCAGATGCCGATAATGATGAGATTATTGCGGCAGCGAAGCAATTGCCAAACTATGAGAAATTTGCGGCGCTGTATAACTCGATGGGCTTTGTCCGTGCGCTAGGTAGTAATGTGACCGTAGCAACCATTGATGCTAAATATAGCGGAAAAGAGGGGAAGGCTACGCAGCTGGACGGATATAATGCGATGTTGCTTGCAGCTACGGAAATTGATCCACAGGTGATGGTCGGATTGGTGAGATATGAATTGCCGCAGACAGGGCCGGATGAGGATAAGACTGATGTGAAAACTCCGGACACGGGTATTGTCGGGTTGTTTGAGTCGGGTGCGCTGGATATGGCGACTTTGACGCTGATTGCGTCAGTGGCGGTAGCGAGTATTGCAGGGATTGCGTTGATTGCGAAGCTTTATCTCAAGCACAAGTTTTAATCGATGGATTAGTAAGAAAGGCGCTCCGGATAGGGGCGCTTTTCGCGATTTAAAGCTTGATTTTTAAGTAAAAATTTAGTATGATAAAGTTCAATGGAAGATGAAGAAATCTTAAAGGAACGGAATGCGATTCTCGATGTGGGGGAGCCGGAGGCGGATGAGCTGGCGGCTGAGGATGATTTTTCTGAGGAAGAATTAGCGATTACGGCTGATAATGTGGATGCGTTTGCGGACGATTCGGTGCGGATGTATTTACGGGAGATAGGGAAAATTCCGCTGCTGACGCAAGAGGAAGAGTTAGAGCTGGCGCAAAAGGCGATGAAAGGCGATAAGCGGGCGAAAGATAAGCTCGCGGAGGCGAATATGCGACTCGTGGTCAGTATTGCGAAGCGGTATGGCGGGCGAGGGTTGGATTTCTTGGACTTGATTCAGGAGGGGAACACAGGGCTTTTGCGCGCGGTGGAGAAATTTGATCCGGATAAGGGATTCAAGTTTTCGACGTATGCGACATGGTGGATTCGCCAGGCGATTACGCGGGCGATTGCAGATCAAGCAAGGACGATTCGGATCCCGGTGCATATGGTGGAGACGATTAACAAGGTATTGCGGACGACGCGGCGCTTGACACAGGATTTAAATCGTGAGCCGACAAATGAGGAAATCGCGGAAGCGATGGGGATGGATGTTGATAAGATTGAGTATGTGATGCGGATCAAGCAGGATATCGCGTCACTGGATGCGTCGGTTGGGCGAGATGGGGACGATGAAGAATCGGTGCTGGGGGATTTCGTGGAGGATTCGGAAAGAGATTCGCCGGAGGATGCGACGGCAAATCAGATTCTCAAGGAACAGATTGCAGAGATTTTGACAACGCTTTCGGAGCGGGAGCAAAAGATTATTCGATTAAGGTTTGGAATTGGTGGGGGACGACCGCATACGCTAGAGGAAGTAGGAAATGAGTTCTCGGTAACGCGAGAGCGGATTCGTCAGATCGAGGCGAAGGCGCTGTCGAAGTTGCGCAAGCATAAGCAGACGAAGAAATTGCACGGGTATTTGAAGTAGGAGGAAGATGAAGCTAGTTTTGATGAGGCTGTTGGCGGATGTAGAGACGAGTATCTTGCCGGGTGACATGAGTATAGAAGACATTTTGAAGCTGGTTTTGAATATCTTAGTATATGGTCTGGGGGCGGCGGCAGTGCTAGGGGTGATTATCGCGGGAATTATGTATATGACGGCGCGGGATAATGAGGCGCAGGTCGCGAAGGCGAAGACGCGACTATTTGAGGTGGTGATTGGCTTGATTGCGTGGGCGGTGATGTTTGCCGTTTTAAACTGGCTGGTACCAGGTGGCGTTTCTCTTTAATGAAGAAATTATTGATTGTTTATAACCCGCGATCGTCACATCATGCGGCAGTGAAGCGAGAGATTTTGGAGTCGGCGCGAAATTTACGGGGGTGGATGGTGGGGAAATATGAGATTAAGCCGACATCGTTTACTGATAATGTGCAGAATTTGATGAGACTCGTGAGTGATGGAGATCTCGTGATTGTCGCGGGCGGGGATGGAACGGCGACGATGATGGTGAATGGAGTTCTGGAAGCGGGGAAGGATGCGACAGTGGGGGTGGTAGGGTACGGGAATCTGAATGATATTGCGGGAATGCTGAGGACAAGGCGGGACGAATTTGCAGAAGATGGTGCGAAAGCAGGTTTTGATGGAGTGGCAGAGATACTGAAGAGATATGAAGAGGGGAAAGTGACGGAATTATATGCGCTGGATGTGAAGGTGAATGGTAGGCATTGGCGGTATGCACCGTGTTATTATACGATGGGGCTGCTGGCGCAGGCGACGACGATGATGGAAGATCCAAAAGTGCGGAAGAAATTAAATACAGGGAAGATGACGTCGTGGTATTCGCTAAGGATGGCGGTGTGGTGGTATTTGAAACATCGGAAAGGCATAAGGCTACCAGAGGGGAGCTTGAACGGTGCTATGATGGAAGTGGGGGCGACGGACTATCTGGCGGTAAATGGGCCAAGCGTGGCGCGGATAATGAAAGGCGGAGAGTATTGGCGAGATACGGAAGAGTTTGGCAGTACGGTGCAGAGGTTGGGGAAGTTCTGGAAAATGGTGGGATTCGGGCTGACGAGTGTGCGGAAAGGGATTCCGCTAGTGGAGACGAAGGGGGATGTGATAGAGTTTGCTGGGCCGAGTACGGTCGAAATGCACGTCGAGGGGGAATATGAGAGGATGATAGACGTGAAGAAGGTCGAGGTGCGGAAAGGGGAGAAGAGCCTGAAGGTGATTGTGAGGGAGTAGAGTCTTGCTTGGGGCTTGAGGTCTGTTTTTGATGGTTTGATGGGCTGGTTTTTGATTTTTGAATTTTGTGATTGCGGGGCGGGAAAGTGTGGTATAATGGTATTGTTAGAAATTCAGTTTATGTATTGAGACGTGGTATTTTGTATCATTGTTCAAAGATAATAATGACACCGTAAGGTTAATTTGTCTTTGAGCAATCCCCATGTCTCATAGATTGAATTTCTAACACCCTTGCGGTGTCGTTTTTGTATGCGAGACTTATCTATAATATGTAGGTGAAAAACGCGTACAATTACTCTCCGTGAAGTAGGGTCTTGACGACGATCTTAAGTTGTCGGGACTGATAACACATACGCCAAAGGAGGGCATAATGCTAAAAATAAAGAAAACTAAACCTTATCAATTTAGGAAATCGCGCAGAAACTCTACGTATAAAACATATGCGGGAAGAGTAGTATGCGCAACGGCTCTTATTTGTGGTATTGTGCCATCCTTAGCGTTATTAAATAGTTATAATGTTATACCAGTTAGTGCGGCCAGAAAGACTCTATCTAACATTACTACCATGCAAGAAATGACTACTGATATATGTAATAACTCTGCTTTAGGACAAAGTAATACTTTGGTTGATGTTCGAGATGGAAATGAATATATTATCAAGAGGCTAGAAGACGGAAATTGCTGGATGATGACTAATTTACAGTTAACCAAGGAGGGATTAATTACTAATGGTCAGGTTGCTAGACTAAATAGTGAGACGTCGGATGTAGTGGAAGGCAGTGTTTTTGAAATGCCGGATACGATACGACAGCTTTCGACGGAAACGCCTAGAGATTTTACTGATGACATTGACTATAACGGTATTGCTCAGGTCTATAATCCGACAACTTCGGATATTTGGCGGGAGGGGTATGGGGCGTACTATAACTGGTATGCTGCGACGGCAGGGGCTGGTAATGCGGATATTGAGGAAGCTGATACTGAAGTGACTAGTAGCATTTGTCCGAAAAGCTGGAGTTTGCCGTCCCGTGCGCAGTATGAGACTCTGCTGGGGGTGATTGGAGTAAACGATCTTGAAACGACGGATGAAAAAGTGCAAAAGTTGAGTAAATATTTTTTCCGAGCGGGTTGGGTAGGTTATCATGCTGATATTGATCGGCTGGATTATTTTAAAGATAGTGGAGACTATTGGTCGAAGACGTCAGGCAGTGTTCGTAACGCATATGAGCTTGATTTCTATGGTTCGGGTGGTACTGTAGTGGGCGATGCGGGCATGCGTGATGCGTATAGATGGTTTGGCTACTCCATCCGCTGTCTCGCCCCAGCCTCCAGTACCGACTTTCCAGACCGCTTCGATGAGAAGGATGTAGAAGTTATCGCAGTCAGAGTTGCTCCAGTAATTAGTATTGACGCTACCTCCGGTATGAAAGAAGAAGCAGATCCGAATAAGATAACTACAGGAACTATTAGTGCAACAGTATCAGCTAATACTACTTATACTGTACAACTTAGTGCTAATAAAACATCACTTACTAATTCAGCACTAGTAGTAGATACAGAAATAACAAGCAGTAATAGTATACCAGCATCTACTAATGTACAAGCTAAGACTAATGCCTGGGGCATACTAAATCAAGATAATACTACTTATTCTGCTATTACTACTAATCCTACTACTTACTATAATACAGAAGAATATGATGAAGAATCTCAAGCTACTAAACATACTTTTGGTGTTGGAGTCTCGATTTCTCCAACATTACCTGCTGGAGAATATTCTACTACTGTTACTATTACGGCGGTGAATAACTAGAAAGTGGCAGATTTATGTCTGGAAGGACATAAGATTTTGCGAGAATCTACTAGACATAATCGCTATGCTAAGGTACAATTAAATTAGGGTAAGTTTAAGTTACTTCCGTTTGAACTTGATTTCAAGCTCGACGGAAGAACTTTTTTGTTTTCGTTTGGTTTTCACGCGACTTTGTAAAAGCCGGACGATTTCCAAAAGAAGTGTCACCGCTAGGATGACCAAGTTAATGATCGTCTCTATTGACATAGCTTCGCCTTTCCCCAAAATAACTCCCAACCCTACCATTCGCAATGTACTAGTAATCTGCCACCTCCCCAGAGTAGCATATTTTAAGAAAAATTAGCAAGCACATGTATGAAACTTTGTGAGGTTTTTGAGGGTGCGTGATAAAACATGTGTTATAATAGAAATGTTACTGAGTATGATTTTATTTTGAGCGTTAGTTTCGTGATTTTTCATAGGAAATAATGGCGCCATGAGGCGAGTTTGTCCTATGAAACGCGAAAGCTTTCTAGATCATGCTCAGTAACACCCTCGTGGTGCCATTTTTGTTTGGATTGATAGGGAAATGGTACTACTGAGGGAAGCTAGTAATATAACTTA
>CAPHDI010000016.1 GCA_948623715.1 uncultured Candidatus Saccharibacteria bacterium | reverse complement strand
TAGCTGATACTGTTGCACTAATAGTTCCTGTAGTTATCTTATTTGGATCTACTTCTTCTTTCATACCGGATGTAGCGTCAATACTAATTACCGGAGATACTCGGACTGCAACAACTTCTACATCCTTCTCATCGAAGCGGTCTGGGAAATCGGTGCTGGAGGCAGGAGCGAGACAACGAGTCGGATAACCATAACGTCTGTAATATGACCCGGTGGTATATATAATATTATGTCGAAAATCAAAATTGTATGCTGAATCAGCATTGCGAGCTGTGCCAGACCAATAAGGGCCATATAGCCCTGCACTAGAAACAGTACTGTTACCACTAACTACGTCTCCAGCGGCCGGGAAGAAAATTCCGCCTTCGGTAGTGTTTGCTCCTCCTAGCCAGAAGCCATTTTTGCCATTATTAATTTGAAAAGCTGATGGGGAGTCGTTGTTTGGATAATTTTGAAATAACGCTCGAAATTCTCCGCTTTCTCCGCCGGTTGGTAATCGCCAGCCTTTTGGGCAGATACTTGATGTTGCGTCACCTGTTTCGATTGGCGTGCCATCAACTTGACAGGTATTAGCCGTCGCTGCACACCAGGTGTAATATGCGCCATAATCATCGTCAGTTGATGCAATAATACCTTGTGCCGTATTGTCATTAAGCCATGCTCCGCTAGCAGGAAGCTCATAGTCTTCACTGACGTCAGTGTCTGTACTAGTTAGGGTATTAGAGTGTCCGGTTGTTGATAAAGTTTCTTGCGATAGTCTTAAGTTCTGTGTCATCCAACAATTACCATCACTAAGTCTAGCTACAGTATAAGTAGAGTTATCACGAATATCAGTTAATGTATTAGATTGTCCTAGTGCAGAGTTATTACATATATCAGTAGTCATTTCTTGCATGGTAGTAATGTTACTTAATGTTTTTCTAGCAGCATAAGTAGATTCTGTATATGGATTATAATAAGTAAGTAACGCTAAGGATGGCACAATACCACAAATAAGAGCTAACGCGCATGCTACTCTTCTCGTATATACATTACGTGCAGAGTCTCCGTGTGATTTTCTAAATTGATAAGATTTAGTTTTCTTTATTTTTAGTATTATGCCCTCCTTTGGCGTATGTGTTGTAAGTTCTCGCAGGAGGCTCATTTTTGTAAATAGGATATAACTGGCTAGGTTATATAACTTATGCATACAGATAGACAAACATGCATAATACAAAAATGGCACCACGAGGGTGTTAAAACGATTTTATCAGCAAATCTTTCGATTCGTGACTTGTCGGACCTTACGGCGCCATTTTGTGCCACGAATACGAAAGAAAACTAATAAAAATTAGATCTGCTATATATAATAAAATCGTTTTAACAATTCCATTATAGCACAAAAGTTTTGGGTTTAGGAAAATAAAGTTATTGATCTTGTAAAATGGAATGAATAAATATACTAGTGCTTGGAACTGGGGAACGAAACATGATATAATGCGCGAATGGGAAATTATCGGAAAGATTTTGCTGGTTGGGCGAAAGTGGCGGAAGAGGTGGAAGGGCGAGAGCGCGCAAGTTTTTATAAGAGCGGGGTAGTATACTGGACGAATTTAGGTGTAAACGTTGGTTCCGGAGAAGATGGTAAGGGTGAAAGATTTACGCGTCCTGCGTTACTATTGGCAATGTTGAATAAAACCCAGGCGCTAGTTGCGCCGATTACTTCGCAAAAGAAGAATGGTGCGAATTATCGGGATGTAGTAGTGGCTGGAAAACTAGAATATTTATTATTTGACCAAATACGGACGTTAGATGTAAAATGCTTAGAACGGGTAGTCGATGAAATTGATGCTGCTACTTTGAAGAGATTGCGCGGAGATTTGTTGAGAATATTAAAATATCATTTTTATAATTAAAGTCGAGATTAAAGTCGAGCCTCTAAAAGAGGCTCGCTTGGTCCCCCCTGTGTCGCCGCTAGCTCGCACGCTACGATATGCTAGAGGTTAATTCTTGCGGCCAGGATTTTGGTCGGAGTCAAGCGTTATGTCTTTTCGCGGCGCGCTGCGTGGGCGGAAATCGCCGAGAGGGGTCGCGTCGTGGCCGAAATCCCGTACCACGAGTTCCCGAGATGACCTTCATCTTAACTTTATTATAGCATAAAAATTAAAATGGAATAAGTTTTTATGATTAGCAGTCTTGCCATTCGAGTGCTAATATGATACAATGAAAACAAGTTTTGTTGTTTATGATATATTGATAAAGCAGAAAGTGGAGTTTTATGGAAAACGAATTTAGTGAAATGATGAATCGGCTTTCGGAGGACGCGCGGTTTGCGTTGCAGAAGGCGGATGTTTATAGCAAAAAATATAATAACGGCTATATGGGGACGGAGCATATTTTGCTCGGAGTGTTGGCGCAGGATGCGTCGGCGGGGGCGCGGATTCTAGCGAAATATGATGTTGATCTCGATAAAGCGGAGAAGGCGCTCGGTCAGGAAGCGGCGGAGGTAAACGGCGGCTCGGCGATGGCGATGATGTCGCTGTCGGAGTCGGCGGTGCTGACGCTGAGAATGGCGGATCATTACGCGACGGAGCGGGGATCGCGGACGGTGGGAACGGAATATATATTGTATGCGCTAGTATCGCAGCAGAGCTCGCGAGGGGCGGTATTGCTCGGGAAGATGGGGGTGGATCTGGAGCAGCTGATGACGGTGATCGAGGAGGAGCTGGATGCGCAGGCGGAGCATGAGCGGAATCAAGAGCGGAAGAAGGAGTTTCGGAAGGGTGGACAGCTGCGCTGGCTGAAAAAATACGGTCAAGATTTGACTGATATGGCGAAAGATGATAAGCTCGACGCGGTGATTGGGCGAGATCGAGAAATCGAGCGAGTCGTGACGGTATTGAGCCGGCGGACGAAGTCGAATCCAGTCTTGATCGGCGAGGCGGGGGTAGGGAAGACGGCGATTGTCGAAGGCTTGGCGGAGCGGATTGTGAAGAACGATGTGCCGGGAAGCTTGGTGGGGAAACGGATTTTCCAGGTAGATTTGTCGAATATCGTAGCGGGGACGAAGTTCCGAGGAGAATTTGAAGAGAGAATCAAAGGTATTATCGATGAAGCGATCGAGAACGATGATGTGATATTATTTATCGATGAGCTACATTTACTCTCAGGGGCGGGGGCGGGAGAGAGTAGCATGGATGCGGCGAATATCTTGAAACCGGCGTTAGCGCGAGGGCAGTTACAGCTGATCGGTGCGACGACAATGGATGAGTATCGGAAATATATTGAGAAAGATAAGGCGCTGGCGCGGCGATTCCAGACGGTGATGGTCGAAGAGCCGAGCCCGGCGGTGACGCTGAAGATTCTCAAGGGGATTAAGGGGCATTACGAGAAGCATCATGGGGTGCAGATTCCGGATGAAATGCTAGAGACGGCAATAAATATGTCGGGTCGGTATATCAACGATCGGTTTATGCCGGACAAAGTGATTGATGTGCTAGATGAAGCGGCGGCAATTACGAAAGTTGCAGCGGATAAAAATGGCGGATCGGAATATAAGAAGCTGAAAGTGCAGCTAACGCAGCTAGAAGAACAAATGCAGGAAGCGGCGGAAAAGGAAGACTTCGAAAAGGCAGCGAACCTGAAGACGGAGTCGGAGCAGATTAAGAAAACTCTGAAAGCGATGAAAAAGAAAGGTGCGGAAGAGCTACCAGTATTGACTGAAGAAGATCTGGCACTGGCGGTGTCATTGAAGACTGGGATCCCGGTGGCGAAGGTACATGGATCGGAGCTGGAATTGCTCGGAAAATTGGAAGATCATCTGAAAAAGTCGGTGGTCGGACAAAATGAAGCGATCAAGACGGTGGCGAAGGCAATCCGGCGAGGGCGGAGTGGTATCGCGGACCCGGAGCGACCGATTGGAAGCTTCCTATTTATGGGGCCGACGGGAGTGGGGAAGACGGAGCTGGCGCGGGTGATTGCACGAGAAGTGTTCGGTGGGGAGAATGCGCTGATTAAGATCGATATGTCAGAATTTGGCGAGAAGCATAATGTCTCGCGGCTGGTAGGGGCGCCGGCGGGATATGTCGGTTATGAAGATGGTGGGAAGCTGACCGAAGCGGTGCGACGGAAGCCTTATGCGGTAGTGTTGTTTGATGAAATCGAGAAGGCGCATCCAGATGTGTTTAATATGCTGTTGCAGATCCTTGAAGACGGTGTGTTGACGGATGGCCAGGGGAATAAGGTGAAGTTTAATAATACGATCGTAATCTTAACATCAAACTTAGGGGCGAATGAGATGTATCGCGATAGTGAATTTGGTTTCACGGTGAAAGGCTTGATGGATAAGCGGAAGCTTGAGGATGAATACGAGAATAGCAAAGAAGTTGCGATGCGAGAGCTGAAGAAGGTAATGAAACCGGAGCTGGTAAATCGGCTGGATGCAGTGCTAGTATTCCATCCTTTGACACAGGAGAATGTGGAGCGGATCTTCGATAACTTGATTGAGGAGCTAAGGAAGCGCTTGTCGGCGAAAGGTCTGACCCTACAGGTGACGCCGGAAGTGAAGAAGAAGTTAATTGAAGAAGGATATGATCCGAAGAATGGCGCGCGGCCGCTGCGACGAGTGATCGAGGATCAAATCGAGACGATGATCGCGGAAGCGATGATTGAAGGTGCACTAGAAAAAGGGAATATCGCAAAGATTGGATTGAAGCGAGAAAAGGCGAAGAGCGGGGAGCGCGAGCTGACGCTGAGAGTTGTGAATGGATAAAAGGTGCGAATGATGTCGGAGCGAGAGGTATGCCGGTAGAGAGTAGGAGTCGGAATCGGGAGGTCGCAGCGATCCTTGTGACGACGCTGGTGCTGACTGGGGTGTATGCTTTCTTGCAAAGTCGATTTTTCCAGGATTTATGGAAAAGTTGGCGATATGATGAGAGCGGTACGGTGAGTGAAATCCGACAGGAATTGGAATTGACTGAGAAAGGGGAGCGGATTTTCTTGGCGACACAACCGGCACTGGAGGAGGCGGAAAGTTTTAATGAGCATTGTAATAGCCATGAGATCGAAGTATCGTTGCTGGGGTGTTATACGAATGATCAGATGTATATCTATGAAGTGCAGCTGCCGGAATTGGTGGATTCACATAAAGTAACGGCGGCGCATGAGTTGCTACACGCGGTGTGGGCGCGGATGAGTGGCGGAGAGCGAAAGGAAGTCGAAAAATGGCTTTCTAAAGTGCGGCAGGCGAATCCGGAATGGGTGGAGGAGGAGCTGAAACTCTATGATGAAGCGGCGCAGATGGAGGAGCTATATACGAGAGTAGGGACGAAGCTCAGGGAGATTCCGGAGGAGCTGGAGGAGCATTATCGGAAATATTTCCAGGATCGGTTAAAGATTGTAGAGTTTTATGAGAATTATCAGGCGCCGTTCCAGAAGTTACAAGATGAGAATCAAGCCTTGAGAGAAAAAGTATTGCAGCTAGGGGAGGAAATTGACGTAGGAAAGGAAGAATACGACCGGAGAATTGCAGGGTTAAAAGTACGGATTGAGAGATATAATGAATGTGCAGATACGGCGGGATGTTTTAAGTCAATGGCGGAATTCCAGAAACAACGAGCGGAGCTAGAGGCGGAAGATGCGGCGCTGGAGAATCTAAGATTGGAATTGAATGCGAAGATTGATGAAAATAATAAAGCAGTAGCGGAGTATCAGGAAAATGTTAAGAAGCTAGGAAATCTAAGTGATGCGATGAATAGTAATGTAAAGGAGAAAATATGAATAAGAAAGTAATAAATGATTATCTAGTGCCGACGGTAGTCGAGGAGAGCCCACGGGGGGAGCGGGCGTACGATATTTATTCGCGGTTATTGAATGACCGGATTGTCTTTCTCGGGGAGCAAGTGGATTCGCACACGGCGAATCTAGTGGTGGCGCAGTTGCTTTACCTTGCGAATGAAGATCCGAAGCGCGATATTAAGCTCTATATCAACTCGCCGGGCGGGTCGGTGTATGATGGGTTGGCGATTATTGATACGATGAATTATATTAAGCCGGATGTGCAGACGATTGGGATCGGGCTACAGGCGTCGATGGGGGCGATGTTACTGAGTTGTGGGGTGAAGGGGAAGAGGTTTGTCCTGCCGAATGCACGGATCATGATTCATCAGCCATCGTCGGGGACGGAGGGGAAGATCACCGATCAAGAAATTGCGCTAAAGGAGGGGATCTATTTGAAGAAGAAGCTGGCGGAAATCTTCGCGGAGAATACTGGAAAGGATCTGAAGCAGGTCGAGAAAGATATGGATCGAGATAACTGGATGTCGGCGGAGGAGGCGCTAGAATACGGGATTATCGATGAGATTGTAAAATAAGCCTCGAATAGATCTTGACAGATAAGCGTAAGTGTGATAGTATGGAAGCATAGCTCTGCTAATGAGTGGAGGTTTTGAGGAGGTAAAATGAAAGTATTATGGACGGATGGTAGCGCAAGCCCTAACCCGGGACCAGGGGGATTTGCGGTGATTGAGGATGGCGAGCCGGTAGTGCTTGGCAGTGAGGCAGAATCGACGAATATTCGGATGGAAGGCCTAGCGATGATCGCGGCGATGGAATACGCCGGTGAGGAAGGCTGTGAGATACATAGCGATTCGGAATTTTGGATCAATGTAGCGACGAAGTGGGCGCCAGGCTGGAAAGCGCAGGGCTGGCGGAAGTCGCACGGGGAAATTAAGAACCTCGATATCGTAAAAAAACTCTACGAATTATATCAGGCATATCCGGTGAAGTTGATCTGGGTGAGGGGGCATGTGGGGACGGAGATGAATGAACTGGCGGATGCGTGGGCGAATAAGGCGAGAAATGGATATCAGCTAGACTAGGCGATAGCGCTTGCGCTTTTCTGGGGAATGTGTGGTTGGTCTTGATTTTTGGTGTGTTTTCTGCTAGAATATGGTTAGAGGTAAGTAATAACTAATATTTTGGGAGAGAATAATGAAGAAAGCGCAGGTAGTAGGTGCGTTGGGGCTAGCTTTTATCTTGGCAGGGAGCGGAAATGCTGTGTTTGCGGCGGATGGGGCGGGAGCAAATACGCAATTAAATACAAACAATGGGTTGCAAAGTGCGATCGAAAAGGCAACAGAGGCGAAGGGGGTGGCGAGCACTAATTCGTCGACGAAATATCCAGGTTTGGAGAAATATCTTGACCAGAAGATTGCACAGGCAAATGAGATTCAGAAAACTGGAAATGGTGATTCGGCGGCGATGACACAGGTGCTTAACGAAGCGGCGGAGGCGACGAATCTTTTGCTCGGGGTGAATCGGCAGGGAATTACGACGAGTACGGCTGCGGGTGCTGCGGTGCGGAGTAATCGTACGGTGAAGCAGAGTGAGACTATCGCGAATGTGACGCCGGAGGCGCAAGTTGCAGCGCAAGCGGAAGCTAAGGAAGGATCCGTAGTGGCGAAGGCGGAGCCTGCGGCGGATGTGAAACCAGAGGCAGTAGCGACGACAGTGAAGGTGACGGTAACGCATGAGCCAGAAACAGAACCGGTTGCAACGATGGCTAAGGCGGAAGCGACTGCGGAAGATGACGCTGCAAAAAATGACGGAAAAGGTACAGAAGCGGAGCCGGAGGCGGAAAATACAAATGTGGAAGTGCCGAATACTGGTGAAGAGCAACGGGCTGGCGTTGCGGAATTGATTATCGCGGGAGTAGCGGTAGTATTGATCATGATCGGTGCGACGACGGTAATTATTAAGGAGAAGAAAAATGCGTAAGATCGTAGTGAGGATGCAGCCGGGAGTGAGGTATCCGGTGCGAGTGCAGCGAATGAGGTAAGAAAAAGCGGCGAGATTCGCCGCTTTTTGCTATGTCGCTAGAATCCTGGATAGGGATTTTAGCGTACGACTTTACCGATTGCGTCAGTGAGATCGTTTGGTAGGAGGATAACTGTTTTCTGGGAAGGGTCGGTACTGATTTTCTCGAGGGTCTGGAGGGTGCGGATATTGAGACCACCGGGAGTCTGGGCGAGCATATGGGCAGCTTCAGCAACAGCAGCAGCGGCGGCTTTTTCGCCTTCGGCGGAGATGATAGCGGCGCGGCGCTCGCGTTCGGCTTCGGCTTGCTTGGCCATGGCGCGTTTCATGTCAGAGGGGAGCTCAATGTTTTGAAGTTTGACGTTTTCGATGTCGATACCCCATTTGTCGGTCTGAGCGTCGACGATTTCGCGAATCTTGATGGAGATTTCATCGCGCTTGCTAAGGATCTCATCAAGGTCGAAATTGCCAGTGACGTCGCGGAGAGCGGTTTGGGCGAAAGTGCTGGTCGCGTAGGCATAATTCGTGGTTTCAAGAACAGCCTTCGGGGCGTCGATGACGCGGAAGTAAACGATGGCGTCGACATTGACGGTGACGTTGTCACGGGTGATGACTTCTTGCTTCGGGATGTCCATCGGGGTGGTGCGGACGTCAACTTTTGTCATGTGGTCGATGTAGGGAATGATGACGCGGAAGCCGGGCTTCAGCATGCGGGAATATTTACCGAGGCGGAGGACGACGCCGCGCTCGTATTGATTGACGATGCGGATGCCGGGGATGATGATTAGTAAAATGATTGCTATGATAATAAGTAGGATGGGCATAAAACTCCTTTGGTTAACATGATACAGGGTATGTGTCGGTTGGCACTGACTCCCTGTCTATGAGCTTATCATAACAGAGGAAGAGGGAAATAGCAATAACGAGCTAGTTATTCACCGCAGTAATAGTAACCGTAGTAGAATATTCTCCAGCAGGTAAGGTTGGGGAGATCGATACTCCTATGCCGAAAGTATGCTTTGTTGCTTGAGACTCTTCATTATATTCTTCTGTATTATAGTAAGTAGTAGGATTAGTAGTAATAGCAGAATAAGTAGAGTTATCTTGATTTAGTATACCCCAGGCATTAGTCTTAGCTTGTACATTAGTAGATGCTGGTATACTATTACTACTTGTTATTTCTGTATCAGAACTATCATTAGTATTAGTTAGTGATGTTTTATTAGCACTAAGTTGTACAGCATAAGTAGTATTAGCGGAAATAGTGGCTGATATATTGCCACTAGTGACTTGATTCGGATCTACTTCTTCTTTCATGCCGGAGGTAGCGTCGATACTAATTACTGGTGCAACCCGAACTGCAATTACTTCTACATCCTTCTCATCGAAGCGGTCCGGGAGAACAGTACTGGAGGCGGGGGCGAGACAGCGGATGGAGAAGCCAAGCATCTTAGCATTATTGTCTAGATAAGGCGATGTGCCATCATAAAGGTAAAGGTGATACGCAGTGAGTTCGCTATATG
The DNA here is from genome assembly GCA_948623715.1 of uncultured Candidatus Saccharibacteria bacterium. Lineage (GTDB taxonomy): Bacteria > Patescibacteriota > Saccharimonadia > Saccharimonadales > Saccharimonadaceae > Nanosyncoccus. Next base: position 18,136 of record CAPHDI010000016.1, on the reverse strand, counting down.
GGGTGTTAGACCAATAATGTCCAATGGAATTTGTGACGTCAAGCGTGCCGGCGTTAGAGTCTATGTAGCCAGCAGCAGAGAAAAAGGCTGCGCCCGTTGCACTGGCTGCTCCTCCAATCCAGTATCCGCGTCTGCTTCCGTTCATAGTCCAATCGGATTCGCCTTTGCCTATTAGAGCGTCGTATTCGGTTTTAGCAGGCAATCTCCAGTTATTGGGACAGACACTAGAAGTTGCATTACCACTAGTCATTTCTGCGGTGCCTGTCCCGGCAGTAGCGGTATACCAAGTATAATATGCGCCATAGTCTGTGTCATTATCATAGTAAAGATGGTTACCATCTACAGAAGTATCAGTCCAGAGAGCGGATTCTGGTAGCTCGAAGGTGCTGTCTTCTGCTACATCAGAAGTAATACTGGAAAGCGTAGCAGATTGACCATTAGTTTCAAGACTCTCTTTGGTAAGTCGGAGGTTCTGCGTCATCCAACAATTACCATCACTAAGTCTAGCTACAGTATAAGTAGAGTTATCACGAGTATCAATTAGAGCGTTAGATTGTCCTAAAGCAGAATTAGCGCAGATTTCTGGTGTCATCTCTTGCATGGTAGTAATATTACTTAATGTTTTACGGGCAGCACTAACTGGTGCAACATTATAACTACTAAGTAACGCTAAGGATGGCACAATACCACAAATAAGAGCTAACGCGCATGCTACTCTTCTCGTATATACATTACGTGCAGAGTCTCCGTGTGATTTTCTAAATTGATAAGGTTTAGTTTTCTTTATTTTTAGCATTATGCCCTCCTTTGGCGTATGTGTTATAAGTTCTCGCAGGAGGCTCATTTTTGCAAAAAGCTCTAAGTAGGTAAATAAGCTTGAACAAAAATGGCACCACGAGGGTGTTGAGCCATCCATCAGTTAGTTCTTACTTCGAGCAAGATCTCACTTTTAGAAAGCGCCTCATGGTGCCATTTAATCATGAGATCTATGCTTTTAGTTTTTGAACTAACTTAAATTGTAGATAAGAACTATGTTTTCGTATTAAAAACATCTGATAAATGACTCAACAGTTCTAGTATAGAAAACTTTTGTGGTTTTGTCGAGTGGTTTTACGAAAAATGTGAGTTAGTTGCGGAAAAATGCGGCTGTGTTATAATGGTTATGTATGAAAAAGTTGATCGTAAAGAGTCAATTGCCGGATCGAAAGGCGCTGGATCAGCAGATTGAGAATATTGGCATGGAATTGTCGCCGGTGATTTGGCAGCACGAGCGAGTGTATTTGCCGAGTGATTATCGGCCGGGAATGAATTATCCGCGGCTGGTGATGCGGACGGAAGTGCGATCGACGGAGCAGCCGGCGGTTTATTCGATGTATCTGAAGCGACATATTGAAGATAGTGGGGTGGATTGGGTGAATTTTACGGAGGTAAAAGATTATACGGAGGCATCGGGGATTATTCATCAGCTGGGATTTCGGAAGGTGGCGGAGATTAGTCGGCAACGGCAGGAGCTTTGGATTGATGATAAGACGGTGCTTTACGTTGATAAAGTCGAGGGGTTGAATAACCATTATATGAAGCTTGAAGCAGAGGTGATCGGGGATGAGCCGATAGAGCCGCTGCGGCGGGATTTGTTTAATATTCTTGGGATGCTGGGGCAGGAAACGTTTATAATGCAGGCGTATTTTGACCTGATGAGTAATATTGAGCAGCCGTATTTTATTCCGGAAGAGTAAAGATATTGATGGGGGTTGTTGCGGGATGCTTTTTGGGGTGATTGGTTTGGTGGGGTAGGTCGAGGTGCCGGCGAGATGGCTGTGTGTTTGGCGCGAGATTGATAAGATGTGGAGAACTTATGAGAAAATAAGTTTGACATAATGTTAACGCTTAGTTATAATGGAAAATAGGAGCTAATCCAAAAATACAAATAAATTATTAAAGAGGAGTTATTTATGACTAATCTATCAAAAACCATCGCCATCCTCGGCGTCGTAGCTGGGCTGGGCGTGGCGGCTTTGCCGTTGAGCACGTATGCGGCGGATGAGACTGTGACGGATCCTGCAGTTGTCGAATGGGATGGCACTGGCGATGCTAAGGTTACTGAGGACACTAAGATCAATTTGACGATTGAAGATGTGCTTAGTATTGATACTGATGCTAATGTGGTGAATTTGAACTCTGGCAATAACTACACTGGTACTGCTCTCGGCGTGAAGGTTATTTCTAATAACTCTAAGGGCTATACTTTGAACATCAAGGGTAGCGCTGCTACTAACCCAACTAGCTTGACCAGCACGACTGTTTCGACTGATGTGATTGCTGCAAGTTCAGTAAAATTTGCTGATGCTGCTGCTTTGGCTCTAGAAGGCGGTAATTCTGTCTGGGGTTACAGTGTTGACGGTGCTAACTTTGCTGGTGTAACTGAAGATGGTGAAAATATCGTTACCAAAGGTGTTGCTACCGCTGCTGCTGGTGAAACTACTAATGTAACTTTCAAGGCTGTATTGAAGGATGGCCAGGCGTCTGGTACTTATACCGGTCAGGTGACTTTCACTGCTGCGAATCAGCCAAACGCTTAGTTTATAGCGAGTGAAGTGAAAATCTCGCCTCGTTCTTGGGGCGAGATTTTGCTGTTGAAGGTGGGAGTTTTTTCGGGTATAATAAAGAAAATAAAGGAGGTAGATGAGTACGATAAGAATAAAAGGGCTGGTTTTGTGGTTATTGACTGCGGCGTTTGTTGGGGGGGGTAGCCTAGGAATGGTCGGTCGAGTAAGCGCGGCGGTTTCTGATGATGCGCCGGAATATAGAATTGCAATTACGCCAACACAGAAGAACTTAGGGGATTTAGAGCCGGGGGAGGAATATACTGGTGAGTTTGAGATTCGCAATACGGGTAAACAGAAGTTTGATTATAAGGTTAGTTTTGCGCCGTATAGCGCGGTGGGCGTGAATTACGATGCGGATTTTGCGACGGAAACGCAGTATACCGATATTGCAAAGTGGATTTCGGTAGATCAAGAAAGCGGAAGTTTGGATTCGGACGGGCGCGTGACGTTAAAGTATGCCGTAAATGTGCCAAGCGATGCACATGGTGGCGCACAGGCTGGGTCAATCATGGTGACGATGGTGTCGCTGGATGAGAATGATGGAAATATTAAGACGGAACGGCAGCTTGGCTATTTGCTTTACGGAAATGTGAATGGACGGATTACGAAGACTGGTAAAGTTTTAGAGAATAAAGTGCCGAGCTTCTTGTTTAACCCGCCGATTGTTGGTACGTCTTTAGTGGAAAATACGGGAAATGTTTATACTAGAGCGACTTATAAGCTGCAGGTCTTTCCGCTATTTAGCGATGAAGAAGTTTATACAAATGAGGAAAAACCGGAAGACAACATAATTTTCCCAGAGACGAAGCGATATAACGAGATAAAATGGGAGGGTGCGCCACAACTGGGGATTTTCAAGGTAAGGCAGACGGTAAAAATCTTTGATGAGGAAAGTGTGACGGAAAAATTGGTATTCTTGTGCCCGATTTGGTTCTTGTTTGTGATTATCTTGCTGATATTCTTGATTGTATTCTGGATCGTAAGTAGAGCAATTAAGCGGAAGAGGGAAGCGTAAGATTTCTTAACGCAGAAAGGGGCGGGAATCTCAGGATTCTCGCCCCGTATTCTATCTTACGAACCTAGGGCGAGAAGGGTCGAAGTATGGGACGGCTCAAGCTTGCCAAACAGGGGGAGATGTAGTAAAATGATATAAAGACAGAATTGTTTACTAAAAGGAGTTATTATTTTATGTCTAGTCAACTAGTATTGAATAAGCGGACTGAGCAGGGGCACAAAGTGAAGGCTCTGCGTGAAGCAGGACTGATCCCGTCAGTAGTCTACGGTGCGGGTGAGCCAGTGATGGCTAGCTCAGTTTATAATGTAACCGAAAAGGTTCTTAATGAAGCAGGTTATCACTCCCCAATCGAGCTTGATATTGATGGTAAGAAGCAACTCGCAATCGTGAAGCATATCGCAGTAGATCCAGTGAGCCGTCGGATTATCAATGTAGAATTCCAAGCAGTGTCGGCAGATGAAGTTGTCGAAGCGACGACGCCGATTACGATTGTTGATTTCGAGAAGTCGGAAGCGGCAAAATTCCACTATGTGATTTTGCAGGTTTTGGAAGAAGTTGAAGTGAAAGCGAAGCCATCAGATCTGCCGAAGGAAGTAATCGTCGACGCAAGTAAGCTTGCTGGTCTTGACAGTAAGCTTACGGTGGCGGATTTGCAGTTACCGGCAAATGTCGAACTCGCTGACAAAGAACTTGCGGCAGAGACGGTCGTGGCGAATGTCTACGATCCAGCAGCAGAAGCAGCGGCACGTGAGGCAGAAGACGCTCAGACGCCTGCCGAGGCTCCGGTTGAAGAGGCTCCAGCGGCTGAGTAAAGCCTTTACGAAGGATTAAAATAACTCCTCAAATGAGGAGTTATTTTAATATGGTGTGTCTAGCGAAGGTAACGCATGGCGTCGGTATTAGCGTCAAGGTATTTCTTTAAAGCGGCTTGGGCGGAGCGAAGATTATCGGATTTACCTTTCCAGAGGGTCATGGCGGGATCCTGAAGAGCGCGACCGAAAGCAAAACTAACCGGCCAGGGATAGGGGGCGTTTTGACAAATGGCAGTGAAGTTCTCGGTAGCAACTTTTGCAGGCTGACCGCCGCTGAGGAAGAGAACGCCGGCGAGGTAGCGGGGAAGGGCGTGGCGGAGAATGGCGGCAGTAGCCATGCCGATAGCCTCGGGAGCGGCGGGGGTAGAGCTATCTTTGCCGCTGGAAACCATATTAGTCTTGAGAATACAGCCGCTGAGATCAATATGGCGTTGTTCGAGCTTTGTGAAGATACTACCGAGGACGCGGTCAGTAGCGGCGGCACATTCCTCGATGGAATAGCTGCCGTCCCAGAGAATGTCTGACTCAATGATTGGGACTAACCCGGCGAGCTGGCATTCTTTTGCAAAGCTAGCAAGAAGCTTGGCGTTGCGCTCGACGGCGATGAAGCTGGGTTGATTCTTCTGGATAGTGAAGGCGGCACGCCATTTTGCGAAGCGGAAGCCATTAGTGTAGGCAGTACGAGCGTGATCGGTGAGACTTTCGAGACCAGTAGTGTAGCTTTCGCCAGTTTCGATGATGTCGGCGAGGCCAGTGTCGAGCTTAAGGCCGGGAATAATGCCGCGATTGGTAATATATTCGGCAAGACTCTGGCCACGCTTAAATTTCTGCTTGGCATTTTCAGGGTTAAGAATGATAGCGCTGACGTATTTTTCGAGGTCGGGAGTAGTGACGAGCATCTCGCGGTAGGCGCGACGCTGAGATTCGCCGCCAGGAATGCCGGATTCGACGAGGCGAGCGGTAAGCTTCTGATCGGACTCGTCCATAGCAAGGAGGCCTTTTTTCGGAGCCATGATAAGTTTTGCGGTGTATTGAAGATTGGCACGTTTTTCTTTTTCGGCTTCGGCGAGCGCTTGAAGCTTGCGGGTAGAAAGAGAGCCGGCGATAGTAGCCTGCTCGGCATTAATACGAGCCCAGAGCACGGCGTCTGCAGCGGAGCCGCCTACTGAAATAACTCCGAGAATTGTAGCGACGATAGTCGAGTAGACAGTGAGGTGAGTCATCATGTCGGTCTTGCTGAGAGACCAACTCTCCTCAGCATCGCTGAAGACGATTTTGTGAGGACTGATATGGCAAACAAGCTGAGTGTTAGGATGATCGACAGGAACTTTATCGACAATCTCGACGGGGGGGTGGATGGGCGGCTCGTCTTCGAGGAAGAGTAGATTAGCCATCTCAGCGAGAAGTTTGCCGGATGGGGTCTGGTACTTTTCGGCGTGGACGGCGAGCTTGGTGGCGGGAGAGAATTTAAGGAAGTTTTTTAGCTCGTCAACGAGGCGAGGAGAGATAATGGCGGAGCGATCGACGAGGATCCATTCTGGCGTGCCACTGGGGGCGGACCAGTCGGTAACTTTGCGATCGCTGGGGACAAAATAAGTGATTTCGTCGTGATGACAGAAAATGTAGCGATAATTGTCGGGCTGATCGGACCAGATAACTTCGCCGTCGACGAAACTGGTGCGAGAATTGAGGATCTCCACGTTTAGGCCGAGGCGATAGAGGACGGAAAGGGAAACAGCTGCGCCGCCGTAGACGCTAGTGCGTCGGAAATAGTTATGCGCAGCGCCATTAAAACCGAGATTCATCCAGTCAATGCCGGAGGCGTCAGTTTCAAAATCGTTTTTACGGTCATCGAGTTTTAAATAAACATCTTTTAAGACGTTGCCGATGATTAAAATTTTGCCCATATATTATATATTACCCTTATTTTATCCGCGCGGCGGCTCTCCGGTTGGCTCTGATAGTAATTTCTTTGACTTAATTTCGTAGCGGCGGCCGTTGACAGGGGAGATGAAGTAATCTTCGGCGAGGAGATTGACAAACATAGTGAGATCTTTATCGTCCATGATGATGATGGAGCCGTCGTCGTCGGTCATAAGTTCAAGCTGCATGTCGTCGGCGTAGTCAATGAGCTTCTCCTGGGGCATTTCCTCGGCGATGTCGAGGGATTGAAGTTTCTTGACGAGCGGCTTCTTGTCTTGCAATAAAGTGTTTAATGTGAGACCCTCGGCAAAAGACAACTTATATTTATCAGTGAGTTCTTTGGCTTTTTCGTCGGCGATAACTTGGGATTTGTAATCGTACTGGAATAAGTTTTCGAACTTCGATTGATTGAAAATAACTACGGTGCCGTCGATAATGGCAACTTGATTATCGTCGGGCATCTTGAGGGCAACTTCGGCGGAGAAGGGCTCGAAACTCTCGCCATTAAGTTCCCAGCTAGTACCGCCTTTCAGGGCGGAAGAGGGGCTTAGAGCTTTTGCAATGTAGAAAACCTTGGTCTCGCCATCGTCACCAGGATAAGTGAATTTCGCGATGATACCTTTGACTTTCTTAAACTCGTCGACGTGGTCATTCCAGGAGTCGATATTGCGATATTCATGCTCGATGAGATGGATGAGAGTTTCGGCGCGGCCGACGTTGCTAAGCTTTGTGCGGTAGATGACTTTGTCTTCACCGTCGGATTTTTCGTATTCACGACATTCAAGGCCTTTGTCAGCTTCTTTAATAATATAGCCGGTAGCTTCTTGCATAAACATGGCTTTGACGCTGGCAGTAAGCTTGTCGGAGTAACGGACGCGGAAAGGAGTATAATTCTTATTGAAGAGGAAAAGCTCGACGGAGATGTTGTTTTTCACCTCGTCGATTTCGTTAGCCCAGTGAAAGACATCAAAAGTAGAATTGTCAGAATGATAATAAACAGGCTCATCATTGGAGGCGTCGTCAGGGTCTGAATCAGGATGGTCCGATTCTTCGGAGCCGAGAGATTCGGAAGTATCGGTATCGGGAGAATCAGATGTATTAGAAGAAGAATCGGTGCTCGTGATTTGATCAATCTCATCAAGTGCCTGATCGGCGGCATCTGCTAACGTGTCTGGGGATAGTGTATCGGCTGGTTGCTCTGCATCCATAGTATTACCTCGCTTATTTTTACTATTATAGCATACAACTAATAAAAATAAGTATAAAAATCTAGAAGTGATTCCAGCATGTGGAAAACTATAATAGGGAAGAATAAGTATAAAAAGTTGGGGCTGTGGAAAACTTTTTAGGACAGGATGGGAAAGTTGAGGAAAAAGTTTCGCGAAAGTACTTGCGTTTTTTGGAAAAGTCGATTATACTTAAATCAGTGGACGAACACCCACACAAACAACTAAAATAAATTCAAAAATAAAATAGAAAACAGAATTTACAAAAATAAAAGTTGTAAAATGTGAGGAACCACAAAATAAACATTATCAAAATAAAGATAAAGTAAGTTAACAAAGTTTGAGATCGACCAACTAGGAGTTTTTGCGCGCGTTTAGGATACGCGACAAAGAAACCGTACGTACTTCTAACAAACACCTCCCAATTAACTCTATTGGTTCGTAATGCTGAGGCCAGAAACCCACTCAAATTTAATACGCTATAAGTCTCTCAACGGCTATAATTTTGTATGACCGATTTAGGTTGGTCGAAAATTGTAGTAGATACATATCGTATATCAGCATTTTTTAAACAAAAACTAAACTAAAAACAAACCCGCGGAAATTTCTAGTTGAACGATCTCAAACAAAGAGTGTATAATATACACATGGAAGAACTTCATAAACCTGTATTACTATCAGAAGTATTAGCGGTTCTGGATCCGAAACCGGGTGAGTCGTATTTAGACTTGACGGCGGGATATGCGGGACATGCTAGTGAGATTTTGGATGTAACACGGAATTATAAAGACTCGGTCTTAGTCGATCGAGATGAGAATGCAATAAAAGTTCTAAAGGAAAAGTTTCAAGGAATGGAGCTGAACTTATTGCATGAAGATTTTTATAGTGCGGTGCTACAGGAAATTGAGTGTGGAAACGCTTTTGATATGATATTGATGGATTTTGGAGCATCTTCTCCGCAACTAGATAGACCTGAGCGAGGGTTTTCGTTTGCGAAGGATGGTCCGCTGGATATGCGGATGGATCAGTCGCAGGAGCTGGATGCTGATCGGATTGTCAACCATTGGAATGAAAGACATTTGGAAGAAATCCTAGAAAAGTACGGCGAGGAAAAACCAGGGTTTGCGAGGATGATTGCGCGAGCGATAGTACATGGGCGACCGTGGAAATCGACGAAGCAATTGGGCGAAGCGCTAGCGAAGTACGGTCGAGGAGGGAAGACTCATCCGGCGACACGGACTTTTCAGGCAATTCGGATCGCAGTAAATGATGAGCTAGGAGAAATCGAGCGGACTTTGCCACTACTCCCGAAATTGTTAAAACCGGGTGGGCGAGTCGCGATGATTACATTCCATAGTCTCGAAGATCGTTTAGTAAAGGATTATCTAAAAGAACAGTCGAGTTATGGCGAGGAATCAGAACTAACAGTACTCACGAAGAAGCCGATTGTTGCGGAAAATGAGGAGTTGTTTATCAACCCTCGGGCGAGAAGTGCGAAGTTGCGCGCTGCAATCAAAAAGTAGAGTGTGGAGATTCTGCGAGATTGAGGGCGCGATGAGCGAATCGTCGGGGAATGATAAAGGTAGTGTTTTTGATACCTTAGAAACAGTTTGTTGATAGGGATCGGGGATGCTGCAAAATAAAAACATAAAATAAATAAAGGAGGCAAAAATATGCCACGCCAAATCATTGTAACTAGCAACCGTTCTCGTGCGCAAAAAGTGCAAGTCCACTTCCGCTAGGAATAGGAAATAAGTAGAGTTTGCATTCTCTACGAAAAGTGTGAGACGTCTAAGTGTAAGATATGGGGCGTCTCGCACGACTTTCGCGAAATGCCGGGCTTCCAGCGAGCTTGATCGCCGGGGTGGAGATTTCGCGCTATGGGCCGCAAGGCTCACCACGGTTGTAGGGTTAAAGCCGTAGAGTGTTTGGAAAATACATGACCTTCCCAGGGGTTCGTACTTACGAGTCCCTGGTCTATGAATTTTCGGGTCGTGGGTTTTAAGAGACACTTGGAATTAATGACGACAACTTTTGAAAAATGAAATTATAAAATAAAAACAAAACTGCGAGGAAAACTTAATGAGACCCCAGACTTATGTCTCCAAAAGGAGTGCGGCGACAAGTACCGGTACTTGGTCAAGGAATTTTAATACAGTACGACATACTCAGAAAAATTTAGGACCGATTGCATATGCTGGGATGATCGGGGCGATTGTGCTGATGTTTGGGTTGATTTATGTGTCGCAGAGTACACGGGCGACGGGGTATGATTATGAACTGTCGGCGATTGAAAGTGAGATTTCGGAGCTAACGGCGAAGAAGGAAGATCTCGCGGTGGAGAAGGCGCGATTGACGTCGATTGCGGCAAGCGAGAATAGTGAGGTGGCGTCGAGCATGGAGACGGCGAGCGCGAGCGGGTACGTAGCGGAATAGTTTAAGGCTACTCTGAAGTTCGTATGATATAATATAAGCATGACTAGAAACAAAGTGATGCGGCTGGGGTTACTCGCGGCGATGGGGGTGATTGTGGTGCGACTGTTTTTTATACAGATTGTGCAGCACGATGAATGGGTCGAGAAGGCGGCAGCGCAGCAGACTTTGTCGAATGTCTTGCCGGCGAAGCGGGGGGAGATCTATATGATGGATGGGAGTGAGCCGGTGGCGGTGGTGATGAATACGACGGTCTATACGGTGATCGTCGATCCGATGCTGGCAAATGATGAGATGGCGGAAAAAGAGCTGACGGAGATTCTCGGAGATAAACGGACGGCAGAATGGTCGGATGTGTTTGCGGATCGGACGCGGAGATATTATATTGTGGGGAAGAATGTCGAGCGGAAAGCGGCGGAAAAAATTGCGGAGCTGGACATGACGGGGGTGTGGCTGCAGTCGAATACAAAACGAGTATATCCGGAAGGGGAGCTGGCGGCGGGGGTGCTCGGATTCGTGAATGCGGATGGAGTCGGGCAGTATGGAATCGAAGGGGCGATGAACGAAGAATTGTCGGGAACGGACGGCCTGATGAAGACGGTAAAAGATATTAATAACGTGGCGCTGTCGATCGGAGACGATAATATCAAGATTCCGGCGCAAAATGGCGAGAATGTGGTGCTGACGATTGATAAAACTTTGCAGTATAACGTCGAGAAGATTTTGGAGAAGAAGTCGGGGGAGCTGGGGTTTAAGAATATGAGTGCGGTGGTGATGGATCCGAATACGGGGAAGGTGCTGGCGATGGCGAATTATCCGAGCTATGATCCGGGGAATTATGGAAATGTGGAAAGCGCGGCGGCGTATGTGAATCATGTGGTAGAGGATCCGTTTGAGCCGGCGAGCGTGTGTAAAACGTTTACGTTTGCGGCGGCGACGGAGCTGGGAGTAATGACGGCAGATAAGACTTTTACGAATTACGGGGAAGTTACGATCGACGGATGGCCGATTCGGAATGCGGAGCAGGGAGCGAACTTGCTCGGGACACAGACGATGCAGACGGCGTTTAACTATTCGCTGAATACGGGGTCGACGCAGGCGCTGCGCTGGATGGGCGGAAGTGAGACGGAGATCACGGATGCGGCACGGGAGAAATTGTACGACTATTATTATAATCATTTCGGGTTGGGACATTATACGGGGATCGAGCTGTATGAATCGCCGGGATATCTCGTGGAGCCGCATGCGGATATGTATGGGCTGGCGTCGCTGTATGCGAATATGACTTTCGGGCAGAATATGCAGGCGACGATGATACAGGTGGCTTCGGCGATTTCGTCAGTAGTGAATGGTGGAAAATATTATACGCCGACGATTGTGGCGGGGAAGATGGTGAACGGAGAGTTTATCGCAGAGGAGAAGCGGGAAGCGTCGCGGCAGACGATTAGCGAAGAGACAAGCGCGGCGATGCGGCAGATGCTGTATAATACGAGGAGCATGTGGCGGATCAATGGGACGGATCCAGAGGGGTATTATGTCGGAGGCAAGACGGGGACGGCGCAGGTGATTAAAAACGGAGCATACTCGATGGACGAGACGCAGGCAACTTACGTCGGAGTAGGGGGTACGGAAGGCGAATTGCCGCAGTATGTAATCATGGTGCGAGTATGGGAGGAAGGAAAGCTCGCAGGTGGACAAGAACATGCGCTGCCGGTGTTTAATGAATTGAAAAACTATGTGCAGAATTATTTGCGGGTGCAACCGAAAGTAAAAGAGGCGGAGTAAAAAGTAGTATCCGGAGCGGATGCTACTTCCTGGTTATGTCTAGTTGTTTATGGCAGTGATTGTAACTGTAGTAGAGTATTCTCCAGCAGGTAAGGTAGGGGAGATAGATACTCCGATACCGAAAGTATGCTTAGTAGATTGAGATTCGTCGTTATATTCGGCGGTGTTATAGTAAGTTGTTGGCGTAGAAGTTATTGCAGAATAAGTAGCGTTATCAGAGTTTAGTATTCCCCAGGCGTTAGTCTTAGGAATAACATTTGTGGAGGCGGGGATGGAGTTAGTAGAAGTTATTTCTTCAGAGTTACTGGGATTAGTGAGTGAAGTTCTCTCGGTGCTGAGTTGTACGACATAAGTAGTATTAGCGGAAATGGTGGCAGAGATTTCTCCTTTGGTGACTAGATTAGGATCGACTTCTTTATTCATGCCGCTTGTGGCGTCGATAGAGATGACGGGCGGGACAACTACTGCAATTACGTCAACGTCTTTTGATGGCCGGCCTTCGGCAACGCAACGGACAGAAAACCCGCTAGCTTTACGAGAATAATCGTTAAACCTATACCCATTCTCGTTAAAGCCAAGGCTATACGCCTGTGAATCATTAGTAGATTCATCTGTCCAATAATACCCATCCCGATTAGTAGTATACGATGCTCCATCATAGTGATAACCTGCAGCCGGCCAGAATGCGCTTGTAGACTTGTCTGCATCTAACATCCACCCTTCGTAAACGTTCCCCTCAATAGTCTTCGTATTCCACGTTTTCGAATTATCAAATAATTTTGCATATAGCTCCTTTGATGGCAACGTCCATCCTCTAGGGCATATATTGTTATCTACGCCATCGCTCATTACAGATGCTGTATACCAAGAATAATAAGCTCCATAAGTATCGTCACCTCCATAGTATATGTAGGCAATACCGTCCTCGGTAAAACCATTCGTATCAGATTCTGGCATATCAAACTCCCCGCTAATATGCGTATCCGCACTACTTAATGTCGTGGAATGGCCATTCTCCTTTAAACTCTCTGCAGTTAGCCGCAAATTTTGTGTCATCCAACATTTACCATCAGAGAGTTTTGCAATGGTGTAAGTGTAGTACTATCTCCGATTTCCATATTATGGCAAATACCTGGGCGCATTTCTTGCATAGTACTAATGTTATTAATGCTCATGGAGGCGGCAGAGGCTTTTTCTGCATAAGGATTATAATAAGTAAGTAACGCTAAGGATGGCACAATACCACAAATAAGAGCGAGGCTACATAGAACTCTACTTGTATATAACTTAGACTTATTAGATGAGTTATTATAAGTTACTGAATTACTATGTAACTTTCTAAATTGATAAGGTTTAGTTTTCTTTATTTTTAGCATTATGCCCTCCTTTGGCGTATGTGTTGTAAGTTTCTCGTGGAGGAATGTTTTTGTAAAAAGCTCAATACAAAAATGGCACCACGAGGGTGTTACTAAAACCAAACCGTGCAGCATAAAGCTTTTACGAACTGGTACCTCATGGTGCCACCTTTGTTCGCAAAAAGCTTCTGCATTTAGTCTGATTTTAGTAACAACTCTATTGTAACATAAAAAGTTAAAGTTTTGAGAATAACTTATTATGGAACAAAGTTATAATTGGATGGTATAGTAAAAAGATGTTGAGGAATGAGAATTGAGATTCTTGTGTTATAATATATATAGTTATGGTAGATACACTTAATAACGAGACTTTTTACGGGCTGCTTTTGGCGTTGTCGGCATTTTTCTTGGCGACGTTTCTGACGCCGGTTTATACATTTTTCGCATATAAGTATAAGTTTTGGAAGAAGCAGAAAAAGGAAACTCTGACCGGGGAAGCGTTGCCAGTGATGACAAAGCTGCATGCGAAGAAATTCCAGAGGCATTTTCCGACGATGGCGGGGGTGATTGGGGTAGTGACAGTATTGATAGTGACTTGTATTTGTAATCTGAATCGGGAGCAGACATGGTTGCCGTTAATCGGGTTTATCGGGGGAAGTATGGTCGGGTTTATTGATGATATTATTAATGTGTTCGGAAAAGGGAAGGGGGCAGCAGGTCTAAGGGCGCCGGTGAAATTTGCGATGATCTCGATCTTGGGGATTTGGCTGGGATGGTGGTTTGCATGCAAGCTGGGATGGACGTCGATCGAGGTGCCCTTTATCGGGCCGGTGGAAGTAGGGGCGATCGGGATGATGCTGATTTTCGCGTTTGCGGTGGTAGCGACGTCGAATGCGGTAAATATCTCGGATGGACTAGATGGGCTAGCTGGGGGACTAGCGATGATCGCGTATGGAGCGTACGGAATCATTGCACTGTTTCAGGGACAGTGGATGTTGACGGGATTCTGCTTGACGGTGGTGGGATGGTTGCTGTCGTATATTTGGTTCAATGTGCCGCCGGCGAGGTTTATGATGGGGGATACGGGATCCTTTGCGCTGGGGGCAGGACTTGGTGTAGTGGCGATGATGACGAATGCGTTTTTCTTGCTGCCGATTATCGGGATTCTCTTCGTGGTGGAGGCAGGGTCGTCGCTGATACAGATATTCTGGAAAAAAGTGTTTCATAAGAAGTTGCTGATTTCGGCGCCGATACATCATCATCTTGAAGCGCAGGGCTGGGGGGAGGCGAAGATTGTGATGCGATTCTGGGTGATCGCAGGAGTATTTGCGATCGTGGGAGTATTCCTTGCGGTGCAAGGTGGAATCGTGAGTGATGAGCAGGTGAAGCGAGCGGAAGATTTCATCCGAGGAGAAGAGAATGGCGAGCAGGTAGAGGAGAAAAAGGGTGATGTCTCAGTGTTGCCAGCTGGGGTGTTGATGCGAGCGAAAGCTGAAGAGGTTAGGAATAATGACGGCGCGTAGGCACAAAAGCGATCGGATCATCGGAGCGCTTACGGTAGTATTGCTCGGGATCGGGTTGATTGTGATCTATGCGATTGGGCCGATGCGGGCAAATGTGATGAACTCGGTGTACGGAAGTAACATGGGAGAGAATGACTTTTTCTTCCAGCAGCTGAGAAATGTGATTCTGTCGTTAATCGTGGTGATTATTGCGTATAAGATACCGTATAAATATATGCGAAAATATGCAAAGCTAGTGATGTTTGGTGGGATCGCGGCGTGCGTGTTATTGGCGATTCTGGCGGCGATGGGAAGTAGCTTAGCGAGGTGCGAGCTGGGGGCATGTCGCTGGTATAATTTCGGGGGATTTAGCTTGCAGCCGGCGGAAATTTTGAAACTTGGATTAGTTTTGTATCTGGCGCAGCTGATGGCGGAGAGAAAAGCGGAAGGGAAACTAGGAAGTAGTGATTTCTGGATTCCGTTTGCGGTGGTGAGTTTGGTATCTTTAGGATTAGTCGTGGTAGTACAGAAAGACCTCGGGACGGGGATCGCGTTGGCGGCGATTATTCTAGCGATGCTATTTATGAGCGGGGTGAAGATGCGATATTTTATAATAACGGTAGCAGTGGCGCTGGTTGGGGCGGTGGGGTCGATTGTGGTGTCGCCGCATCGGATTGAGCGGTTACTGACGTTTAGTTCGGAAGATTCGAGCGATAGTTATCATATCGAGAACGCTATGATCGCGATCGGTACGGGAGGATTCATGGGGGTGGGAATTGGAAATAGCGTGCAGGCGACGGGGTATCTTCCGGAGTCGATTAACGACTCGGTCTTCGCGATTATGGGGGAGACGTTTGGATTCGTGGGGCTGGTCGTGGTGGTGGGATGCTTCACGGTATTACTAATGAGGTTGCTAAGGACGGCAAACTATCTAGAAAGTGACGAGGAGTCGCTGGTGGTAGTGGGGATTTTTGCATGGGCGACGGCGCATGTGGTGGTGAATATAGCATCAATGACAGGGCTATTGCCGCTGACAGGGATCACGTTGCCTTTGCTAAGCTATGGGGGGACGAGTATGTTATTCACAGCGGCGGCGCTGGGAATCGCTCTGCAACTATCATGCTACACGAGCAGGGAACCACGCAAGGAAAAACCGGCGGTTGAAAAGGTGCAGGTGCGTAAACCGGGGGAGATGAGAAGGAGAATCGGATGAAAGTGTTAGTAGTCGGAGGGGGATCAGGTGGTCATATTACGCCGGCGGTGGCGGTGGTGCGGGAACTTTTGGAGAAGAAGCCGCGGACGAAGGTAGAGTTTTGGACGGATCGGAAGTATTATAAGAATGTTGTAAAAATTACAACAGAAATCGGAGTGCGATGGGGGTCGCACGCGCAAGTAGGAAATCGGAAAGTGCCGTATATCCGGGTGAGGAAAATTTGTGCGGGGAAGTTTCGGAGATATGCGGGGTGGACTTGGAAAGATTGGCTGAGAAACTTGCCGATAGTTTTCAAGGAATTGATTTTTGGAAACATTGTGGGATTCTTTGGATTTGTCGGAGGGATGATACAGAGTTTCTGGAGATTAATATTGCCGAGTAAACGGCCGGATGTGGTATTTCTAAAAGGTGGATTTGTGGGGCTCCCAGTGGGGCTAGTGGCGAAGAAATTGAAGATTCCGTATGTAGTGCACGAATCGGACATGGTGCCGGGGCTGGCGAATAGAATATTGATGAAAAACGCGACAGTGATCGCGACGGGATGGGAGGGGATGAAAGCGGAGGGGAATGAGTGTGTCGTGCATGTCGGGGTGCCGGTGGCGCCAGAGTTTAAGCCGGTGAGCGAGGCGCAACAAAAAACGCTGAAGAAAGATTTTGGGTTCGATCCGGAGCGATCGCTAGTCGTGGTGACGGGTGGAAGTCAGGGATCGCAGAATATAGATGAAGCGATGAACCAGATTTTGCCGGAGATGCTGAAGTTTACGAGTGTGGGGTTGGTCGCGGGGCGGAAATATTATGAAGAAGTAGTTGATCTGAAACGATATGAAGAATGGGATAAGGCGAAGCTGAAGTCGAATTTTCGGATGTGGGAGTTTAACTCGGCGATGCATGATCTGATGGGGGCGGCAGATGTGGTAGTGAGCCGGGCAGGGGCGACGACGATCGCAGAGTTGGCGGCGCTGGGGAAGGCGGTGATCTTAGTGCCGTTTGAGAGATTGCCGGGAGCGCATCAACTAAAAAATGCAGAGAAACTACATGATATGGGCGCGGTGGCGATGGTGACAGACGAGCGAATGCGAAAAAATCCGAATGAATTACTAGAGGCAGTGCGACATCTTGTACGGGCGCCGAGGGAACGGCAAGATTTAGCGGAGAAGCTGCATGCGGAGGCGAAAGTTGACGCGGCGGGGAGGTTAGCGCAGATATTGATCGATATTGATGAGAATAAGGAAAAGATTGCAGAAGAGGCGAAGCGAAAGCAAGAAGAAGAGAAGCAGACGAGAAAACTTGAGAAGAAAACGGCGAAGGAAACGCGGCGGGTAGAAAAGCAGGCGACGAAAGAAACTCGGCAAACGGAAAAACGAATCGCAAAAGAAAAGAAAAAAGCTACAAAGGCTGCGAAGAAGAAATAGGATAGATAAGAAATGCGTGGGCGAGAAAAAACGAAGCGATTAAAACGAGGACAGACGATTGCGGCGGAGCGGGAATATGTCGAGTCGGAGTCGGAGCGGTTGAAAGAGCGGGAAAAGGTGCACCGTAAGCGAACGACGTCAGTGGTCGTAGCAGTGATGGTCTTGGCAGTGTTGGGGGCGCTGGCGTACGTGACGGGGAAGAATGCCGTGCAACAATACGAGTCGGGTGCGAAACCGGCAGGAGAAACGTATGAGATAAAGGCGCAGATTGTCGACGAAGATAATCGTGGACAGATATCGACGCGGGTGAAAGATTATATTGCGCAGCTGGAGCAGGACTTCGCGGATCTTGGCTATACAGTAACGCAGGTGACGCTACCGACGGGGATGAGTAGGGAATTATATGTCGATATTGGGGGGGAAGAGGTGTATTTCAAAGTGAATACGGATCGGGGGACGGCGGTGACGGCAGAAGATGCAGCGCGAATGATAAAGTACTTGCATGAGCATGATTTACGTCCGACGTATGTGGATGTGAGAGTAGAGGGAAGAGCGTATTATAAATAATTAGTTTTTGGATTTTTAGTGGAAAGTAAAAATGTGTGATATAATAGAATTGCTTAAACTTTCCACATTAAATTTTTGTTATGAGCTATATGAGTTTTGTAGGTCGATTATATCAACGGCATCGTGAGCCGCAAATCGACTTACGCTTTTGTGTAGCTCGACTATGTGGAAGGTTTAAGCACCCTCGCGGTGCCGTTTTTATTGGTATACAAAGATGCATGTGGCGTACCAACGGAAGTAGATAGGTAAAAATGGTGCCACGAGGTCCTATCAATACAACAAAAGGA
>CAPHDI010000015.1 GCA_948623715.1 uncultured Candidatus Saccharibacteria bacterium | reverse complement strand
GGACGGAGTCACCATTGAGGATATTCATAGGGAAGTGAGATTTTCGCTTGTGAGGGCTAGAATTAAAGCATTCATATCGAATATCTTTTATGTACTACCTAGATTAACCATAAAGGGGTCTAACCGATAGTAAAAACGGACTTGGGTGCCATTCCATTATTGCTTGACACCCAAGCCGAAAATATGTATTGACAAAATGCCTGAGGTTTGATAATATAAAAGTAGCAAAGATTAACATCTCCGAAACTTCACATTTCCAAACCATAAGTGGTTAAAAATATCTGATAATATATGAAGTTTGAGTTCTTATATGGTATAATACAGGAAAAGGAGTCAAATGATTATATTGATGGGGTTGGCTGGCTCGGGCAAAAGCACGCAGGGTCAGAAGTTAGCGGAGACGACGGGGCGGACGTGGTTGTCAGCGGGGCAAGTGCTCAGAGATACGAATGATCCGGAGATCCGGGCGATTCAGGAGAGGGGCGATCTGGTGTCGAATGAGATTACGGAGCGGCTGATGACAGAGGGGATGCTAAAGGCGGTGCGCGAAGATCGAGATGTGGTGATTGACGGTTTCCCGCGGGATGTGGAGCAGGCGCAGTGGATCGCAGACAACTTGGCTTCGGTAATGAAGTTAGTGATAATCATAGATGTACCGAAAGAGGAGCTGATTCGTCGGCTAGAGCTGCGAGGGCGCGAAGATGATACCGGAGAGGCGATAGAGGAGAGATTCCGGATAGTTGAGCAAAATATTTATACAATTTGCGAGATTTTACAAGGTAAGGGAATTATGATTAAGAAAGTAGATGGTACTGGTACGCCAGAGGAAGTATTTGAGCGGATTAAACAAGTAGTAACAGAGGCAGAGAATGAGTAAAAAAGTTATACAGGCAGAATTGAGTCCGGCAGAATTACAACATAAAATTACGGCGATGCGTGCAGGCGGGAAGATCCTCGGTGGAGTGCTGAGGGATTTACGAGATTTTGTGAAACCGGGCGTGACAGGAAAAAAAATCGATATTTGGGTGCGGGAAGAGATTGTAAAGCGAGGGGCGAAAGTAGCGTATGACTATCTAGAAGAATCGTTTCCGGGGGCGATTTGTATATCGGTGAATGATGCGTTAGTACATGGGGCGCCGACGGATGAGCCGCTAGAAGAGGGGGATAAGGTATCCTTCGATCTTGATGTGTTGTATGACGGGTATTATACGGATTCGGCATTTACGATGCTGGTCGGAGGGAAGGGGTCGCCAGCGGTGAAGCAGATGATAAAAGTAACTGAGGAGTCGATGTGGGCGGGGATCGAGCAAGTGCGACCGGGAGCGAAGATTGGTGATATTAGTTATGCGGTGGAGAAAGTGCTTCGGAAGGGGAAGCTCGGAGTGATTGAGAATTACGTCGGGCACGGGATCGGACGTGAGATGCACGAGGCGCCAGAGGTGCCGAACTATGGGATTAAGGGGCGTGGCTATACGCTAAAAGTTGGTGATACGATTTGTATTGAGCCGATGTCGTGTCTGGGGAAGCCGGCGAACTATGTTGATAAAGAAAGTAACTGGACGGTGCGGATGAAAGATGGGTCGATCGGATGTCATTGTGAGCATACCGTATTAGTGACAGAAGATAGCTATGAGGTGTTAACTCTTTGCGATTAGCAGCCTACTACTTCGTCAAGACTTCCAGTGCTCGCTCTACGTACGTTTAGTACGTTTCGCTCCGCGCTTCAGTCTTTCCTCGTATTAGACTACTAATCGCAAAGAGTTGTGTGGGGTTTATAAAAAAGACCCCAGCCAGAGGCTGGGGTGGGGCATAGCGGCTTAGGCTATGCGGTTGTGGAGAGCTATTGGTCAAAATGTTTCTTTGTCCGCATTTTCAGCGAGTTTCCTGTTTACCTCTTCAGCGTGGACATAGTTTTCGTAGTCACAGTTGGTCTTGTGGCGGTCGAAGCGCATATCGCTAATCCTCTCGCTGATAGCATAGAATACGTATCTGAGGACCAGCCATAGCGCGATAGCGAGGACGTCGCCGATGATTCCGATCATCCAGGAGAGAAAATAGGGGTTGATGATGGCGGTCACTTTGGTGAAGTTTATGACAATAGGATAGAACACGGGGGTGAGCAGGGCGGCGTAGAGAAAGCCGGCGAGGAAGAACAGAAAAATGCGGAGGCGGCGCAGGAAGGTGTAATAGGAGTCTTTGGCGAGCGCTTCCTCGATGGCGGCGTTTGTCTCGGTGCTGTAAGTCTTGAGGGGTGACTGTTGGCGGCGGTAGGCGGTTTCTTTCTTGTAGCGGTAGTTGTCGCCGATGGAGTAGATCGCATAGACCTGGAGCACGCAGTAGACGATAGTGGCGACGATCAGGACGATGACCTTAGCCGCACCGATGGGGCCAGATAAGGTCTGGTAGAGCCAGTCCAGAGGCGGGAAGCCGATAAGCAGAGCAATGTTCATGATAACCTCTCCTTTTTAATTGGCATTTTGGGAATACCATACTAGACCCCAGAGGGGCCTCCGATATTTATTGTAGCACAGATAGCTGATTTTGTCAACTAGGAAAACGGTTTTGGTTTAGTAAAGTGGATTTATGTCAAGAAAGTACTTGTACTTTTTGAGAATTTTGTTATATAATAAGCTTATGGATGAGATCTCACACTATGCGGTAGGAATTGACATTGGCACAAGCAATGTCCGTACGGTAGTGGCGAGTGTGAATCGAGATAATTCTTTGAATGTGATTGGCTATGCGGAGATGCCAAATACGGGGATGCGGCGGGGGATGGTGGCGAATTTGGTAGGGCCGAGTGCAGCGATTGATAATGCACTACTGGAAGCGGAGCGGATGAGCGGCTATCAGGTGAACTCGGCGGTGATTTCGGTGAATGGATCGCAGATTTTGTCGACGCGGACGGAGGGGATGATCGCGGTGGGGGCGATGGAGCACGAGATAAACGAGGGGGATCTGGAGCGAGTGCAAGAAGTGGCGCTACAAGGGCGGATTTCGCCGAATCAGAAGATTTTAAGTGTGATACCGTTGCAGTTTATCCTGGACGGGCAGACGGGGATTAAGAATCCACTCGGGATGACGGGGTCGCGACTGGAGATGCAGGCGAATGTGGTGTCGACTCTGGCGCCGAATTATGATAATATTTGTAAAGTTTTAGAACCGCTGAATGTAGGAGTGGAGCAGGTGGCGCCGAGCGTGATGGCATCGGCGCGGGCAGTATTGACGGAGCGACAGATGGAAAATGGCGTAGCGGTAGTAGATATCGGTGCGGCGACGACGGGGGTGGCGATTTACGAGGAAAATGATCTGCAATATGTCGGGGTAGTGCCGATTGGGTCGAATAATATTACGAATGACTTGGCGGTACTGCTAGCGATCGATACGGAGGTGGCGGAAGAGATTAAACGACGGTTTGCGACGGGGGACTTCGTGAATGAGGCGGAGGGGCCGGTGGTGATACGCTGGAAGGGGAAGGAATTGCACTTCGAGCGGGATCAGATCGATGAGGTGGTGCAGGCGCGGCTGGATGAGATTTTGGATTTGGTGCGGAAAGAGCTGAAAAAAGCGCATTATGAGCAGCGGCTGCCGGAGGGGATTGTCTTGACTGGGGGCGGGGCGCGGATGCGAGATATTGATAAGTTTGTGCGGGCGACGCTGGGAATGTCAGTGAAAATTGGTGCACCGACGGGCTTGACTGGCGTGGCAGAGGCGATTGAGAAACCGGAGTATGCAGCGGCGGTGGGGCTGATGTTATTGTCGGCAGAGGGGGGCGGAGAAGCGGCCACGAAGAAGTCGAAGAAAAAGAAGGCTAAGAAAGCGGGTTTGCTAGGAAAGTTTTTTGGTAAATTCTAGGGAATTTACCCACTTCTCAGAAAAGTATGTTATACTGGGGGTAGTTATAAGCGAGGAAAGGATATGCCTGAGATTAAGCCAACAGAGGTAGAGAGTTCAGCAAGCATTAAGGTTGTCGGTGTCGGCGGAGCAGGTGGGTCAGCAGTTGACCGGATGAAGGAAATTGGCCTATCAGGCGTGGAATTTATTGCAATTAATACAGATGCACAGGCATTACATCACTCGACGGCGGACGTAAAGGTGCACATTGGTCGGGGATTGGGTGCCGGTGGTGATCCAGAGAAGGGTCGCGAGGCGGCGGAAAATGGTCGCGAGGCGATCGGTAAATCTCTGGATGGTGCAGATATGGTCTTTATCACGCTGGGGGCGGGTGGCGGTACTGGTTCAGGTGCGGCGCCGATTGTGGCGGAAGAGTCGAAAGGTCGTGATATTTTGACGGTAGGGGTGGCGACGAAGCCGTTTACGTTTGAGGGGGCGAAGCGTCGGGAAAACGCCGATCGAGCGATTGATAATCTGTCAAGGAATGTAGATGCGTTGATCACGATCCCGAATGATCGGCTTTTGCAGACGATTGACCCGCGGACGCCGCTGACAGAGACGTTTAAGATTGCGGATGATGTTTTGCGGCAGGGGGTGCAGGGGATTTCTGAGCTAATTACGGAGCATGCTTTGATCAACCTCGACTTTGCGGATGTGAAGGCGATTATGAAGGATGCTGGATCGGCCTTGATGGGGATCGGTCGGGCGAGTGGTGATAACCGCGCAACTTTGGCAGCGCAGCAGGCGATTGAGTCGCCACTGATTGAGGTGAAGATTGACGGGGCGCGGGGCGTACTGTTTAGTGTGGCAGGTGGCTACGATATGGCGATGAGCGAGATTCAGGAAGCAGCAGAAGTGATTACGAACTCGGTGTCGCCGGATGCGAATATTATCTTCGGTGCGTCGGTACGACCAGATCTTGAAGATGAGATGGTGGTGACGGTAGTGGCGACTGGATTTGATTCGGAGTATTACCGGAAACTTGACGCACAGAAATATGATTCGCAGCGGTCGAGTATGGAGCCGGTTGGGGGATTGGTAAATAATTACGGCGGGGCGACGGTAGAGACGACGACACCAGTGCGCGAGCCGGAGCCACGAATGAATGATTACGGTGCGCGGGAACGGACGGAAGCACCGCGGACTGATGATCGAGAAATGCGAAATGATTATGGCAGTAATAATAGCGTGGCTAGTGGTCATGTGGACACTGGGGCGACGGAGTTTACTGCAGGGAACCGGGGGAATATGTGGGATTCGATTCGGTCGAATGAGACAGAGGACGACTTGGATGTACCACCAACTTTGAGAGACCGTTTGCGTGGTAAGAATAGAGACTAGAATGATAGAAGTTCGTGGGCATGGCGGAGAAGGAAGTAGATGACGAAATTGCCCAGAATTGGTGATAGTAAAGTACTGGAGAGTCGAGAGGCTGAAGATGGTACGACGATTCGGCGGCGGCGGATGAGTCCGGATGGGCATAGATTTACGACTTATGAGCGCATAGAGTTGCCGCCATTGATCGTAGTGAAAAGGAGTGGAAATCGGGAGATTTTTGATCGAGATAAGTTGATCACGTCGATACGGAGAAGCGTAGGGAAGTTCCTGAAGTCGGAATTAGAGATTGAGAGCGTGGCGGATCGGGTGGTAGAGTTGCTACGGGCGGAAAATGATGAAGAGGTAACGGCGCAGCAGATTGGTGAGGCGGTACTGGATGTGTTGGCGGGGCGGAATGAGGTGGCATATGTGCGTTATGCAAGTGTGTTTATGAAATTCCAGACATTGGATGATTTTAAGGCGATATTGCAGCGTCGAGATGGGAAAAATAAGGGTAAAGCGTAATTTAATGGGGTGTGATTTGATGAGGAATAGCTTGACGGGGTGCAATTTGAGAAATTTTAAGCTAATTTTAAGGTTTGAAGAAAGGTGGGTATAAAATGCGAGTAGTATGCGTCTATAGAGAAGAAAGTGATCACGCGCGGGCGGTTGAAGATTGGATCCGGGAATTTGAGCGGCGGACAGGGAAGGAAATTGAAACAATGAGTCCGGATGGACGAGACGGGGTGGGGTTCTGTGAAAGTTATGATATTGTAGAATATCCGACGATTTTGGCGCTGGGGGATGACGGGGCAGTGCTGGATATGTGGAGGGGAGATTCGCTGCCACTTTTCGATGAAGTAAGCTATTGGCTATAGTTCTTGCGGACAGCAGCCTACTACTTCGTCAAGACTTCCAGTGCTCGCTCTACGTACGTTTAGTACGTTTCGCTCCGCGCTTCAGTCTTTCCTCGTATTAGGCTACTCTTCGCAAGAACTAAAAAAAGACCCCCGGTGCAATGACCGGGGGTTTGAGGCAATTTACGGATTATTGGCGATGAATTCGGCCATGTAGGTATTGTAATAGCTCATGACATTGTTGGCGCGGGAGATGACGGTGGCGTTGGTGGAGAGGTGGCCGGCGTTGTATACGTTGTATACGTCGGCGGTCATTGCGGTGACGCCGAGACGGTCATGCTTGATTTCTTCGAGGTAGTCGAGGCCGACGTAGGCGGCTTTGACCGGATCGTAGAGCTCTTCGGCAGAGTAAATGCCGTACTTAGCCATGCGGCTCCAGTGCCAATAGGGGTGAGTCTGGAGCCAGCCGTAGGCATTACCGTTGTCGCCGAGGGCGTAGGGGTTGAAGCTGCCGCTGGTCTCTTGATGGCCGACTGCGATAAGCATGATAAACTTCTCGGGGTCGCTACCGCAGACTTCTTCAAAGATGCGGCGCTGAGTGGTAGCGTCGAAAGGGACGCTTTCGAGAAGCTTAGTCTCGACGGGCGTGTCCGGGTCGGAAATGGTAGTCTCGGAGACGGGAGTTTCAGAAGTGATTTCCGTGTCGGAAATGGGGACTTCCGGAGTCTCGTCGGCGTCTGTGTTGGCGTCGGGAGTTTCGCTGAAAGCAGGCGTGGGCGTCGGGATGGGGTCGAGCAGGCTGACGTTAGTGCCAGACACGACATCGTCAAGGTCACGGTTCTTTGGTACGATACCGATGGCGTTGCGACGGATCTGGGGCGTGATAATGGTGCCTTTGAGCATTTCGTCGGCGCAGTTGATGGTGGATGAGGCGACAATGCTGTCGTCCTCCGGGGCGGTGCAGTTGGTAGGGAAGCTTTGCGCGACGCGGAAGCTCCAGACTGCGACGATGACGGCGCTGAGGGCGATGACGGCACGCTCGATTTTTGGGAATTTTGACATCTGAGATTCTCCTTTGTATAAAATTCGGAATTTCTGGTCGACAATCCATAAATTGACTGTCAAGGTATGTGAGCCAGAGGTGGCTACACCAGGGGTAAAACACCCCGTCTTTCTATTGTATCACAGATTATCTAAAAAGTCAAGAGAAGCTTATGGTTTTAAGCTGTAAAGATGTGATTTTCCTCGAGATTATATGATATAATAGAGTGAAGATAGAGCTAGCAAAGGAATAATCTATGAAATACAAAGCAGGAAGTCGGCGGCGCGCGCGTGAGTATGAGCCGGCGTTAGTTGAATGGTGGAAGAAAAACAAGACATTTGAGAAGTCGGTCGAACAGAGGCCAGAGCATGATGCGTATGTGTTTTATGATGGACCGCCATTTATTACAGGGATGCCGCACCATGGTACACTGCTGAGTTCGATTGTGAAGGATGCGGTGCCGCGGTATTGGACGATGCGGGGGAAGCGAGTAGAGCGGCGCTGGGGGTGGGATTGTCATGGTTTGCCGGCGGAGAATTTCGTGGAGAAGCAGCTGGGGATTACGGATCGGCGCGAGATCGGTACGAAGTGGAGTCTGGAAGATTATATCTTGAAGGCGCGCGAAAGCATGGTGGCAAATTCGGAGACCTGGGAGGGGACGATTGACCGGATCGGCCGCTGGGTGGACTTCAAGGGGGCATACCGGACGATGGATAAGAATTTCATGGAGTCGGTGTGGTGGGCGTTTAAGACTTTGTATGAGGCGGGGAAGATCTATGAGGGGCGGAAAGTCCTGATGTATGATACGAAGTTTGCTACGCCGGTGTCAAAGAGCGAAGTGACGATGGATAATGATGCGTATCAGAGCGTAACTGACCCGTCGGCTTTTGTGAAGTTTAAATTGAAGAATGAAGCTTCTGGCGTCTATTTCCTAGCTTGGACGACAACGCCGTGGACTTTGCCAGCGAATATGGCGTTGGCGGTGAGTCCGGAGCTGGAGCATGTGGCAGTTAAGCTTGCAGATACGGATGAGATTTTGATTTTGGCAAAAAGTCGTCTTGAGGCGGTGCTTGGTAATGCGGATTATGAGATTGTCAAAGAGGGAATTAAAGGTTCTGAATTGGTTGGCTTGACATATGAGCCGATTTGTGATACACTGGGGTCAGAATCTAAGTTGAAAGATACTTGGACTGTTCTTGGTGGGGACTTCGTATCGGACGCGGATGGTACGGGTATCGTGCATATTGCGCCGGCTTATGGTGAGGATGACTATAAATTAGCGCAGGAACACGACGTGAATTTCGTGGATGTGCTGGATGAGTACGGGTATTATTTGCCAGAGGCGGCGGAGAAGCTGCATGAGCTGGGCGTGCGCGATACGGATGAGCAGGGCATTGAGATTTGGGCGGGGAATAAGTTTATTGCGAAATGTCTGGAAGAAGCGGGTGTCGTCTGGAAGATTGAATATATTAGGCACGATTATCCGTTTAACCCGCGTTCGAAGCAGAGGATTATCTACCGGGCGTTCCCGAGCTGGTTCTTTGATGTGCAGGGGCAAAAGCCGCTGATGATTGCACAGAATGAGAATATCAACTGGTTCCCGGAGTATCTGAAACATGGGCGGTTTGAGAAGAATATTGAGCAGGCGCCTGATTGGAATCTTTCGCGGGATCGGTTCTGGGCGACGGCGATGCCGGTCTGGAAAGGCGATAAGGGCACGGTAAAAGTGGTCGGTTCGTATGATGAGCTTTATGAACTGTCGGGGGTGCGGCTGGAAGATTATCATCGACCATGGGTGGACGAGATTGAATTTGATATTGATGGTGAGCACTTCAAACGGATTGAGAAAGTGTTGGACTGCTGGTTTGAGTCTGGTTCGATGCCGTTTGCGCAGCTGCATTATCCATTTGAGAATAAGGAGAAGTTTGAGCGGAATTATCCGGCGGATTTTATCGTCGAGTATGTCGGGCAGGTACGGGCATGGTTCTACTATGTGCATACCGTGAATACAGCGCTGGCCGAGGTCGGCGGGTTTGGAAAAGCGGCGCAGGAGCGTGAGCAGAAAAATGCTTTCAAGAATGTGATTACGACGGGGACGCTGGCGGGGAATGATGGGCGGAAAATGTCGAAGTCGCTAGGAAACTATACTGACCCGAATATTTTGATGGATCAGTATTCGGCGGATGCGCTGAGGTTCTTGTTGCTGTCTTCGCCGGTGCTCTCGGGGGAGGATTTCGCGCTGACAGACAAGGATGTGTCGGATGTGGCGCGGAAGCTGGCGATGATTTGGAATGTGTATGATTTCTTTGTGACGTATGCGGAGGTGGACGATTGGCAGAGTCCAGAATTGCCGGGCAAATGGGGTAAGGATTTGGAGAATCCGCTAGATATTTGGATTATCGCACGGTTGCATCAGCTGAAAAAAGAAGTTATGGACGGGATGGAGGAATATAACATTCCGAAGGCGCTCTCTGGGGTGTTGCCGTTTGTGGATGATTTGTCGAATTGGTTTGTGCGACGCTCGCGCCGGCGCTTCTGGAAATCGGAAGACGATAATGATAAGGCGGAGGCTTACTGGACGCTTTGGAAAGTTTTGATGAATTTAGCAAGGATTATGGCGCCGTTTACGCCGTTCTTGGCAGAGGAGCTGTGGCAGAATTTGATCGGTGACTGGACTCCGGAAAAGAGTGTGCATTTGCAAGATTTCCCAACGACGACAGAGGTGGATGAAGAGGCGGAACGGGTACTTGATGAGATGGCGCGGGTACGTGAGGTGATCAACGAAGGTTTAGCTTTGCGTATGCAGAAGTCGGATACTGAAGCGCAGGTGAAGGTGCGCCAGCCTTTGGCGAAGTTGGTATATGCAGGCGAGAAATTACCAGAATGGGGCGAGGAAATCGTGCGTGACGAGGTGAATGTGAAAACGGTTGTCGCCGGGGATGAGACTTGGCTAGATAAGGAGATTACGCCGGAGCTGGCGGAAGAAGGCTTCGTACGGGAGCTGATTCGGGCGGTACAGAGTGCGCGGAAGAAAGCGGATCTACAAGTCGATGATCGGATTCGGTTGAGCGTGAGCTGTGAGGTGCCAGAGAAGTGGGTAGATACTTTGAAGGCGGAAGTCTTGGCAGAGGAGCTGACGGCAGAGGGGAATTATGCGTACGATGAGATTGCGAAGGTGAATGGAGAGAATGTAACTATATCCTTAGAAAAAGCGTAGCGTTTTCCTATTGACTTTTTCGGGGAAGTGTGCTATAATGAGAGGGTAGCATTGACTACAAGCGAACCTTTTTATGTCCGAACAAAATCTGAGAGAGGGGTATAACAGATGAGGAAAATGTTGAGCTTGACCTGGGTGCTGGTCGGAGGACTGTTCTGGCCGGCAATGGCGGCGATCCTGGTGTCCTGCGGAGTGTGGGCGTGGGAGACGTTTCTGACGTATCCGGGCCGGGCGATGCCGACGGTGCGCGCGGGTATAGTCGCGGTAGCGATCGTGCTAATCATTGCGCTGCATGCTATAATCGGGCTGGCCTTTGCGCTGGGTTCGGTGCACGTCCAAGATGAAGCGCGACGGGCGATTATGCGCTTGGGCGCGGTCGGCGAAGAGATGCGGCTCCTGGAGCGGCGGCGGAAAAAGGCCGAGATGGCTGGAATGACGCTGGCGACGCTGGGGCTGGTGAGCTTCGTGCCGGCATGGCCGTGCGATGCGCTGGCGGGGAGCTGGCAGAATTGGCTGCTGCCGATTGCGCTGGTGTGCCTCGGCGTGATGCTTGCGGCGGAAATCTGCCAGATGATCGCGATGTTCTATGCGCGGCAAAGTCTGGGACGGATGCGTGTTTTCCGGTAAGTGCGGGTCTTTGATGGTCCGTACGATCTGAGCGCGAGGGTGCGCCTCTGGTAAAATCAAGCTGTTCGGCAAAAGCATGGCCCCGACTGATGTCGGGGCTGATTTTTATAGGGATTTAAGCTGTTTGGGTTTATTAGCGGACTATACAGCGGGCTGTAACGCCGTTGTTGCGGCCATAGCTAAAACTGCCTATTGTGCCTCCATTGCCGACACGAAAAATGTAATCAGCGGTGCTGGACCAGTAATAACCGTAAGTTCCGCCTAGTCCAAGTGAGCCATTATTGTAGGTTTTAGCAAAGGGGTAGAATGAGCCGGTGGTCTCGGTGCCGCCGAGATAGATGCCGTTGGCGCTTTCTACGTTGGGTTCGGAGCCGAGGACATCATTTTCTTCTTTAGTGGGCAGGCGCCAGCCTTTCGGGCAGATGCTATAGGCACTACTACTGGCCGTAGATGTTCCTGAGCCAGCTGTGACAGTGTACCAGGAATAATAAGCTCCGTTGGTTGTGTTGCCGCTATAGAGGGCGGCGTTGGTGTTGGCGTCGGTGAAGCCGGATGATGAGCTGGCGGGGATCGTGAAGGTCCCCGAGGAGT
Organism: uncultured Candidatus Saccharibacteria bacterium; assembly: GCA_948623715.1. GTDB lineage: Bacteria > Patescibacteriota > Saccharimonadia > Saccharimonadales > Saccharimonadaceae > Nanosyncoccus. Next base: position 15,996 of record CAPHDI010000015.1, on the reverse strand, counting down.
CAGAGTCGGCGGAGCTGACGGTTTTATTGATGATGCGGAGGTTTTGGGTCATCCAACATTTGCCGTCGGATAATTTACCGACGGTGTAGGTGGAGCTGTCGCGGGAGTCGGTGAGAGTCTTCGAAGTGCCGATGGCGGTGTTAGCACAGATTTCTGGGGTCATTTCTTGCATGGTAGAAATAGACTGGAGAGTTTGCTGAGGTTCGGTGTTTTCGGCGATGCAGCGGACCACGCGTCCGGCGTAACGTCCATATGAACTATTATTACCTAAACCTAATGCAGGCTCTGTGGAGGAGGTGTTGATAAATAGGTAGTTAGCTTGTTCGGCACTATGCGTGGAATCACTTAGAACGTTAGTCCAATAGTAGGAATATGTGTTAGGAAATGCAATCCGTCCGTCTGATGCGACACCTACGATGACGAAATTGTATGGGTTTGAGAGAATTCTTTGGATCTGTTCTGGCGTGGTGCCATTAAACTTAATTGCGTCACGAAGAAAAATGTAGTATTCGGTGTTTGTAGGTAATTTCCAGCCTTTCGGGCAGATGTCGCTCGGGGCGATCGCGCCTTGCTCTGTAAAATCAGCATCGCCACTTTCTGCGGTTGCTGCGGTAAATGAGTAATATGCGCCATTCACGACGTCGCCGGGGTAGTAGATTTGGGAAGCGTAATAATTATCGGCGCTAAAATCTGTCGTGGTCAGCTCTTGTAGGGTAGCTGGCATGGTGTAGGTGGCCCCGTATGTTAGATGGGTATTTTCGTTGGTCAGCGTGGCGGAATTGCCGTGTGTTTCAATACTTTCTTTAGTTAATTTGAGATTTCTGGTCATCCAGCAACGTCCGTCTTCGTGTTTGCGGATTGAATAGATACTCCCGTCTCGGGTGTCTTCGAGATTGCCAACGGTGCCGATAGCGGCGTTTTCGCAGATGGCGTTGGTCATTTCTTGCATGGTGGTGATTGCGCTGTCGCCAAATCCCGTGACGGCTAGCTTAGATGAGGCGGTCAGGGAAAGTTGTACTGATGTCTTATAATGTCCGCTTTCGGCGTTGTCGGCGCTAAACTTTGCGGCGAAGACGAGCTTTTTTGTGGTGGAGGCGATGTCGTTTGTGCCGTATTCAAGCCTGCCCCGAGTAATTTGCCCGCCTATGCTACCGTAGGACGGCATTGTATAATAAGACATTTCTTCGTCTTTTGCGCTGGTTTTGCCCCAGGCGAACCCCCAAGTATCGTCGGCTAAATTATTGCCGCTTACGCCGGTAGTGCCAGCGCCGCTAAGGGATGTCGTCCCGCCTTCACGAGTGAGAGCAGTGTAACCTTCTGCATATGATACTTGTAAGGTGTAGTTATCGACGTCGCTTGCGCTGTAAGTGACGTTGCTGCTGACATAGGCCGTGCTGCCAGGGGCGGCGTTGGCGGTGAGAGTGGGCTTCGCGATGGTGAGGGACGTTTGCGGATTGACTGCTGCTTGTGCGGCTTCGTCTGCGGCGTAAGTTTTATCGCTGGGATTTATGATAAATAAGTTACTAAGTAACAAAAGCAGAGCCAGAGTACAAGTTAGAGGAATACTATAAGACGCATATCGCAAATGTCTACTTCTTGTTTTATTATGTAATATTGGAATACTATGTATTACTTTTCTGTACAAAAAGTATAACTTTGATATTAGTCTGCCTTGCATCTGGCCCTCCTTTTGGTTTGTAGATAGGATTTATTGATTTTCATGATTTTGATAGAAATTCATGAAAAATCAGTTTCCCAGGGCGGCGTCATCTTCCTATCAATCCAATAAAAATGACGCCACGATGGGCGGCTAAACCTTATACAAAAACGGTGGGTCTTATCGATCTACTATTTTGTCATCGTGACGTCATTCTAATAGTAGATTCGATAATAAAAATACCGTTTTTGATAATATAAAGTTTAGCCACTTCCATTGTAACATAGGATTTTGAGTTTGTGGAGAAAATGAAACGAGAGGGACTTTTATCATGTTATTGCTTGCTAATTTTTCTTAAAGTATGTTAGGCTGAGCATAGAGCGACGGGCGGCTTGTGTTTTATGGTTTTGTGGAGTGGGAGTTATGTTAGGCGGAACGGAGATAGCTATGCTAACAAAATTACTTTTAGAGCTGATCCAGCTTTTGCGTGATCGCGAGCAAGCTAAGGCAGCTCAACAAAAAAGTAGTTCTGTTGTCGTAATCATCAAGATTGACGGAAACGGCAAGCAGAACTAACTTCAAAACTTCTTAATATAATTTTAAATCATAAACGCGATAAATGCAAGCCATTTTCGCAAAATTTGTGAGATTTTCTCATAAGCTTGTCGCTCTTATGGATAGATAATGATTAGCCTCGCTATGGCGGGGGATTTTTTAATGCAGCGTAACTGGGGTGGGGAAGCAGAAAATTGCACTTTTTGCAAAAAATAAGCATAAAAGGTATTGACATTTATCGTAATGTGTGCTAAGATGAAGACAGTTAGATAAGAAACAAACACATCTAACAAACAGTAAAATAAAACAAACATAGCTAAGCGTAAAGCTATATAACATAAAAACGGAAAGAGTTGAAAAAGTGTACAACTTCGACCACAAATAAGGAAACAAAAATGCGTAACAATATGAACATTAATCAGAAAGGATCTACCGATGTAAAACCTAGGAGTATGCCGAGCGGAGAAAAATTATTTGACGCGAAGAGCGCAGATGTGATCCGCGACGAAAGTAAATGGGACGCCTTCCAGCTCGTCGGCGATACGAATCGCGAGGAGATGGAACATGAAGCGAAATTAGATCATGAAATGTCGGATGCGGAAAGTAAGCGTGTCGCAAAGCGAATCGTGAATTTCCGATTAGGACATCTGGCAAAGATGATCATGGATGCGGAAGCGGCCTAAAAGTCATAGATTATATGTATCATAGATTGAGCTAAAGAAAGGAATAGGTATAAGATAGAGGGGCGCGAGCCCGAGAAGAAATGTAGCTAGAAAAATAAGCGAAAGGAGAATTGTATAAGATAAAGCGAGACCCGAACACATGTTCGGGTCTTTTGCAAAGCATAAAGAATTTGACCAAATAAAACACTCGTGGTAAACTGGAGAAAAGTCATGTAGAAAGGTACTAAAAATGCCAAAACAAAATTTGGAAGATGAGCAAGCGTACGCGACGTTCATCGAGGAAATAGTCCGGGGGATGGGGCTGGAGGAGCAGGACCGGGAGATGCAGGGGAGGCTGTCGCAGGACCTGAAAATGAAATTGGACGAGGCGATCGAGCAGGCGCTGGTGAAGGCGTTGCCGGACGATAAGGTCGATGAGCTGGATAAGCTACTGGATAGCGAGGCGAGCGACGAGGAAATTGAAGATTTCTTCGATACGGTAGGAGGGGATTACGATACGGAAGCGATTATCCGGAAGACGTTGGAGGATTTCCGGAAGGCGTTTGTAGAGAAGCCAGAGGGTGCGAAGTCAGGAGAGGCAGCGGCAGAGGTCGCGAAGACTGAAGGCTCGGCTGAGAAAACCGAGGCTGCAGATGCGAAGCCAGACGCAGCACGAGCAAACGCGGTAGCGCAGGCAGTCGCGGCGATGGCGCAGGGAAGTGCGCAAGATTTTAGTACGAATAACATGACAACTACAGAAAATAAAAATGTAAACGAAGTAAAAATTCCGGAAGGACAGCCGGTACAGGGTGCCGTGTCGGAGGTGCCGGGCGCATCGGATGTAGAAGGCGTGGAGATGGCGACAGTGACAGAGGAGGTGAAGGCAGATGAATAATTTCAATACAGCGCCGAAAGGAGAGACGCTGGTAAATCCGGAGCAGGGCGCGGAACAGCACATGGGGGCGATGGCGATTGAGGCGATCAATAGAGAGATTAAGTTAAAGCAAGATCAGATTGCTAGCATTGAGCGGCGGACGGGGCAGAATGCGAAGACAAAGGCAAAGAGTGATGCTCAGATAGAAAAACATCGTAGGGAAATTGCCGAGCTAGAGGCGCAGTTGCCACGGGAAGAGAAACCTGAGTTAGCAGTAGCGGGGGAGACGGCGGTCGCGACGCCGGAGGCGGAGAATAATGTGCCGGCAGAACAGGCAGAAGTCGCGGCGGCAGAGCGGCGCGATGCGGCAATGGAGCAGGAAGCCGGAGAAGCGCAGGAGCAGGCGAAAGCGGCGGCAGAGATGCGAGAGCGGACTACTGCGGACGAATTGCAAGATATGATGCGGCAAATGTCAGCGAAGATTAATTCGATTAGCGACCCGCAGGAAAGATTACAGGCGCTGACGGCGGCGGAAAAGACTTTCGGAGTGGCGGCGGCGAGCTTGGCGAGCACGATGGGTGGGGCGACAGTAGAAAATATGGCCGGACAGACTGCGCTAGAGGGGGCGGCGGCAATTGAGACGGATCAGCAGGCGGCGTTGGAGACGCATGAAGCAGTCGCGAATGTGATTCCGTTCCAACAGCAGGCGGCGAATGGAGATATGAATGATGTAGACAAAGTCGGAAACGTAGTCTATGTAAACTTTGGGCAGCAAGCGCAGAAGATGCCGATGGCGGTGGGGAGCGACCTGGTCGTAGAGAATAAGGCGAATCCGGGCGCGCAGCAGGGGAAGGTGATCCCGTTATATCCGCCGAAGACGACGGCGGGAAATACGGCGGAAGCGCCGAAGAAACGACCGGAAGACGATTGGACGCCGGGGCAGAGGATGGCGCATGAGATTTATAGTGCAGCGGCAGCAATGCGGGAGCCGGCGCCAGAGCCAGAAGTGAAACAGCGCATGCCGATAGAGACGATGGATGAAGCGAGAGCGGAAATGCGGGAAGAGAATATAAATGCGGCGGAGGTGCTGAGATTGCAGCCGAGGATCGTGAATGTCGAGGCGAATATGAATGCGCTGAAGACGAAGTACGAGAATCTAGCTAAGAACGATCCACAGGGGGAGACTCTAAAAAAGGCTTATGAGGAGCGGAAAGCGGAATTTGAAGATCTGAAGGCGCAGCAGAAGGCGGCGAATGGTGGGTACGAAGTAAATGATGGCGATATTAAGTATTATCGACAGATCGAAGATGCGTACGCGCGCTACCAGGAAGCGAACAATCTAGAGGGCGAGCCGAAGAAGCAGGGTGTGTTTGCGAAGCTAGGAGAGCGATTCAAGAGGAGCGGGGCGGGGAAGTTCTTTACGCGGAGAGTATTGCCGACGATTGGGGCGGCATTGGTCGCATGGGGAATAACGAAGGCGGCGGTAATGCCAGTGAGTGCGGCGGATGCGGAAGCGCCAATGTCGAATGAAGCGATTGAAGATGTGGTAGAAAATGGCGCTGGAGATAAAACAGAGATAGAGCAGCAGGTTACGTTTAGTTCAGAGAATGATGGGGATGAGGTAGAAGCAAAGACTGAGACGGCAGAGCAGGCAGTGAGCTGGGAGGCAGAGAAAGAAGGGGATCAGATTTTGCCAAATGGTCTGTTCCAGAATATGACGGATTTCAATAAGCTTAGCGAAAAGGAGACGCCGTATAGTTTCGGAACGAGTTCGATCGAATACTATGGTAATGCTGAGGCGATGAAGGAAGTCATGCTGGAAAACCTACACGATTCACCGTTGTCTCTGGCGGGGGTGGCGGCGAGAGTGCCGAGCGTATTGAGGGCTTGTGGACTGGAAGAAGGCGTTGGGGCAAAACAGATTCTTGATATGCTCTATGATATGGATAATCAGGATGCAGCGGAACTGCAACACAAGCTGTATGATGAGTTGGCAAAAAGGGTTAACGATGAAAATACAAAAGTTAGTTTTGATATCGTGTACGGGGCATATCGAACGGACTTCGGAAGTAAGGGGTCGCTGGTAGATGCGAGCGGGGCGCCAGTGGCGGACCAGGACGGTAACGCAGCGTCGCGGTATTATTATGGTACGAATGTGATGAGTGCGCGGGAGAGCCACATTGTGACGATGGTGTTCGCGAGCTATGATGAGGCGACTGGAGAAATCAGGGGCTATGAGACGATCCAGAATAGAAATGAATGCGGGGCGGGCGTGCAAGCGTGGGAGACGGTCGATATTAATACGCCGGACACGCCGCAGACGCCGCCAGGGGATCCGGAGACGATTACGATTGTTGTGACAGAGGAAGACCCAGAAGAAGATCCCGAAGAGGACCCAGATGAGGATCCCGAGGAAGATCCTGAGGAAGATCCGGAGGAGGATCCTGAGGAGGACCCTGAAGAGGATCCCGAAGAGGATCCAGATGAGGATCCGGACGAAGACCCCGAGGAAAAACCAGAAGAAAAGCCAGAAGAAGATCCTAGTAACAAACCTGAGGCTAAGCCGAAAGATGAGCAGTCAATTATTGATAATGGTAGCTTGGGCTTAGGCGAGAATAATAACATCGGCAAGGTGCCGAATATTGATAATATGACCGAGGAAGAGAAAACTCAGGTTGGCGACGGGCAAATTCCGAAAGATGAGATTACCGGGAATACAACGGGCACGTATGAAGAGACGAGCAATCCGACGGTTGCAGAAGATAATCGGGAGACAACGGTTGGTGGTCAAATGACTGATACGAATTTGACATCGGAGCAGCAGGGACAACTGAAACAAGATATTGATGATGCAGAGCAGGCGGCGGATGAAATGAGGGGCGAAGGTGCGCGACCAGAAACGCCGGGTGGGGTAAATGACTTCTATCAGGATCTAGTGGACCAGTTCAACGGTAATGGTGCGGGGACGACGCCGGGTGAAGGCCAGACTGGAAACACGGCGGGAGGATTCAATGATTTTGGCAACTTCGATAATAACGGCAACGGCGGATTGGGCAATCCGACTGGCGAGCCGGGCGGTAACTTTGATAACGTGGGACTAGGCGCACCAACGGGCGAACCGGGGATTTAAGAAGGTTAATCGGAAGGCGAGAAGCTTAGAATAAGCTTAAAATTTGTAAAAATAAAAAGGAGGATAATGAAAAAGTGGATTAGAAAAATAAGCGCAGGGCTGCTGGCGACATTAATGATGTCGCTGATGGCAGTGCCGTCGACTTATGCGTGGGGGCCGGTGCGACCGACATATACGATGCAGGCGCCGGCGGATCATGCGACGTTTAACTCGATTACGAATAATGCTTTGATTGGGGATGAGCGGGATTTTGTGCGGATCGTCGAGAAAGGAGTGGGGAATACCTATACGAGCGAGCTGACGATCGAGCCAGGGAAGCAGTATGAAGTATACATATATTATCATAATGATGCGTCGGAGACTTATAATGATTTAGCTTATAATCAGGTCGGCGTGGCGCTAGAGACGCGGCTGATTTCTGACTTCCCGGATGAGTTGGCGAAGAATGAGCGACAGGCGATTATCGGGAAGATTACTTCGACAACGGCGACGCCGGCGGCAGTGTGGGATGAGGCATATGTGACGGCGAAGGAGGCGATGACGCTGCATTATATCGAGGGGTCGGCTAAGATTTATAATCAGTGGAATAAGAACGGGACATTACTTTCGACGAGACTGTTTTCGCCAGAGGGGACTTATCTAGGGACGTCACAGTTGAATGGGATTATATTCGGGTGTGATAGGTTTTCGGGATCGGTACGTTATACGATTCAGACGGTGGCGAAGGGTGCGCCAGCGCCAGATCCCGAACCGGTTGATCCAACACCGGATCCGGAGCCTGAGCCAGACCCCGAGCCGGAACCTGAACCAGAACCTACGCCGAATCCAGATCCGATTCCGGATGAGCCGACACCAGATCCATTGCCAGACGACCCAGAACCAGAACCGACTCCAGTCGTGCCGGAGGAATTACCAGAGACGGGGCCGCTAGAGATTATACTAGCAATTGTGGTCGTAGTGTTGATCGTGGTAGGAATTCTCTATTGGACGAAAACGCGTAAGGCCGTGAAAAAGACGACGAAGCGGGCGAAGGGGAAGAAGTAGAGCTATAAAACCAGGGTGGCTGCGAGGCTAGCCTGACCTGGTCTTGACAAAATGCTTGAGCTATGCTACTATGGTAGCATAGCTCTGCTAATGAGTGATAGTTTGGCGTGTAAAAATAAGTCCCCTTGCGGGGACTTATGCTATTTGATGGAAGTGATCTCGATAAGAGAGTATTTCTGGCGGTGGCCAGTCTCTTTGTGGACACGCTTCTTAGAATGGTAGCGGATAACGCGGACTTTTTCGCCGGCGATCTTTTCCTCTACGACTTTGGCTGAAACTTTTACACCCTTGACTTCTGGCGTACCGACAGAGATTTTGTCGCCATCAATTACAAGTAAAGCATCAGTTTCGAGCTCTTTTGTGCCTGCCGGAAGGAGGTCCACCCGGAGGGTCTCTTTCTCTTCGACGAGATATTGCTTACCGCCGACGAGAATAACTGCTTTTTTCATAATTTTCCCTTAATTATTGATATCTGTAGTACATTTTAGCATACTTTTCAGAAAAAACAAGAGTGTGGTATAATGGAAGTAATGAAGGATTTTCTGAGGAAGCTAGCGAAGTCGAAGGCGTTTTGGATTGCGCTAGTGATTATTATTCAATCGGTGGTTTATATTATCGCGGGGATGGGGAAGAATTATATTCATATGGACGAGGCGTATTCGTATGGACTGGCGAATTATCCACGGACGGAGATCTTGGAAAATGAAGATTTCATGAATCATTGGCATGATGCGGAATATTATGAAAATTATCTGGTGGTGAATGAGGATGAGCAGGGGGATTTCGCGGTGGTATACAATAATCAGCGGGACGATGTGCACCCGCCTTTGTTCTATCTGCTATTAAGGTTGGGGATGGAGCTGACGCCAGGGGAGTTTACAAAGTGGACAGGGATTATATTGAATATCATCGTGTTTGCGGTGGAGGCAGTGTTCCTGTATCTGATCGTAGAGAAGCTGCTGGGAGATGAGAAGAATCGCTTGGTGGAGGCGTTTGTGCTGACTTTGGCGGCGAGCGTGACGATTGCGGCGATAAATACAGTGATTTATATACGGATGTATGCGCTGTTGACGATGTGGGTGACGATTTCGGCGTATCTGCATTTGAGATTATTTGATACGAAGAGGGTGAATCCGAAGCTCTTGGCGGGGATCGGTATGACGACGTTGCTGGGGTTCTTGACGCAGTATTACTTCCTGTTTTTCATCGTGCCGATGTTTATTGTAGTGGCGGTGCGATATTTGCGAAATAAACGGTGGAAGGAGTTCTGGGCGTATCTGGGCGCGCAGGCGGGGGCGGGCGTAGTGTCGCTGATTATCTGGCCGTGGTCGATTAAACATCTATTCTTCGGCTATCGCGGACAGGGAGCGATTAGCAATCTGACGAATTTCTCGAAGCTGGGGGAGCAAGTGGGGATTTTCGCGGGGGTGGTGACGCTGAATGTATTTCACTATATGTTGCCAGTGATATTGATTGCGATGTTTGTATTGGCGATTTATGGGGTGAGGCGGGGTAAGAAACTGGAGGTAGATAGGCGACAAGACGGATATTTTAAGACGTTGCTGTGGCCGGTGCTGGCGTACTTTGTGATCGTGGCGATTGCGTCGCCGTATACGGATATTCGGTATATGGATGCGATTTGCGGGCTGATGTTTGTGGTGGTGATGTTCGGGCTGTATAAGTTATTGGAATTAGCATGCTCGGAGAAATGGCGGAATATCATCATGGCGATAGTGCTGGCGGTGACGGCGATTTTGCCGCTGCCGATGGGGATCGAACCGGGGACGGAGTACTCGAAATGGGCGACGGCGACGGAATTTGTTGAGGAGCATAAAGATGTACCGCTATTGTATATTTATGATGTGGGGAATAATCGGTTCTTGGATGATATTTTACTATTTACGATAGCGGACTGGTCGTATATTATGTCGGAGCAGGAGTATACGGCGGAAGATTTTGAGAAAGTGTTGGAGACGCGGGATCTCGCGAAGGGGCTGGTCGTGATAGCGAATTATGGATATGATAACCAGGAATATCTCGATACGGTCAAAGAGGTGACAGGTCTCGTGGAGCAAGAGTATATATTCCGGTTGAATGCGGCGGATTTGTATTATTTGTACTAGAATCATGCTATAATGGTAATAGTTATGGCGAAGGTGATATGTATTACGAATCAAAAGGGTGGCGTAGGCAAGACGACGACGACGGTGAATTTGGCGTATTTCTTGGCGAAAGATAAGAATCGTGTTTTGCTGATCGACGCAGACCCGCAGGGAAACGCCTCGGGGGGATTGGGGATTGATAAAGATGAACTAGAAGCTAGCCTGACAGAAGTGATGATTGAGGCGATACCGCTGGCGGAGATAATACAACCGACGGAATTTAAGAATTTTGATATAGCGCCGACGACGACGCAGCTGGCGAATGCGGAAGTCGAGATGAATAACTTGAAGCAAAAATTTACAATTATGAAGCGGGCGATTGATAGTGTGCGGAAGAATTATGATTATATCGTGATCGACACACCGCCGAGCTTGTCGCTGATGACGGTAAACTGTATGACAGCGGCGGATTATCTGATATTGCCGGTGCAGACGGAGTTTTATGCGCTAGAAGGGGTGGCACAGCTGCTAGAAAGTATGGCGATGGTGAAGAAAGCGCTGAATCCGCAGCTGAAACTACTCGGAGTGGTGGCGACGATGTATGATAAGCGGACGAGTCTGAGCATAGAAGTATTGGAAGAAGTGCGAAAGTATTTTAAAGATAAAGTGTTTGAGACGATGATTCCGCGGAATGTGCGGGTGGCGGAGGCGCCGAGTCATGGTGTGCCAGTGGGGGCGTATGATAAGTTTAGTAAGGGGGCGAAGGCGTATAAGGAATTTGCGCGAGAAGTAGAGGAAAGGACGGGTAGATAAAAGTGGAGGTTGTGATGGAATTACGGAATTTGCAGGTTTTGCGAGACGGTCGAGATCTGCGAGGGGGGAGATGATAATGGCATTAGGAAAGAAAGGAAAGGGTCTAGGGCGAGGATTTGAGAGTCTGATCCCGACGGACTTGGTAGACGAGGCGTTTGATCCGACAAGTACGGAGGATGCGAAGGTTAGTAAACTAGTCGAGCTAGATATCGAGGAAGTAATTCGAGATGAGGACCAGCCGCGGAAAGAGTTTAATAAGGCGGCATTGCAGGAGCTGGCGGATTCGATTAGTGAGCATGGTGTATTGCAGCCGATCGTGGTAGTAAAGACGGGGAAGAAATACCAGATCGTGGCGGGGGAGCGACGGTGGCGGGCGTCGAAACTAGCGGGAAAGACGACAATCCCAGCGATCGTGCGGACACTGGATGCGCAGAATAAGTTGGAATTATCGATTATTGAAAATGCGCAGCGAGAAGACCTTAATCCGATCGAGCTGGCAACAGCGTATGCGAAACTGAAAGAACAGTTTAATCTGACGAATGAAGAGATTGGAAAACGGGTTGGGAAAAGTAGTGCAAGTATTGTGAATACGATGCGATTACTGAAATTGCCGGAAGAGGCGAAGGTGGCGATGCAGGAGCATAATCTGATGGAGGGACCGATGCGGCCGCTGATCTCGCTGGAGCCGGAGATTATTCATGAGATTTTGCCGAAGATGATCGAAGGGGGCTGGTCGGCGCGGAAGGTTGAGCAATATGTGGCGGAAAATAAGAAGAAAAGCTCGGTGAAGGCGATCAAGGCGAATGAGTATCTGAAGGAAGAGGCGAAACTGAGCCGGGAATATAATTGCGAAGTGAAAATCCGGGGGCGAAGTGTGACTTTCTCGACGAAAGACGATACAGAATTCCGGAGACTGTTGGAGAGTTTTACGAAGGACTAAGTTTTTCCGTGGGTGTGGGCGGATTTGCTGCGAAGGGGCTTCTCTGGACGAAGGTGGACTTTTTGGAGGAAAGATGATAGAATAAGTTATCGAGAGGAAGGGGGCTGTAGCTCTGGTAACTTAATGAAAAACTGGTATTTTGAAGAAACTGGGGGTAAAAGTTTTGGATCAACGGCAAGATAAGGTGATCCGGGCAACGGGAAGATTGTTGAATCTGTTGCCGGACAACCTGTTTATCACGGATGCAGATATCGGCGTGGCGGAGTATATCGAATACTGCGAAACGCCGGTGAAGACGGGGCTGGGGTCGGAAGCGAAAAAAGTGCTGAAGGCAGTACCGAAATCTCTGGCGGAGCCTCAGGGGGAGAAAAAATTCGAGATCTGCGTGGGTTGGATGCTGGACACGAACAGCCGGGCGCTGATCCGCGAGATGGAGACGATCGGAAGCTTCAACACGCATATCAAACTGCTGAAGCCGGCGGATGCGTGCTTTACGGGGTATGACGAGAAATATTTCCGGAGTACGGTTTGTTCGTTGGGGATAAAAACGGAAGCAGCGAGAGATTTATCGCGTGCGAGAGGCCAAGATGAAAAGTTTCAAGCGAACGACAAGACTCTGGGGTTGCCGTTGCTGGCGCCGGCTGGTGACGATTCGTGCGGAATGGAAGTGACCTTCGAGCAACCGCTGGATCTACGTGCGGGCGGTTTGTACGGGATCGTGAGTCGGGGCGTGGCGCTGGTGGCGGCTTGTAGGGATTACGAGCATCTCGGGCGTCTGCTGGTGCCAGTGATATGGCCGGGGGTGTGGCCGGAAGCTCCGCAAGATTGCCTCTGCTATGGCTTGATGCCGGCGAAGTACGTCCTGCTGGCGAAGCCTTAGCGGTGGTCAAAATACCGTTTCCCGATCAGAGTGGTCGGGGATTTTTTATGGATTTGTGATATTTTATAGGGGTGGAGGCGGAAAAGTGGGGATTTAGGCTTGTGTTTTGGCGGTAAGTTTGGTATAATAGGGGTATCTGATAAGACTTGGGGGGATTAGATAACTTAAAGAGGAAAATATGAATAGTAAAGAAGTAGAGCGGCGCGCACGCTTGATGAAAATGCGTGATGAGCGCTTGCCAGATATAAAGAAACAATTTGAAGAATCGCAGAAGCGGAATTTTAACTCGAATTTCGCGGAGGGCGGGAAAGATGCGAAACTCGTGAAGCACAAAAATAATGCCGCTAAAACGGCCGCTAAGGCTACGCAGAAGCCCGGGAAGGCCTCTGGAAAATCAGGGGGCCGTCCTACCGCAGTGCGCGGAAAAGGTAGTGCTAAAGGGGCTGGAAATGGCTCTAAAACGCAAAATAGCGTGAGCAAAAAAGTCGGTCTCGGCGTGTCGGTGCGTAAGGGGGAGATGGTGCATCATCAGCGGATGCTTTCGCAGGACGTGAATGCGCAGGCGACGCAGCATATCATTGGGGTACCAGTAAATAAGAGCCGTTATAACGGGTATAATGGTAATCAGGTGACGAATGCGCAGCTGAGAGCGGCGCGGCCAGATCCGGAGGCGGTGCGAGTGATTCCGATGGGTGGTGTTGGGGAGTTTGGTATCGGTAAAAACATGACAATCATCGAATATAAAGGCGAGATTGTGATTATTGATATGGGGTCGCTGTTTGCGGGGGCGGACTATCCGGGGGTAAACTATATGGTGCCAGACATCCAGTATCTTGAAGATAATAAGGATAAAATAAAGGCGATTTGTTTCACGCATGCGCACCTTGATCATATCGGGGCGTGTCGGCATTTGTTGCCGAAGTTTAATCCGCTGACGCCGATTTATGCGACGGCATTTACGATCGGGATGATTCAACGGCAGATGTCGGAGCTGGACGATGTGCCAGAGCTGAATTATCAGCCAGTGGATCCGTTTAAGCACGAAGTGATTAAAGTCAGTGAGCATCTGAGCGTGGAGTTTATTCATACGCTGCACTCGATTCCGGGGAATACGGCGATCGTAGTAAGGACGCCGAATGGAGTAATTTACTTTTCGGGAGATTGGCGGCGGGAAGAGAAGCCGCTGGGGGTGCAGACGGATTACGAGCGGATTGATGAAATTGTGAAGAAAGAAGGAATCGCGATGCTGGTGAATGAGTCGACGAATATTGACTCGCCGGGGCGACATCCGCATTCGGAATATGACGTGGGCGATAATCTCGGGCGAGTGATGGATCACTATGCAAACGGGCGAGTGATCGTGTCGTGTTTCTCAAGTCAGATCAAGCGTATTGAATTAGTGTTGAATGAGGCAGCGAAGCGGGGGCGGAAAGTGGCGTTCGCGGGCTTCTCGATGATTAATAACGTCGAGGTGGCGCTGAAGACGGGCGTGATCAAGATTCCGAAAGATACGATCATGAAGATGGAAGATATCGTGAAGCTGCCGGATGATAAGGTGACGGTAGTCTGTACGGGGTCGCAAGGTGAGCTAAATGCGGTCTTGAATCGGATGGTGTCAGGGGCGCATAAGTATATCAAGATTAAATCGACAGATGTAATCGTGTTCTCGTCGAACCCGATTCCGGGGAATGAGCCGCATGTGGTGAATACAGTGGACGGATTGCTGCGCGAGGGTGCGGAAGTGATTCAGAATGGGAAGACGCATATTACGAATCTGGGGCCGTTGCACCTTTCTGGGCATGCGTATTTTGAAGATCATGTGGAATTCGTGCAAAGGTTGCATCCGACGAATTATGTGCCGTATCACGGTGAGTTCTATATGTTGGAGCATAACGCAGAGATGGCAGAGAATGTCATTGGAATGAAGCAAGACCGGATCCTGGTGACGGACGATGGTGATATTGTCGAGCTAATGCCGGATCAGACGATTCGGAAGAACGGGCGGATCCACGTCGGGAATAAACTGTTTGATGATGCGGACAAGCCGGTGCATGAGGCGGTGGTGAAAGACCGGATCCACATCTCGCGAGAGGGAATCTTCATCATTGTTCTGACGCTGTCGAAGAAAAATAATCGGCTAGTGAAGACGCCAGATATCGTATCGCGGGCATTCATCTATCTCGATAACTCGGAAGAACTGGTGGCGAAGATCCGGCATTATCTACGGGTACGGACAGAGAAGCTGTCGGTGGATGATATGAAGGCGTTTAAGGAAGAAATTAAGGAGGATGTGACACATATTCTCTTCGATGCGACGGGACATACGCCGATTGTGATTCCGGTGATAAATCGGGTGTAAAGATTGTTTTGTGTCATGAAAAAGAGGCGCCCGGGATGGGCGCCTTTGGGGCTGTTAGGAGGTGGAGCTGTCGGTACTGGCGGTAGGTTCGGTAAAGAGAGTAAAGGTGACATACTGAGGCTCGGTGCCGGAGAGGACGGTGTTATTGTAATCGTTTCGCAGGTAACCGATGCTGGCATAGTTGCCGAAGAGGTCCTCGGGGTCAATCTTGGTGAAATCGAGCTTGTTAGTGCCGGTGGTGGAATATTGTTGGGCGGAGTTAACGACGTATTTAAGGGAGAGCTCCGTACTACAGGTGATACTAATGCTGTCGTCAGTCTTTTCGGGGACGATGAAGGTGTCGGCGTCGCATTTGAGGACGCCGGTGATTACTGCGCTGCCTTGCTGGGCGATAGTGTCAGGGAAGCTGGCAGTACAGTAGGTGTTGATGAGCTTTTTGCTGGCATCGGTGGCATCGTTGACGAAGTAAATACGGACTTCGTAGAGCTGGTTGGGTTGTAGTTCAACGGAGTCGATGTATTCATTGCCGGCGGAGTCGTAGACGCGGACGAACTGGCGTTCGTCACCGATGATAGGATGATCGACGACGGAGTTGAATACGGCATAGTTGGGCAGATTGTCGGCGGTGAAAGTGGGGCGGTGCTCGCTGATTTCGGCCATGGTGATGCTGGGGATTTCAACGCGGTTTTTACCGCAGCCAGGGCAGAGGCATAGGAGTGTGGTGCTGATGAGGATTGCGGCCAGGATAGTGTGGATGGTGAGTTTACGTTTCATGACTTCATCTCCTAAATAGATTTGAAAAGGACTTTTTTGAGGCGTTTTGGCGCATCAAAAACCGGATACTACTGTCATTGTAGCATAGATTGGTTAAATTGTCAAACTTATTTTTTGGTTGTCTGTTTTTAGTTATTCACCGCGGTAATAGTAACAGTAGTAGAATATTCTCCAGCAGGAAGTGTAGGAGAGATAGACACTCCGAT
>CAPHDI010000014.1 GCA_948623715.1 uncultured Candidatus Saccharibacteria bacterium | reverse complement strand
CTGCCACGATTTGTTCTGAGGCGCTAAGTCCAGAACTCCCATCGATTGACATGGAGATAGTAGGGGTGAGAGTGGTAGTATTGAGCGTAGGCTGAGTGAGAATCGGTCGATAATCACATCCTTCCGTAGTATTAGTAAGCGTATAGCTGTTCTCGTGTGTATATCCATCAACATCAAAACAAGTAATCGGAGATGCATACGCTTTACCGCCCATCAAAAATACCGACAAAAGCAGAGCCAGAGTACAAGCTAGAGGAATACTATAAGACACATATCGCAAATATCTATTCCTGTGGAGTTCTTTATGTAATATTGGAATACTATGTGTTACTTTACCCCACAAAAAGTATAACTTTGATATTAGCCCTTGTTGCATCTGGCCCTCCTTTTGGATTGATAGGTTTTCCTCACAGATGTCGTCAAACAAAAGTTTATGTATAGGCTCATAAACGAAAACGACACCATGATGGTGTCTTGCACAGCCCCTTGATTCTGTCAAAGAGGAGCGCCCAAAATGGTGCCGTTCAATAGACAGAATCAAATGTCATTTCTGACATTACAAATTGTGCAAGACAAACTAATTATAACATGGAAATACTTATTTCGTATAAAAAACGTTATTTCTTCCCGTGCTCAATCCTCTTCCATTGCACATTCTTGATAAACAGCGCCTTCAGTGCGCAGGGAACATAAGTTAATAAATAAATCGGATTAAACAAAATTGCTCGCCACTTTATTCGCGACGTGAATTTCATCTTTTCTCGCCGAATCATCACTGCCGTAATAATCAATAGCACTATATATACCACTATAATCAACTCCACCAGCATCCCAATAATCATCCCCAGATCTTTTGATGTAAACAGTTTCACAATGTCTTCAAATAGTAAACATATCACCCCGACCAGCGCCCAGATCACCGGCTTCACCCCCACCCATTCTTTTACAATACTACCTTGATTCGGCTGATCCCACCGCGCCCGCATTTCCGGAATATATTCATGTCGCGCGCTAAAGTATCCCTTGATCCAGCGCACCCGCTGATCGACGGTCTGCTGCCGGTACTTCGTCGGCTGCTCATCATAAAATACCGCTTTCTCATTGTAAAACGTCGAGATATCGCTCGTAATCGCATAGAGCGACATCTCATAGTCTTCCGTCAGACTATGAAATGGCCACCCACCCCATTTCTCGACCAATTCGCCGACTACGAAGCACCCCGTTCCTGAGAAAATAATATTCCCACCGTGCCGGATCCGATTCTTATTCCCAATCGTGTTTATCATCGTAAAGGTCAGTGCTGACACTGCCGCAATCGTATTATAATTATTATTCTTCGCATTTCTGTAACCAGTCGCCATTTCATATCCATCGGCATAAATTTTTAACATCTCTTCCAAATAAGTTGGCGCTAAGCGATTATCCGCATCGAATATAAAATACAAATCGTAATTCTTCTTCGTAAGAATCTGCTTCACCGCCTCATCCAGCGCATAACCCTTTCTCTGCAACTCCAAATGCTCCCGCAAAATCACCTGACAGTCATATTTCGCACAAATTTTCACCGTCGGATCATCCTCGCTCTCGACTATCACATACACATCTCGCATCGGCATCTTCACCGTCTGTCGCTCAATACTTTTCAGCAACCCCTCAATCACCGCGCTTTCGTATCGTGCTGGGACTAGGATCGCACTTTTCGGCGCATTCGTCCGCTTATGCAATTCCAATCGATTCTTCCTGAGAGCCAAATTCGCATAAATTGCTAAAAACCCTGCATAAATTAAACACATCAATCCAAACAGTGCAATCATCCTCGTCCTCTCATATTTCCCACAATTCTACTCCGACCTCACCATATTCGGGAAATACTTTTCCAAGAAAGTATCATTATAATATTCATCATAAAATTGCCCGATCGGCGTCAATGGCGGCACATCATGATGTCGCAGATTTTGTCGAATGATCGCCGTCCATGACACCAGACAATTTATAATCATAAATACCAGTAGCACCCAAAACAGCGGCTCCCCCACATTTCGTGGAATCCGCTCAATCAAACCCGACAGCACCGGATAAAACACTTTCACCAGCACAATCCCCATCACTCCCCACACCAACATAATCGGCACCGACGTTCGCCCCGCAAAATTGAGAAATTGATTACTATAGTCCCACGACGTTGTCCCGGTGAAAATCTCTTGCCCGAGGCTAAGCAGATATTCTACCGCCCCGCCGAGTAGCGCCGATAACCCGAAAATCTGCCAGTTATTATATTTTTTTCGTAACAATACCCAGCACATCAACGCCGCCCCAAACCCATAAATCACATTAAACGGCCCATAAATCACCCCGCGATGCACCATCCAAATCCCTTGTTGTAGATAAATTAAAATATCTTCATAGATCGTCCCGAATACCGAGCCAAACATGAAGATAAAGAATAACTTCTGAAAACACAGCCCCTCCGCAAACTTCTTATTTCGACACATTAAACCGGAACTCCACCACATCTCCGTCTTGCATCACATAAGTCTTACCTTCAGTTCGGAGTTTACCTGCCGCCTTCACTGCCTGCTCACTCCCCAGCTCCGCGAGATCATCATATTTCATTACTTCTGCCGCAATAAATCCTCGCTGAAAATCCGTATGAATCGCTCCTGCCGCCTCTGGCGCTGTCGCACCTTGTCTAATCGTCCAGGCACGTACTTCTTTCTTACCCGCCGTGAGAAAACTTTGCAATCCTAAAGTCTTATACGCCGCCTTAATCAGCTCACCCAGTGCATCTTCTTCTACGCCGTATTCTTTGAGAAATTCTTTCCGCTCCGCCACACTCATCCCCGACATTTCCGCTTCCAGTTTTGCATTCACAAATACCGCCTGACTCGGCGCTACACTCGCAGCCAACTTCTCGCGTAGTTCCTGATTCGCAAGCTGATTCTCATCAACGTTAAACATATAAATCACCGGCTTTTGCGTCAAGTAGGGAATATTCTCATCAATTTCTTTCGACTTTTTCCGTTTCGCTTCGACTTTTTCTCGCGTTTCGAGATCCGCCAATTCCAGCTCCGTCTGAATTACATCAATATCATGCGCCGGATCCTTCGATCCTTCCGCTCGAATCACATCTCCATCCTCAAACACTCGCACCACATGACAAATCACCTGGCACTCTCGAATATGCGCGAGGAACTTATTTCCCAGACCTTCGCCTTTCGACGCCCCCTCGACCAACCCTGCCACATCTACAAATTCCACTGTCGCTGGGATTACTTTTTCCGTATCATACATCTTCGCAAGCACATCCAGTCGCGCATCCGGCACCGGCACAATCCCGACATTCGGTTCAATCGTCGCAAACGGATAATTCGCCGCCAACGCCCCCGCATTCGTTAGAGCATTAAAAAGCGTCGACTTTCCCACATTCGGCAACCCCACAATCGCAATCTTCAAATTCATACTATATATTATATCACAATCTTATATTTTAATAAAAGTTTACTTTTTCTAAAACTTCTATGTTAAAATAAGTATATATGAAGGTTCAAAAGGTGGGTACTGAAAGCGCAAGCTTGTTGTGGCCCGATCGCTCTGCGATGGCAGCTTTTGTGCTCCCGCCCACAAATCTGGAAGGCCATAAAAGTCCCGATAATCACGAAACTATCGAAAACCCCAACGGCACTACGACTTTTACCACTACCGACCTCCTCTGGCCCTCCAGCCTTATCAACGCCATGGCTCGCGCCCGCCAAAAGCGCAGTTTCGCTAAACCTCTCGCGATTGCGACTTTTATCCTCAGCGTCATCCTCGCTTTCGCTGTCGGTCCGATGCAACTTGTTCTCATCGTTGTTCATTCTGCCAATTATAACTGGATCACCGAAGTTTATTACCCTACTGCTTTTCGTTATACGATGTTAATCGGTGCATTCGTCGCCCTTATCGACCTAGTCATCATCTTCTCTTTATGGCGTTCAAATCAGCGCATCAACGCCGCCATAATGCTAACTTTTAGTAGTCTCGCCGAGCTGCTTCTGATTTGGTTCTTACATCATCACGGTGAATGGCTCCCACATCAGCTCAGCCTTATCCTCATCGCCGCAGTTTTAGTCTTCGTTATGATTATTCTCTTCATCGATAGACAAGCCAATCCCCCTGATTCTCATTCTACTCTCGCGAAAATCACTCTTAGCCTAGCCGCCCTAAGCAGCCTAAGTCTAGCACTCGGCGGAATCACGTATTTCGTTCAGACCGGCGCTAATGCCAATCTCGGCTTCATCGGCCAAATCACCGCCAATCAGCTCGAAGCTCGTCTCCCCGACGTCCCGCCTCTACTCTCCGACGCCATTTACACGCTCTGCGACGGACGTTACCAGACTGTCTACCTCACCGAAAATACCGAAAGCGGCATTTTCGAATGTACGACAAACGGCGAAGTCTACCACGCCTCCACCCTACCTCAGACCAACGATAAGTTAATCCATACCGCCGCCACTTACCTCGGCACCACCGAAGATTCTACTATCTCTCTAGCCTTCCCTTATTCACACTATCTCTATCGCAGCATTCCTCAAGCTCTCAGCGAAGACGAACTCGTCCTCATGTTTTCCGCTCACACCGAGCGCGAACTACTCGACAATCTCACTCCCGCACTTCTCGAATATTGGCAGAGTCACAACGACCATAACCTTTACCTCAATATTTTCTACAACGGCGACCTCGATACCATCGCTACTACCCGAGATTTCGTCCTAATGGCCGCCCTCGACACCATGATCATGACCGAGCAGCTTCCTCACGGCAACACCATCAAAGGCTATCATGACGGCGAGAGCGTCAGCTATATTTATCAAGCCGACGCTTCACTCGCCGCATTAAACGAACTCGGTCTCCATCCCGAATTCTATCCCGTCAGCACTCTTTCTGCCCTAACTATGAATCGCCATCTATCTCTACATTTGAAAGCCGGCGAAACTTATGATAGCGTTTCACTCAAACTCAAACTCATGGAATCATTCGTCGATAAGTGATACTCCTACCGCTTTCTCATTCGGACAAGTTTCCAGCACTCGCATGATTGCATCATGCTCCGCCTGCGTCACCCATAAACTATATTTATACTTCACCGAAACTTGTCTCGCCACATATTGACAGCGAAAACTTTTATTCTTCGGCAACCACGTCGCCGCATCCCCGTCCGACTTCTGCTGATTCGCACCCGACTCCACTGCAAGCAAGTTCAACGGATCCGTTGCAAGATTATACCTCTCATCGCTTGTTAACTGTTGCGCGCCCTTCTGCCACGCATCCGACAAAGCCACGACATGATCGATCTGGATTCCTTTCGAGATCTCCGCTTTCTCATAAAATATCAAATGCTGCCCCGTGTACGGTTCATCAAATTCGCCCGTGAGCATCGTGCAATTATCACTATCAAGTTTCGCACTATCACCCAGCTCCCGCTTAATTATCCTCTGTCTCAAACTACACCCATCTACTGTCGGCCAAGTTTTATAAAACTGCTCCTCCCGATCATAACCAGTTTTCGGTGCTCGCCCCTTGATCTCTAACTTTTCTAAAACTTCTGTCGCTAAAACTCCGCCAGATTCATCATTACTTACAGTCGAACTTTCCGCACTCGCCTCACCACTATCAAAAATCTGCTCATAACTATTCGGATTCGTAATTACTAGCCCGACCGCCCCCGCCGCCGCGATCATTACGGCAATAATTCTCCTCCACCGATATTGAAAAGTCTTCTTCATATACTCATGATAACACAATTTTATCTCGTAAATACCTTTTCGCAGGACATAAAGACTTGGCCTAAGCGGCCCGAAATGTCGAGGATAGCGAGCGGAGAAAATGTAAACATTTTCTCCCGAGCGACGCAGACAGAGAGCGACGAAGTCGCGACAGCGGTCCCAGAAAAGCGTGTTTACGAGATAAAATACTGTGCTACAATAAGTTCATGATTACAGACTTATTAAAAAACAAGATCGCCGTCGTCACTGGCGGCACTCGCGGCATTGGCTTCGAAATTGTAAAACTTTATTTACAGCAGAGTGCTAAGGTTGTTCTCTTCGGCTCCCATCAGGAAAGCGCCAACAAAGCCGTCGACTTATTAAAATCCGAAAACCCCGACTGGGAAGTTACCGGTATGGCTCCCGAACTAGGGAATCTTCAATCCGTCGAGCAAACTATCGGCGAAATTATTGAGAAATACGGTCGCATCGACATCCTCGTCAACAACGCCGGCGTTTCCGCCCGCGAATCGCTCTACGATTACACCGAAGAGGCCTTCGACAACATCATGAATCTCAACGTCAAAGCTCTCTTCGACTGCACAAAAGCTGTTGCACCATTCATGCGCGATCAGGGTGGCGGCTGCATTATTAATACGAGCTCCATGGTCAGTCTCTATGGTCAACCTAGCGGTTGCGGTTACCCTGCCAGCAAAAGCGCCGTTAATGGCCTGACAAAATCTCTCGCCCGCGAACTAGGGAAGGACAACATCCGCGTCAATGCTGTCGCTCCTGGCGTTACCCGTACCGATATGGTCGCGAATCTTCCTGAGGACATGGTTGCCCGCGTCACCGCTCCAATCCCACTCGGTCGTATGGGTGAGCCAACCGAAGTTGCTAATGTCTTCCTCTTCCTTGCGAGCGACTTAGCTAGCTATATTAGCGGCGCAATCATTTCCGTCGATGGCGCCACTCTCGTCTAACTTAACTTACCATCATAAAAGTCCCGAGCAAAAACTCTCGGGACTTTTCTATTATTTACTGCCCTAGCTCCGCCTCAATAATTTCACTCGCCTCTCGTCGCGACACCACCGTATCAAAGAGACCAATATTCTCATCGTCATCATTCGCCGCCCGGCCGCCAACGTACTCAAGCGACGCATCCTCAAACCGCCGAAATTGCGCAATCGCCGCATTCAGCTCCGTCTGATTAAACACTCCGACTTCACACATCTGATCAAACTCTCGAATCGTCAGCCCCGTCACTTTCTCAAATAGCCCTGGCTCGATATTCTTAATCACATCAATCAAAGCCTGCTCACGATAATCCGTCAGATACATAAACACCGGTATCCTAGTGATAAATTTCAACATTTTTTCGCGCAACTTTTTCTTAAAGTCCCGTCGGTCTTTTTCTTCTGCTTTTTCCTCAGCGAATTCTTCCGGCGTCGGCTCACGCCCTTCCTCCGCCCGTGCCTTTTTCGCTTCATGCACCGCCTTTTCTCGCGAAATCACCTTCGTGAGATCGTTACGCAAATTACGAAAATCCTCGATTTTCTCCAGCGCCGCCATAATCTCCGTATTATTCAATACTTTTTCTAGCACCACCGACGTTACATCGACCAGTCTCGCCGACTGCCACCGCCGCGCTAGCATCGTCGACGCTGTCCCGTAAGTCGAAATGTCGAGAATCTCCGTCGCCTGCAAGCGCTGCATACTCGCCCCGTCATAACACAGCACCGGCAAAAACTCGATAAACTCTTCCAGTCTCTGCTCCGGCCGCCGCTTATCCACGACCGACGCCAGGGAATTACTATAATCCGCGATCAGCTTCAATGCTCGGCTCGGCGCAAAGTCCATCACGTAGCAAGTCGGCTTCATAATATTTCGCTTCATCGGATCACGCACATCTTTCATCACCCACGGACTTTGCCCCCGAAACGCCGTCTGAAAATAAGTTTCCGGCGTCTCAATATTTCGCAAAAACAGTACTCCGCTCCACGCCGGCACCGTCACTCCCGTTGTCAGTTTTCCGCACGACAATGTAATCGTTGGCCGCGTACTAATTCCGTCGCCAATTTTCGCTTCGACCGGTTCTTTTGCATGCTTTCCGCCCGGCGTATCCCCACCTGCTGCTCGAATAATTTCATAATTTGAGAAAAATGGATCCCGTTTTAATAACGCCTCCATCGCCCGACATGCCGCTACATTCGGCAAAAACCAAAAAGTATGTCGCAGTGTTGATAATAATCTTGCATCCTCATATGGCAACACCGGCGCATGATGCTCAAATTTATTCTCCACTGCCACTTCCAAATCCATCCCGTGCAGAATATTCAAAAACTTCTGCACATCATTTTCTCGCTGAAACACATACTCATCCCCACTTTTCGTCGCCGCGAAGAACTTATTCAAGTCAAACTCATTAAACTCCCCCTGCATCGCGATTTTCCGTAAGTTCTCCGGCATTTGATAAGTCATCATCACAATCTGCGGCAACTCCGCATACGGATTCTCACCCTTTCCATTCCATAGCTTTTTCGCCCGCTGCTCGTCCGCATAAGTCCAGTTGAAAATTTGATCCTCAGAAAACTCCCCGTTTGCGATCGCCCGAAACGGCGTCCCTGAGAGATATAAATAACTTTTCGTCACCAGTGGCAAAGTTTGCTCAATTTCTTCCGCCTCGTCGAGATCACCCGGCGCATTAACTTCCGACTTTTCCTCGCTGCCCAGCTCTTTTGCCGCTTCACGCCACGCCCCGAAATGATATTCATCGACATAGACCGCATCCCACTCGATCTCGCGCATTTTTCGGTGCCGCTCCTTCAGCTCACCATCCGCATTCCGCCCCAATACATCCTGATAGCTCGCAAACCACACCACCGGCCGGCTCTCATCAATATCTTTTTCGTCCCAACTCATCAACCCCTCGATAAACTGCCATCCCCGGAAATCCTCGTGCCCATAAAGATCATTCCGCCACTCCTGCTCCACTCCTGGTTTATAAGTCAATACTAGTATTCGCTTCCATCCCATCTTCTTCGCTAACTGATACGCCGAAAAAGTCTTCCCGAACCGCATCTTCGCATTCCAGAGATACCTCGGCACCTCACCTTTCGCAATATATTTCTGGAAATACTCCGCTGTCTGCTCCACCGCCACTACCTGTTCCGGCCGCATCCGAAAATCTTTTCGCATCGCCTGACCATCTTCCGGCCGCTCTGCCTTGATTCCTTTAATTACCGAAATCACCGTCTCTACATCAGTATCGTACCACTCTCCCGCCAGCTTCTTTGCACCAAATCTCTCCAGCCACTTATGCACCAGATGATCATCGAAATATTTTCCTGTATTTGTAATCGCCAGCTCATAATGCTCGATTTTATACTGCGGATTCGGAGTTTTTATTAGCTGCTCGCTCACCCGCTCATTCACCGCATCAAAGTCCGACCCCGACTTTGTCACCCGCTCCGTATAGCCAACTTTTAACCCTGGCTGATTTGGCACGCTATAAACATAAACCTGCGGTCGTTTTTGATAATGCAAAAGCTCACTCATCTACAAACCTCCCCCACCCATAACTTTACTAGCCCAGTTATAACTTTTCATCTACAACATCTCCCGCACTAGGCTTTCGATAAACTTTTGCTCCGTCGGCGTAATCTCATATCTCTCATACAACTTTTCGTCCGTCCATTCTTGCTTCATATCAAGATCCGGAATGAAGCTATACGATTTCGCCGTAATATTCTGTGTCATTTTTCGTAGTGCCAGTAGGAACCGGAAAAACCTCGTCTTCGCATATTTTGCAAGATTTTCCGCCTCCGCAAGATTATTAAAGCTCCCCACCACAAGATAAGTCTCCGTACACGCGCTCGGTGGTTCCGCTACAATCGGCCGCGAAATCACCGAATCCGGGAACGCCCCCACTCCATGCGCTTTAGAAATCAACACTTTATATTTATCAATCAATTCCGTATTCCTCGCAATCTGCGTCCGCTCGATATACCCGACTTGTTTATTCGCATAGATCTTCACCTTGTCTGGATTATTAATATTATCTAGCGCCGTCTTCCCACTCAAGCTAAACGGATTCCTATTCGACACTTTCTCGCCCAGCGTCACCTCGTGTCGCTCCTGCACTTTTCGTAAAATCGGCACCGCTTCATTCCACCGAATGAAAGTATCATATTCATCCAGCGGTCGCGTCATCGTCGAGACTTCCTCATTCGCGATAATCGTCGTAATCTCGCACGGCCCATCATATTCTCGATCCCAAATAAAATAATTCACTCCGCCTTCGACCGACACGCCCGGGAAACAATCATCCGCATTTGGGTAATCAACTAGATGTTTCAGATGCTTATCTGCCAGCATCTCACTCCGGAATTCATCCAACCCTTTCCCGCCCGCAAACCACCGCGAGGGAATAATAAACGCCATATACCGCGGATTCAACGTTTTCGCCTGCCGCACGAAATGTTGATAAATCGGCATCGCTGACGACCCCGTCCCGCCGCCATCATTTAACGTATACGGCGGATTTCCGACAATAATATCAAATTTCATTTTTGCTGCCTCCTCTGGTGTTAAATGGATAAAATTATACGCATGCCGTTCTTTCGTCTCGTCGCGATCTAGCTCGCTACCTTCCTTATTTCCACAATATATACATACACCGTTTTTATAAGTATGCGCGATATTCTCATAACTAATATTACCCTCAGAGTTAGAAAACTTCGCTACTGATTTCTCACTCGCCGCATCTTTTGAAGTATAGAGACTACGCCTACTCATTAGCGCCGTCAGATCCGTAATCGCAATTCCGTACAGCATCTTCTGAAAAATATGCTGTCGCCGCTCTTCCTCGTCCGGGAAATCTTCACGCAGCCCCTCCATCAATCTCCGCGCTATTTGCCGCAGGAAAATCCCCGTCTTCGATGCCGGATCCAGCCAACGCAAAGTCTTATCATGCCATACTTCCTCCGGCAAAAGATCTAGCATTTTATCAACTAATTCCGGCGGCGTAAACACCTCGTCGCTCGACAAATTCGCAATACAAGTTAAAATATCTGGCGCCTTATGGTCTTTTATCAAATTCGTTAATAAATTCTTATGCATGCGCTACTCCCTTATCTTCCATCAACAACTTACTTATCGAACCAAGTTCATCATATTTCGTCAGCGGCATTTCCGCGATAACTTTTTCGACACCTTTTTCCATGTCCGCCAGCGCGTACACTTTCCGCTTAAACTTACCTTTGATCGGTGTCGTATATTCCACGAAAAATATCTTCTCCTTACCATTCATCATATCGCCCACAATTAAATTCGTCTGCAAAATCTCATCTAACGCCAGCAGAAATCCCTTCGACAATTTCTTCGGCAAATATTCAAACACCACTCCCCTTAGCCGCTTCCGGCATTCTTCGATATTGTCTTCCGCAATATCTACTCCATAGATCGTCGACAATACTTTTAATATCGAAAATTCTCGATTCTTCACGTGCCATTCTAGCTGATCCTGTTTCAAATGATCAAGCCGTTGTCTCAATATCGCTTCTAAGAAATTCCCATTCCCGCACGACGGCTCCAGAAATCGCCAGTACCGATTCGACGTCGCCTGCGTCAACGCCAGCATCCGATCCACTTCCCGCGGCTGCGTAAATACTTCACTTCGCTCTTTCACTCGCTGCCGCGATTTAATAATCGGCTTCGCTGCCGATTCCGTCGCGTTCTTGGCATTTGTCTCGTAACTCACTACGCTAATTATATCATATCTCCCACCAGCAGATACCTTTCATTAGCCTAATTTACTTGATACACAACCTTGCCGTCCGCTACTCCAACTATTGCCTCCGCCCAAATTTCAAACATTCGTTCCAGGGCTTCGTGCGAACAATGTGCATTATGCGGCGTAACAAAAACATTAGACTTGTACTCACGATGTAGAATTTCCGGATCATCACTCTCAAAAGCTACCCCGCCTAGCTCGCCCTTCTCGCACTTCTCGACTAGCCGCTTCGCCACCTCTTCAAAACCGTTACTTACGATGACCACTTTCATATCTTTATTAAATCTCGACAAATCATCAAACAGCGCAAGACTCTCCAGATTTTTAGAAATCGTCACAAACATAAACTCAGATTTTTCCAGCATGTCCTCAAACGGTAAGTAATGAAAATCAGGATCATTCTGATTATGTGAATAATAGCAAATCTCTTTATTGCCAACCAGTCCTTCCAATCTCCGTGCCAGCACATGACCAATTTCCCCGAAACCGATAATATCAGTCGGCTTATTCCACATTTCATCACCGATAAACTCTGGCGCATAACTCATCCCGCCTTCACGAAGATAAAGCGGAAATCTTTTTGCAAGCGCTAGTGCCATAAAGACGCATTTTTCCGCCACCGACACACTCGCATAATGCGGCACATTTGTCACGGCGATATCATGTTCATGACAATACTCGCCGTCTACCCATTCATAACCAGTCGTTTGTAAACAAATCGCCTTCAGATTTGGTATCTTCGCAATAGTTTCATTTGGAATACTCCAACCAGTAATATCAGGATCAGCAGCAATAACCTTCGACTCGCGATCTTCCATCGGTAAGCTATAATCTGCCTTATCTAGAAACACAACTTTCGCAAACTTACTATTCAGCAAGCCCTTTTGTTCTTCCGTAAAATCCGTCTCTAGACCATAAATATATAAATTCATCCCTATTCCTCAATCTTACTCAAATCTCCATCCAACACTACCACTCCAAACGAGTTAATCTCATCATGAATATAAGGCATATCTGGCAGCGGATTTAGCGCATAAATCGGTTTGTTGAAGTAATACGCCACGAACATCTCCGCAAAACTATTTGCACCGATATAATTTTCGATACCGTTCTTCGTATAGTTGCAGACTAAGACTACATCCGCCTCGCGTATTTTATCTACGTGCTTATGCGTAGAGTCGGTATCGATTTTTGCCTGCACTGGATCAAAGCCTTCCTGCTCAGCTAATCGAATCATTACGCCATTCGGTAACAGCACCTCATGTCCCACTTCTTCCAGCTGTTGCGCAATTTTTCGTACCTCATCACTGAAACTCAAGCTACAACAAATACAAATTTTCATTTCGCCCCCTCAAACCCTTCCCGCACACTTTTAATATCTTGTAACTCAAAACGATATTTCTGTTTTACATCTGGATACTTTTCATGATCAACTTCAGAAACAAACATTTCATATGGACGGACACATAACTTACCGTCACCATACAGCGCCCTGTAAATAACATATTTTTCTCTAGTCTCACTATGAATAGCAACATCCTCTACAAAGTATAAATCACCTTTAAAATGTTTATAAACATGTTTTACTTTTACTTCCCGCATTTCACCTCCTCCACCTTAAAAATATAATAAGTCGCATGTTTAGCTGGTTTTGTCAGTAACTCCTGCATAGTAATTTCACCATTCAACATGCGTAGTTGTTTAATAAGATGGCTACTAGTAACTATTAAGACCGTCTCATCTGTTTTATGATGTCTCTTTAAAAAATCTAAAAAATCACATACACGCTTTGTCATGTCATTAATTGACTCATATCTGCCTCGATAACGCGCCATAACCGGATCAGGCTGCGCGTCGCGCCAACCCTTAGCCTCACCGTATGGTCGACCCTCAAACCCATTCCGCGTATCGTCCAGCAGCTCATTCTCAATCAATTCCAATCCATGATGACGGTTAATAATCTCTGCTGTCTGTTTAGTACGCCGCAATCGAGAAATATAAATCGCATCAAATCTAAAATCTTTCAGTTGCTCAGCCAATATTTCCGCCTGTTTAATACCATTTTCCGTCAAATGCACATCCACAGCTGGATTATAATTTACTAAGTCATCAACGTTATAGTTTGTCTCTGCATGTCTCGTAGCAATTAACCTCATATAAACTCCACTAACTCCGGAAACTCCCGGTATCCACTCTCGGAATTAAGATGCCCGCCGCCCTTTATCATAACTTGCTCAGTCGCTATCATGTCAGCGAACTCTTTTTCGGCTTCATAGTTTACATATGGATCATTATCAGAATAAATACAAACAATCTCATCACAATAATTGCGCACATCACTAAGATTTTCTAAATACATGCCACGATTCACATTATCATAATCATCATCAATCCCGAGATAATTATTAAACCCGCAAACAAACACCAGTTTCTTTACTTTAACTTTATTCTCAACCAGAAACTTACAGACAAAAACCGGCGCAATTGAATGCGCAAAAATAGTAGTATTTTCTGTAATTAGCCCAGCATCAAGATAGACCTTCAACAGTTTCGCCCAATTCTCATAATTCTGAAAACCAACTCCGGTCGGAAAATCTGGAGTATAAACTTCTTTGCTATGCCTTCGAAGCTCTTTACGCAGCCACGGAAACCAGTTACCGAATGGCGACCCAAAACTACCATGAATGATAAAATAGTTTTCCTTAGATCTCATACTCCCTCGCCTCCGCATTATCATATTTCACACTCCACCAATCCGTATCTTCATCATACCCAACGATATTATGATGAAAACCTCGTACCACCTGTCCATGCGCAACAATCAAAATCGTCTCATTATCACTATGCCTTGCCTTAATGTCATCCAACACTGCCTTCGTCCGCGCCAACACATCACGCACCGGTTCTACATTCCCGATGTTCGTATTCAGCTTAATATCACCAATATCAACCCCTGTCGTCTCGACCCAGCCATCAACCACTTCACCCTCATAATCTCCAAACGATCGCTCCATCAAACGATCATCGAAAATAATCTCGTATTTACCATCCGTAGCAATCTTCGCCGTCTCTGCCGCTCGACTTAGCGGGGAAGCATAAACTACATCAAACTCAATATCTTTTATATTCTCGCGCAACCTTTCCGCTTGCTTTCTCCCAGTTTCATTCAACGGAATATCCGTACGCCCCTGCGCTTTATGCTGAATATTCCAATCCGTCTGCCCATGTCGAGCTATATATAATTTCATCACAACTCCTAAATTTCATTCTTATCGTTAATGATCGCTACAATAATCATTCGATGCCACAACCCCTCACGATGCACTTCTTCGCGCGTCACAACTCACCCGGTTTTTATACCGTTCTCATCCAAAACATCAATCAGCTCCGTCACTTTCTATCCCTCCATCTAAGGACAGAATACTCTCTAACTATGTTAGAGAGTAAGGGTACCCTTACTCGATTCTTCATCGTTACTCCAATTTACTTACATCTATTGTACCATAGAACCCCACCCCTCAACTCCACAAAACTACCTCGCAGGGAACGAAAGTAACTTCTTATTTAGCTTTCGATAAATCTCCCGCATCATTGGTTCTTTTCGCATCGACACCGCCTCTTCAAGATTAAACCACCTCACTCCACTATTCTCATCCGGCTTACTGTGCACAGCCATTTCTTCATCCGCCTCAAACAGAAAACAGCAATCCAAATGCCGATGCGCCTTCACGAATTTACCATTTTTATAATGATCTTCGACCGGAATAATTTCCACTGAAAAAATCTCCGGCGTCACCATATCTAGCCGCGTAAGCCCCGTCTCTTCACACGCTTCTTTCTTTGCTACCCACCGAAGATTCGCATCGCCATCCGCATGTCCGCCCGCCCACGCCCACGTTTGATAAATATTATGATACGCCATCAAAATCTTATCATGCGTACGATTCGTAATCCAGCACGACGCCGTGAAATGACAATCCTCATTCTCCCGCAAGAATACATTTTCTGGGAACTTCTCCATCAGCCGCAAAATCTCCTCCCGATCCCGCCGCTCCCGCTCATCAAAAGGGGTATAGTCCCGAAGCTGCTTGCATAACTTACCTAAATCAGAATCCATTTAGTATGTACCATGTACAGCACTACTTCAATTTACTTTTAATAGAATCAGCCTCTGCAATAAAAGCTATGAACTTATTTGCAATTTCCTGCTGCTCTTTTTGTGCATCTTCATTCTTAGATAAACTACCCGCCTTACGCGCATCCGAATTTACCGCACTCTTTAAGTCTCTATAGAATGTTGTAATACTTTTTCTGATATCTTCGTTCTTAATAAGAAAAAGGCGCTGCCGCAAAGCATCGTACGCACTAGTGCAAGACTTCAAGTCCCTGATATATGACGGGATTAAAGTATGCGTCGCCTCCCACACTGTTTTTATTTTATTTAGTATTTGGGTAATCTCAGTCAGTTCATCAGAAATAGAAACACTAATCGCCCTGCGTTCTCGCCTACGTTCTCTCAATGAAGCAATCTCGTCGTTGGCGGCACCGCCACCTACCGCCAAGATCGCACCAAGCAAAATTCCCCAAAAATCATTCATAGCTAACCTTCGCCTTACCATGATGATCTATAGAATAATGTGCAAATTTTGCAGAAACATCGATAGCACTAGCAAGCTGCTTCGCTTTATCTAATTCCGCATCCGGAACAACCAAATAAAACGAGACCTCTGAGCGCTCCAATTCTTTCCATACTGCAATACTATTAGTCAAATCAGTGCCCTGAGCCTCAATCCTCATCACAAACAGCACGTCATCATTCTTTGGAGGCTCTTGACGCATTAATAAAACATCCGGAAACAGGCCCGCCACAATTTGCCTATTTACACCAGTATTATCTATAACCCGAAATCGATCTGACAAATCACTTTTTATTGCCCCGATAATACGTTTCTTTGTTGCCTCATCCATAAACTCATTATAACATACAAAATGTACAAAAGTGCTTTTATTGCATTAAACAAAAGCACCTTCCTGCAACACGCTACAAAAATAACACTAAGCCTATCCATACAACTCGATTACAAGCACAGAGCGTAAACCATCATAACCACAGAATATAACACCAAAACAATGCTGCACAGACCGAGAGCTACGACCTGCTTAGAAATTCTCTTTCCCCAAAGTATAAGTACCAGCCCACAAAGCTCTATAATCGTCTTGACGATGCAAGCAATACTAAAAACCAATAACGGAAACACTCCCGCCGATATAACCGGAGGTTTCATCATCAAACTGAACACCCAACTTGAAAGGCCCGCCGACAGCGCACCAAAGCAAAGAGCGCTCAGAGCCTTATTCCTACTACTCCTCTCGTCATCCATGATAAAACAACCTACGCGAGATTATCTTGTCATGGTGGAGTGTACGAGACTCAAACTCGTGACCTCTTCGCTGCCAGCGAAGCGCTCTAATCAACTGAGCTAACACCCCAGTACCCTTATTTTACCACATCTTTTCCTCAAACACAACATTTTCTCGCGCCAGAAAACATCCAAAAAGCCTAAGAGCCAAAGTGTTTGAATCCAACCCTTTTTGATATACCTAAAAGTCCTTATTCAAACCCTCGACCTCATCGTTTTCATAATCCGACTCTTCCCAAATCCCCGCTCATCATATATAATATACAT
Organism: uncultured Candidatus Saccharibacteria bacterium; assembly: GCA_948623715.1. Lineage (GTDB taxonomy): Bacteria > Patescibacteriota > Saccharimonadia > Saccharimonadales > Saccharimonadaceae > Nanosyncoccus. The sequence goes on along the minus strand of CAPHDI010000014.1, from coordinate 12,026 downwards.
AAGTATAACGACGGAGGTTTCATGAAAATCAATAACATCTACATCGGCGGCTGGTTCCAACGTACCATGCTCCAACTTTCCGAAGTCTACGACTTCCTTCGTGACGGCACTTCTCAGCTCAAACTTAATAAGAAAAAGCTCCTCGAGCTCCGCGCTAATCTCAACATCGGCAGCATCGAATACGGTGTCGCCGGCGAGGAATTTATTATGTTTAACACCAGCGAGCAGCTCCGCGTGAAGATTTTCGAAGACGGTCTCATCGTCGTCAGCTCCGACCAGGTAAGCGAAGCCACTATGTTTGCTGATGTCGAGCGTTTGAAAGGCTACTACGAAGAGCGCCTCTCCCCCGCAATCAATTATCTCTTCAGCCTTGGCGCACCCGTCCCGAAAGAACTCGCCAATATCGAGACCATCTATCCGTACTTCATTATCTGCGACGACGCCACACACGAAGAGATCGCCGAGCTCCTCGCCAAGACCGAACGTCAAAAGTATTTCGAATTTAGCAACAAAAACTACAGCGTCCTCCGCGGCGATAAATACTACTTCATCAATAACAAGACCTCCAGCAACGCCAACATCGAGCGTTACGTCGAAGAGCAGATTTTCATCCGCGAATTTAAGGGCCAGCTCCATCGTTATCTCAACCTTCACCGTATCATCTGGGAGAAAATTGACCAAGTCAAAGACCGCAACAAAGTCAAAGGGAAGGACATCGTTAAGTTCTCTACGAAACTCGATAGCTACGCCAAAACTATCAACCTCATCGACGGCCGCATTAAGCAAATGTCAACTTATATCTCCACTCGCGAGCGCATCGCTAAGGAGGACGGCAATCTTACCGACTTTCTCGCCATTTCCGGCTACCGCTACGAGACCCTTCGCGACACTCTTGAGTACATTAAAGACCTCTGGGATATGACCCAAAATTACGTCAAGTCCGCCCAGAAGCTCTTCAACGAAATCAAACAGGACGTCACCTCCAGCTCCATCAATAGTCTCACTATCGTCACCTCCATGAGTGCCGGCGCCGCCATTCTCGACCTCTTCACTGAGTCCGAGCCGAGTTTCACCAGCTTCGGATTTATCTACTTCTTCATCCTTGCCCTTATCGGCTGGGGCGCCACGAAACTCCTCAGCTACATTGCCGAGCGTCGCAAGTACGAAATCTCCGACACTGAGATTGACAAGAATATTAAATAATCCTATCTCCGGCTCAACCTTAAAATAACCTTAAAATCTGAGGTTATTTTAAGCTATAATACATAATATTACATATTATAAGTCAAGCAAAAGTACTCGTCAAAACCTCCAGCTTATGTTACAATAGCACAATGGTTACCGTATATCCTGAGCGATAAATTAATAGTTTCGCTCTTGATATAATCGTCCCGTCCTCACCCGAGGACTCCACCCATCTAAGAGTAGCTTCGTAATCAAAGTTACGCTTAGAGCACGTTTACAAGGAGGTAAAATATGCAAGCACGTCGACGAACTCGGATCTTTGCAGTATTCTTGAGCCTTGCGATGCTGTTCTCGCTCATTGGAGCAGTTGCAGCGGCCGACCCACCAGATTTCACCCACCCCACTACCTCTCAGGAAGCCTATGAGCAGCTCATGGCGCTCAAGAGTAAATATCCTGAAGGCATGGCCTGGGACAACACGAAGCCCTACGGCACCGCTGGCACTCTCGGCAGTAATTATTACGCCCGAGCTCCGTTCAGGATCGGCAACAAGCGTATCACCTGCGGAGTCGGCTGCGCCGGCTACGGTTTTGAGTTACAAGATACGTTATTTCATGATCTACCCGCCCAGGTCCTGTCTCGCGGAAATTTCACCTACGAAGACATCCGGGTCGGCGATCATCTGCGCATCAACGGCGGCACCCACAGCGTCATCGTCCTACAAGTTACACCCGCCGGCTGCGTCGTGACGGAAGCGAATTTCAACAAGTCGGTCCATTGGGGCCGCGTCATTAGCAAAGCCGAAGTCATGGATGCCGACTATGTCGTCACGCGTTGGCCAGCCGGCTTTCCCGTAGACGACGGCTCCGCCGACGAAGTAAAAGACGAAAACAAGGGTACCGCTGGCAGCCTGACCTGGGAAATGACCAACTCCGGCATCTTAACCATCCAGGGTACCGGCGCCATGCCGAATTACAGTTCGGCTAATCCCGCTCCTTGGGCGAGCCTGAGCTACAACACGGCCGTTATCGCTGATGGTATCACCAGTATCGGCGATAATGCCTTCTATGGCTCTACAACCTTAAATTCCATTACCGTTCCCGGCACCGCTCAGACCATCGGCATCAGCGCTTTCCAAAACTGTATCAATCTCATCTCTGCCAGCATCCCTGACGGCGTACAAGCCATTGGCCAAGAAGCCTTCTGCGGCTGCGCCGGCCTCACCGTTGTCGACCTACCCGGTAGCATTACTAAGCTTGGCGACGGCGCTTTCATGAGTTGTAACAGCCTTATGCGAGTTATCTTTGCTAACAGTACTGGCGGCACCCTAGAAGTTGGCGACAACCTCTTCATGGAATGTCGTAACCTCATGGTCGTCGTCCTACCGTCTAATCTGCCGAAGATCAGCGCTGGCATGTTCCAGTCCTGTACTTCGCTTTACGGCCTTTGCATCCCCAAAACGGTTACCAGCATCGAAAATCTCGCCTTCGCCAGCACTGGCATCGGCAGAAGTAATGCCGCTCGAATCTACTTCGAGGGCTCTCGCGACGACTGGTATATGGCTTCCGCTGGCGGGGCTAATCTGTCCAGCCTCGGCATCACCAAAATCGGCGTCCCGACTACCGGTAATCCGACCCCAAATCTCGACATCGCTATTGCTAACGGTGAGATTATCGTCAATTACCCCTATGTCAACCCCTTCGACGCCAGCGATAATATGACGACCGAAGACGCCCCTGGCGAAGCAACTCCTGACCCTACTCCCGAAATCAGCGCAGACCCGGCCGAGACCGCGTCTCCTGAGCCGATGCCTACGCCAAGCGAGTCTCCTGAACCTGTAGAGACCGACGATCCGAACCCCTCTCCGGCACCAAGCGAGAGCGAAGAGCCGGCCCCCAGCAATACCCCAGACCCCGTCGAAAGCGCAAGTCCGGCGCCTACACCTACACCGACCCCCAGCACCCCACATTATCCGTACTATCCGAGCTACCCGAGCACTCCCATCGTCACGCCAGCTCCTACACCGACTCCCGAGCCGACACCTCAACCGTCCGTTACCAAGCATTTTTCCGACGTCCCGACGGACTTTTGGGCTCGCGATGCCATCGACTTCGTCACCGCCCGTGGCCTTTTCCTCGGCACCAGCGATGATACTTTCTCACCCGAAGCGCCCATGACGCGCGCCATGCTCATGACAGTCCTGGCCCGCCTCGACGGCATCGACACCGATGGCGGCAATACCTGGTATGCTAAAGGTATAGACTGGGCAATCACGCGCGGCATCAGCGACGGGAGCAATCCCAGCAGCAACATTACCCGTGAACAGATTATTACAATGCTCTGGCGCTACTCCGGCTCACCCCGCACCGACGCCGTTTTCACTGGTTTCACCGACATCGACCATATCAGTGATTACGCCAGCACCGCTATGCAGTGGGCAATCAGCGCCGGTGTCATCAACGGTTTCGGCGACGGCACTTTGCGCCCACAAAACCAAGTCACTCGCGCCGAGGTAGCCCAAATCCTCCAAAATTTCATCACAATTAACTATACTAATTAGTATAGTTACCCTCCCCGGTAGCCGGGGAGGTTTTTAATTGACACAGAAAACGTTTTCTCGGACATAAAGACTTGGCCTGAGCGGCCCGGAGCGGTCCGAGAAGAGGTTTTATGTGTCAATCTCACATTTCCCGCTAATTAGTGTTATAATTATACTATGAAAACTATTCTCACTGGCATTCGCGTCAACAGCGAACTCACCCTCGGCAACTTCCTCGGCGCCATGGTTCCGATGGTCCGCCTCGCGAATACTCATAGCGCCGATTACCGTATCAATATCTTCGCCCCCGATCTTCATTCGATCATCTCCGACATCGACGGCGATCTCCCTGCGAATATCACTCGTTCCCTGAAATATTACCTCGCCGCCGGCCTGAATCTTAATGATAATATCCATGTCTACCGCCAGTCCCGCGTCCCCGCCCATTCCGAACTCTGTTGGATTCTTAACTGTGTCGCCAGCATGGGCGACCTCAGCCGCATGACTCAGTACAAGGACAAAAGCGAGGGGAAGGAAAGCGTCAATGTTGGCATTTTCGACTACCCCGTCCTCATGGCCGCTGACATTCTCCTCTACGACGCCGAATACATCCCCGTCGGCGAAGACCAGTTCCAGCATATCGAGCTCACTCGCCGTATCGCCGAGAAGTTTAATAAGAAATTCGGCGACGTCTTCACTCTCCCTGTCGAGCCGAAAGCCCAGATCAAGTTCATGCAACTCAACGACGGCCTTCGCATCCGCGACCTCCAGAACCCCGAGAAGAAGATGAGCAAATCCACCGCTTCTGAGAATAGTAAAATCATGCTCTCCGACACTCCTGACCAGATCAAAAAGAAAATCATGTCCGCTACTACCGACAGCGTCGGCAAGATTCAATACGATATGTTTAATCAGCCCGGTATTAGCAACCTACTCCAGATTGACGCCCTCGTCAACGACATTCCTCTCCAAGACGTTATCTCTACCTGGGCGGGCGAGACTCATTATGGCGATCTGAAGCAAAAAGTCGCTGCTGACGTCGCCACCTTTATCGACAATTTCCAGCGCAAGCTCGCCACTATCAGCGACGACGAGATCCTCACTCTTCTTGAAGCCGGCGAGGCTTACGCTAACGAAATCGCTAATAATAAACTACACGAAGTCCAGAAAGCCTTTCACTTACGCTAACTTATGATTATCACCGGTAAAAAATTCAGTAAACCCGAACTCTCCCGCGTCATTAATGGCGATCGGGTCCTCGAAGATGCCGCAGAGACCGAGGAAAAGTTCCGTCTCGACCATCTCCTCGTCGAGCAACATCCCGAATATAATCGTTCCAGCTTACAGAATTTCATCAAAAGCGGTTTCGTCGTCGTCGACGGCAATGTCGCCAAGAAGCCTAACGAAAAAGTTGCCAAAGACGCAAAAATCGAACTCCATGTCCCGCCCCGCGCGAAGACTCTCCCCGATATACCCGTGATTTACGAAGACGACTACGTTATCGTCCTGAATAAACCTTCCGGCCTCCTCAGCATGGCTAAGGGCGAGTATTGCCCCGAGCCAACTTTGGAAGATTACGGTCTCCTCGTCCACCGCCTTGATCGCGACACTAGTGGCGTTGTTATCCTTGCAAAAGATAAAGAGACTCAGAAGATGCTCCGCAAGCAGTTCCAGGATCGCAAGACTCATAAGACCTACCTCGCCGTCGTCGATGGCGCGCCGAAGCTCCCCGCCGCCCTAATTGATCTCCCTATCGCCCGCAATCTCAAGCGCCCGACCACTTTCGAAGTTAATCAAAACGGCAAGCCCTCCCAGACTTATTATCAAGTCCTCGAGAGCAAAAACGGCAAAAGTCTCCTTGAGCTGAAGCCTACTACTGGCCGTACTCACCAGCTCCGCGTCCATCTCCGCTATCTCAATGCTCCGATTCTCGGCGACCCCGTCTATGGCGATGAGAAGTCTGCTCCCCGCCTCATGCTTCATGCTCGCGACCTCGAAATCACCATCCCGAGTAGCACAGGAAATATCCGCAAGACTTTCCACGCCGACGCGCCAGAGGAGTTCGAAGATGTTCTTCGACGACCCTAGTGACATCTCCCGCCTCGCCCAAAAGGTCAGCTGCAGTATTTTTGTCGCCCCGCCTGATACGAAGATCTCCGTCAATACTCCGCTCTACCTCCACCCCGACGAGTCGAAGACTACTCGCATTATCTCCGTCGAACAGCTCCGCGATTTTCTCGCCCTGACGAATAGCCGCGAGACGCGCGATCGTTTTTTCATCATCACTCCCGCTGACGCCATGAACGAAGCCACTCAAAATGCCTTTCTCAAAACTTTCGAAGAGCCGAAAGCTTTCTGTCATTTCGTCCTTCTAACTGAGCAGACACATAGCCTCCTCCCGACCATCCGCTCCCGTGCCCAGATTTTTTACCTCCGCCAGCGGGGAATTATCGACACTCCTCCCGCCGCCAAAGATCAGGTTATGGCCGCCGCCAAGCAGCTCATCTCCGCCTCCGCCAAAGACCTCCCCGCCCTCGCCGCCGATCTCACCAAGTCAAAGTCATCCACTCGCCAGCAGATCCTCGACATCGTCGGCCTCGCCATCGAGCTTCTATACAAATCTTACTTCAAGACCGGCAACCCGAAATTTCTCACCAAGCTCCCGAATTTCCTCAATCTCTACGACCATCTCACGCAGAATTGTCATATAAAGCTACACCTTGTCGCCGATTTGTGCTAAAATAGTTATATGTTCGGAGTAGCATTTATTTCGATTATGTCTTTATACCTCGCCTTTTTGTTTCCGATTTTTCGTCATAAAAAGGCCGAAGCTCCTCGCTCCGCCCGCTACGATATGCAAATGAAGAAGCTTTGGAGCGCCGCTCAGACCTCCATGCGTGATCATAAGCCTCTCCGCGCCGAGAAAGCCCTCCTCACGATCCTGAAGTTCGACGAGAAAAACGCCGCCGCCTATAACCGCCTCGGTATTCTCTACGCGAAGGAACAGAAATTCGACGAAGCTATCGAATGCTTCGAGATCGCCCAGTCCCTCGATAATAACCCCTCCTCCCTCCACAACGTCGGCCTCATCTACCTCGAAACTGGCGCCTATGAGAAGGCTGTCATGGCTTTCGAACAAGCGATCGAGCTCGAAGATACCGTCCCCGCCCGCTATATCGCCCTCGCGAAGGCCGAAGAGCGCCTCGGCAAGAACAAAGCCGCTATCGACTCCCTCGAAAAAGCCTACGCTCTTGATAATAATACTAGTACTCTTCGCCTCATTCTCGCGATTTACGAGGCTATTGGCGACGCCGAGGGTCTCGCCGACACTACCGCCCGCATCGAAGCCCAGATTGCTGAGACTAGCAAGCCCGCCCAGGCTCCTCGCCGCACTCCTGTTCGCCGCAGTAATGTCGGCAAAGCTGCTGCCGCTAGCCACGCCCAGGCCGCTTCTCGCCAGACTGCCAGCACCCCTCGTCCCGCTGCAAACCCTTCCCGCCGCCGTCGCCAGATCTAATTTTCATTAAATTGTCCTCACGAAGCCTCCAAAAACGTCGATTTTTCGCATTTTTCTTATGACTTTTCCACTCTAAGGCCATTTTTAGCCCGTTTCCGGGCTTTTTCTTCAAACCTTCCTCTTGTCCACCTTTTTCTAAAAATCGCTCAAAACGCTTATTTCTATCTCTAGGCGCTAAATCGTCTCCATTTTATCACACAATTTTCGCCCAAATCTTCATAATTCACAATATTTCGCCATCAAACACCGTTAAAAATGGCCATTTCTGACCATTTTTAACGTTCTCTTAGTATTCTCTATTTAGAATTAACAGGCGACACACCGCACGGAGTAACCGAAGCACCTAATGTTGCGGTCGGCGGGGTAGATGTCGCTACTACTATAGAAGTAGAGGTCATACGCGTAGGTAGCAGAGTAGATAGTACTAGACCAATAGTAGCCGTAGGAGCCAGTACTGCCGAGACCGCTAGTATAGACGTTGCCAGCAGCCGGGAAGAAGGATCCGCCCGCGGCAGCACTTGCGCCGCCCAACCAACGTCCATTTTTACCGTTATTCGTTGTCCAAGTTGCGCTAGTCCACTTATTATAGAGTGCCTGGAATTCCCCGCTAGATCCTCCGGTCGGAAGGCGCCAACCTTTCGGACAAATATCGTAAGTCGCCGAACCACTGCTGATTGTCGCTACAGTATTCGCAGTTGCAACGTTATAGGAGTAGTATGCTCCGTAATCATTATCTACCGAAGCTCGTACTTGTTGATTAGTATAGTAACTACCAGACTGTGCATTACTGAAAGCACCGGTAGTAGATGCTGGGATTTCGTAATTTGCACTAACATGAGAATCCGCGGAAGTGATTTTACCTGTTGTATTATTGCCATCTTTTGCATTAATTGTCTCCCTAGTAATCCGTAGGTTTTGCGTCATCCAGCATTTACCATCAGACAACTTCCCGACCGTATAAGTAGAGTTATCTCGGGAATCGGTCAAGGTCGCCGTAGCGCCGATGGCAGTATTTTCGCAGATCTCTGGAGTCATCTCTTGCATGGTAGAAATAGTCTGAATAGTCACCTTTAGCTCTTCCGGCTCTTCCGCCACGCACCGCACAGTGCGACCAAGGTACTTACCGAGGGTGCCGGCTGGGTCGAAATTACCGCCGTAGAAGTAGAGGTAGTAAGCGTCGGTGCTACTGCTAGCAGTACTAGACCAATAGCGGCCATCGGAGCCCGGATTGACGAGACCACCGGTATTGACATCACCGGCAGCAATCCAAGTACTACCATTTACAGTTAAAGTATTACCGGAGAAGGATATATTTTTAGCACTGCCCCAATAGTTGGTATCTTTGGTGACGTTAGAAGTAATCCCGCCCATAATGGCAAAATCATTCGTCGTACCGGAGCCGCTCTTCGGTAAGCGCCACCCTTTCGGGCAAATACTACCAGAAGCATTATCTCCATCTGTAGACACGCCTTCGCAAGTACCGCCGGTCGCCGCGCACCAGGAATAGTAATAGCCATATTCTGGCTGATAACCCTTACCGTCGCCAGGGTAACTCTCATTGATTATAGTTGGACCCTTAGAGAATTGCGCAGCATCATTATTATTAGTAAACTTCTCAGCACTAGTTATCGCCTCAGCCGGGAAATCCGCCGCGAGATTATCTGATCCAGCCGCCGTAGCAATCCCCGCTTCTGTGAGGTCGAGCCTTAGATTCTGCGTCATCCAGCATCTCCCATCATTCAGCTTACTGACCTTATAAACGCTCCCGTCCCGCGTATCTTCCAGACTCCCGGTCGCCCCAATTTCTACCGCCTTGCATACTTCCGGAGTCATCTCCTGCATCGTATTTATACTTCCGAAACCCTCCGCGACCTCCTTTGGCGTCGCCGTAAGCGACAAAGTCACATTCGCCGTATAATGCCCACTCTTCGCCTCACTTCCAAACTTCGCTGCGAAAGTCAGCTTCTTACTCATGTCCAGGCTCGTCGCCTTTCCTCTTGCGATTGCAGCGCCCTCCCCTGATAGGGAATTATAAATCAACGTCTCATCGTCCGCCCCAGTATCCGCCCAGGCATAACCCCACGTATTATCCGTGAGTTCTGTTCCGATTTTTCCATCCGCACCCGTAATCGCCGTCGCACCTGTCAACCCTGTCGGCCCCGCAATCGTTAATACATAATCCGCAATATCGCTCGCCGAGACATCTACATTACTACTTACATAGCTCGTCGACCCAGGAGAAACCGTCGACTCCAGACTACTATTCGCGATCTGGATCGACGCCGTCGGGTTTACCGTTGTCGCATAAGCCTCAATTTCATCATTACCGCTATCGGCAAAAACTTCCGAACTTTTTGAAAACACACAGAAAATATTGCCGATAAGCAAAAGCAGGGCCAACATGCACATTAGAGGAATACTATAAGACACATATCGCAATGTTTTTATTGGAATACTATGTAACTTAAACTTTGATATGAACTTATGGTGCATGTGGCCCTCCTTTTGTATTGTTGTGATAGGACCTCACGGCGCCGTCTATTTTTTATACCTATCTAAACCTCGCTGGTATGCCAGATGCAATTTGTATACCAACGAAAAACGACACCGTAAGGTGTCTGTACAATTTAGCTGATGAGCACGCTCATAGAAAACTGTACCCTACGGTGCCGTTTAAACTCTATGAACAGAAAGCTCATCATTTAATTAAATTGTACAGACATCCCTATCATACCAAACATCCCTCATTCCGGCAATACTTGACTTTCCGCTCCGCTCATGGCATTCTTCGAAAATATTCATAAACATTTTTCCTCAGAAGTCAATCTCACTGAACTTTCTTCCTTATGTTATAATTTAACTATGCCTAGTTCGCAAATTTTCCAACATCCCCAAGCCCAGACTCTTATTTCTTATATCCGCGACGAATATGGCGGGGAATTAGAGTTTCTCTGGGCCGACTCGCCCGATACCGCCGTCTGGCGCCACCCCGAGAATCATAAATGGTACGGTATTATTTTCGCCCTCCCCGCCCGCAAGCTCAGTCTCGACTCTGACGATCTCGTCGACGTCGCTAACTTTAAACTCCCACCCGACATGATCGCCGACCTCATCGACCACGAACACTTTTTTGAAGGTTACCACATGAATAAAACTCACTGGCTCACCATCAAGCTCGACGGTACCGTCCCTACCGACCAAATCCTCACCCTCCTCGACATCAGCTACCGTCTCACCCTACCCAGATCCATGCAACCTCACCCCTAATCTAGGGAACCATGCATAAGTATGCTACAATAAGTAGCATGACAAAGAGAAAAAACGGCAACATCGAGCTAAATGGCGTCCAACCCGCCGTTCATGAATATGCCGCCTTCCTCACCCTGGCTAAAACTGGTAAAAACATTAAGCTTATTCCGCCGTCCACAAAATTTCACACCCCGTCACCAGATTTCAAAATGGACAATTTATCATGGGAACTTAAATGCCCACAGGGGAAAGGGAAATATCTTATTCGTGACACCCTCCGCCAAGCCGCCCGACAATCTCCCAACGTCGTCATAGATCTTAGACGAATCAAACTACCACAAGAAAAAGCATTAACTCAACTCAATAAGCATTTTCTCCTCGAGAAAAGGTTAAACCGCATCCTCATTATTACAAAGACCGAAAAAATTCTCGACATTCAGAAGTAATCATGCTATAATCTAAACAACGAGGGTTGTCCTCACCTCCAGCGTTAAGAACGGTCTTTCCGGGGCTGGACGAATAGGCGAGGATTAACCCTCTTTTTTGTAGCCTGTATCAACTTCTCGGAACTAATACCAATTGAATACAAAACAAAAAACAAGCTCTCGCTTGCTTTCTTCTGATGGAGCCGTGTGTCGGCTCTGCCCCGACGACCTGCCGCTTACAAGGCGGCTGCTCTACTAACTGAGCTAACACGGCGTACTTTTATAATATCAAATCTTGCAAAAAATTTCAAGGTTTGATATAATCAATATATCAACCGAACGGTTGATTGTGACCTTTTGAGCTGGAATCGTCTAGTGGCAATGACAAGAGACTGTAAATCTCTCGGCTTCGGCCTTCGTAGGTTCGAGTCCTACTTCCAGCACCATAAAATGTTCTAGACAATAAGTCTAGAACATTTTATTTTAAGAAACTCGATATCGCCTATAAGCTTTTGTGCGCAGCGGGCTCATTAGTATAAGCAACAACAAATTATGGAATTCTGGGCAACACAGCTATCATTGGTCAGCTACTCCAAATAGCAACGCCGTCGATGCCTACGCTTCAATAGTTTGGGCTTCTACCGTCGATACATCGGCGCCATCCTATGGTCGTTTTAATGCCTTCTCCCTCCGCTGCCTGCATGCTGGAGTATCCGAATAAAGCGAGAGCGTTAGCTCTCAATTTTGAGGATACGACAGCAGTCAAGATAATAACCGCCTAACGGCGGTTATTATCGGCTAGTTAGAGTATAGGTAGTAGAGAGGAGGATAATCAGTTCGATCTTACGTATAAGTCTCTTTTGGGAAGATACGGACTTACGAGGAGTATGAGCGCGCCAGCCCTGCAACGGCAGGCGCTGGCGACGCACTTCCCAAAAGAGACTTATACGTAGGGTAAAGAGATTGTCATGCTAACAAAAATAGCCTCCTATGAGGCTATTTTTTATGGTTACTTACACTAGAGCCTAGCTACCGTTGTCCTGACAATAGACACCGTTACCCTCAAGCTTGTAGCGTACGGCATAATCACGAGAACCATTCGACGATACAAC
>CAPHDI010000013.1 GCA_948623715.1 uncultured Candidatus Saccharibacteria bacterium | reverse complement strand
TAAGTTATATTACTAGCTTCCCTCAGTAGTACCATTTCCCTATCAATCCAAACAAAAATGGCACCACGAGGGTGTTATCAAATCAGCAGACAGTCGTATTGACCGTTTACGTGATCGGCTCGTGATGCCATCTTACCGCAAACGACAATACAAATGCCAGACAAAACCAACACTAACGACTGTATTTCTACTAATTTGATAACATTTCTATTATACCATGCTTTTCATCCCGCAACCAAAATTCTCCAAGCCTCTATCTTTCCCTTATCATATCTGTTACAATAGTACTGAGCATTGATGCTTGGCGCAGTTTTGGTCGATACAGATTAAAACAGTTAAAATTCGAGAAGGGCTTTCATATGAGAGTAATTTTTGAAGAGTCAGTGGAGTATCACAATACAAAAACTGTCTGCAAACAAAAAGTTACCCTCGATATAGTCGACAAGACTAACATCGAGGAGTAACAAACTCAACATTATGGAACCATTTTAACGCAATTTTTATCTGCCGTCAACATCAGTGCTCATTTTTTGCGCAAAACTCGCTATTTCTCCTCGTAGTTTGCAATCCCCTCAGCTATAACTGCCGGCGCCACATTAAGCGCTGTCGCGATCGCCGCCGCACACGCCATATACGAAATCATTGGCTCCCCCGTCAAGAAGCTTGCCACCGTGAAGTTCTTATTTCCGAAACTCAAACTTGCCTCTGACCCTTTCCGATACAACTTCGAGAAGTCGATCCGCATGTCCGAATCCGACGACGCCCCGTAAGTCAACGTCTCCGTCTTCCCTCGGAACCCCGCGAGATCTGGGTAATGCGCATCATCCCGATTCAGCACCACCACTTCCGGGTCCATCTTAAACAATTTCGACTTCGCCTCTAGATATGCCTTTGTCTCTTCCTCGCCCAGTGTCCCCGGCAAGAAATCCGTCATCGCCGCCGCATAAATCGGCAACCCATAGAATACTTCTGCGTCCAGTGCTTCCGCCGGCGCCGTAATCACCACATACGTCACCTTCGCCTTCCACGCATCATTCAAGAACTTATGCAATACTGACGCTTTGATCGTATGTTCCGACGCCAAGATTGCCGCCGGCTGACTCGCCGCCCGCAGAATCTCATGCACAAAATGCGCCACCGTCGTCTTCCCCGTCGTCCCCGTGATGCAAATCAAGCGCAGATCGCGCGCCGGATGCCCGTAATAAGAAGCAAGTAATTTAACTTTCGCCCGCCCAAGACGTAGCCGCGTCTGACCTCCAGAAAGTTTCGCAGTATTTTTCATACCCCTATTGTAACACAAAGTTCCAGATAACAAGCGATTTTCCTAGAAAAATTACTCAAATTTTAAGGGAAACTTACGCCCTATTCAATCAATACGAAATTTCTCCACCGCATCTCCCATAACCTATAATATATATGCTATAATAAATTTAGAATACACAAGGAGGTTATATATTATATGGACGACAAGGAGCCACAACCAGCCCCTACTAAGACTGATTCCCCAGAGTCACCAACCAAGCCGCAGGCTGAACCGCAAGTCGAGCCGCAAATAAAACCACAAACTGAGCCGCAAAACAAATCAAAAGCCGAACCGCAAGTCAAACCGCAAACTGAGCCACAAGATTCTCAACCGATTACGACTACCAATGCTAATAATACCGCTACGGCAAACATCGTTTCAGCTAAACCGAAAAAATCCCGCAAAGGATTAATGATTGCTGCTGCGATCACTCTTGTCATCCTCGGCATCAGCGGCACCGTCTGGGCGCTAGTTCTTAATCAGAGCGATACGAGCGAAAATTCTACAGACGAGAATCCAAACGACCAACCTCCTGTTAGCAGTACTATGCCTAATCAGATCACAGATTTTGATTTGGCTTTCCTAGAGAATAAAGAAGCCAATCAGCTCTATAGCCCACTCTCCATCAAATACGCACTAGGTATGCTTGAAGATGGCGCAGCCGGCGACTCCCAGCAGCAAATCGCCTCCGCTATCGGCTCGCTCACCCCTCAAAAATATCCAAACAACGAAAACATGTCCTTTGCAAACGCACTTTTTATTAACAATCACCTTCCAGACGACATCATCAAACAATCTTACATTAATACTATTGATGAGCGGTTTGGAGCAGAAACCCTACGAGTTCCCTTTACCTCCGCGACTTCCATCAATAACTGGGTCAGCGACAAAACTTTTGGACTTATAAAAGACCTCCTTACCGATGAAATGCTCAAATCCCCTGGTGGACCAGAACAATATTTCGCCCTCGTCAATGCCCTAGCCATCGATATGGAATGGGTTAATAAAATCCAGCCCTACGACAAAGATTATTATATTAGCTTTCAGAATATCAACTACAGTTCTTCTGTTAATAGTTTTCGGGAAGTTGGCTTCGCTAAGCTACCTTTTAATAATTCTTCCATGGACGTAAAATCCCTGCGTCTTGCCGCCACTATTCATCGATATGATATTCTAAACGACCTAGGCATTGACAACATCCGCCAAACTGTTCTAGACGAATACACCGACTGGCTAAACGACGATGTGTGTTCTGAGGGTTGGCCTGAGCCGGAAGTTTATATTGAACAATACCTTGAAGAACTCGGTGATGGCGGTTATCAGACCGTTTCCAGCTCAACCGATTTTTCGCTCTACGACGATGATGAAGTTAAGGTTTTCGCCAAAGATCTGCAGACTTATGATGATATTACCTTACAATATGTCGGTATTATGCCTAAAACTAGTTCGCTAAAAGATTATATTCAAGACCTTACTACCAATCAACTCGCCTCGACAATTAATCAGCTCAAACCGATTACTCTCGAGAACTTTAAAGACGGGGTCGTAACGAATATCGTTGCCAATATCCCAGTTTTCAAGTTTGAAGATAAGTTGGATCTAGTGGAAACGTTAAAAGGCATCGGCATTACAAACGTATTTAGTGAAACACGAGCTAATCTCTCTAATCTAGCAAATGATTCCGAAGGTTTATATATTGGTCAGGCCGTACATCGGACTACGGTAGATTTTAGTAACGACGGAATTAAGGCTTCGGCGGCTACAGCTTTAGTTGGCGGTAAGGGATCCAGTGGATGTGGATTCAGCTATCTTTTTGATGTCCCAGTGGAGAAAATCGATTTGACCTTTGATAATCCATATCTCTTCTTGATTCGAGACAAGGATTCTGGTACTATTTGGTTTATTGGAACTGTCTACGAACCGACTACATACTAAAAACACGATTTTACAAAATAGGTCTACCAAAATCTAAAAAATGTGCTATAATGATATCGTTGCGGATCTCCGCGATGCTCATTTTCATTATAGGTGGGCATTCGTACAGTTTCTGTACCCATGCTCACACAATGGAAATCATCACGTCACCCCGCTAACATTTACAATTCATTATGTGTGCCCGTAGCTCAGCTGGATAGAGCGTTTGCTTGCGGAGCAAAAGGTCGTAGGTTCAAATCCTGTCGGGCATACCATGTTTTAGAATACTAAAGTTCTTACATAGAGTATCATACTTCTACTGTAAGAACTTTTTTGTTCTCAAAATTCCCCCGCACTATTCTTTTTATGCTACAATAGAACTGTTCAGTTCTATATAGGATTTTTTCCGATACTAAGTTATCATCGGTGCCTAAAAAACGGCACCGCGTGCAGAATGGCATCGTGAGCTTAGCTCCGGAGTTATCCTGTATAGGACTGAACACCTTACGCGGTGTCGTTTTTAGTTCTGGCACTAAAATGTCCGCGTGGCAACAATCTACATACGCCAAAGGAGGGCATAATGCTAAAAATAAAGAAAACTAAACCTTATCAATTTAGAAAACCGCACAGAAACTCTGCACATAAAATATATGCAGGAAGAGTAGCATGTGCGTTCGCTCTTATTTGTAGCATCGTGCCAACTTTGGCGTTACTTACTTATTATAATCCATACAATAAGAAAGTTTCTGCCGCTACACTTAGCATAGACAATATCTCTACCATGCAAGAAATGCGCCCTGGCATTTGTTATAATATGGAAATTGGTGATAGCGCTACTCTTACTGATACTCGTGATGATTCTACTTACACTATTGCAAAGCTTTCCGATAATAAATGTTGGATGACGCAAAACCTCCGTATCGTGAATAAGACAATCACTTCCG
Organism: uncultured Candidatus Saccharibacteria bacterium; assembly: GCA_948623715.1. Taxonomy (GTDB): domain Bacteria; phylum Patescibacteriota; class Saccharimonadia; order Saccharimonadales; family Saccharimonadaceae; genus Nanosyncoccus. Next base: position 25,988 of record CAPHDI010000013.1, on the reverse strand, counting down.
CAGATTCTGATGTGAGTGCAAACTTCACGATTCCAGCATCAAGCACGAGTGGATTCTCTAGTGATACAGCAGTTAACGCATACTATGGTAATAATACTACTTATGGCGCATATTACACTTGGTGTGCCGCAACTGCAGGCTGTAAGGATGCAAGTGGAAATAACCCAGCAGCGAATGTTGATGCCGCTTCTAGTATTTGCCCCAAAGGTTGGCGTCTCCCGAAGGGTACTCCTGGCACTGGCACCAATGAATTCGCTGTAGTAGCCGGGCTTACTAGTACAAATGTTGCTGTAAACTCAAATTATTGGAGTAGCTTATCAAGTCCATCCTTTGCTAACAGCGCTTTAACGGTCAATGGTGTCACCTTCCCGGCTGCCGGCTATTACAGCGATAGCTCGCCCTACAATATCGGCTCCTACGGCTCCTATTGGTCTAGTACAGCCGACAGCACTACCGGTGCGTACCGCCTGCGCTTCAGTAGCAGCTTTTTCTACCCTGCCTACAACAACTATCGGCGCAGCGGCCTCTCCGTGCGGTGCGTCGCCGATTCTTACGCCGAAGCCGACACCGACATCATCGCCATCGTCGTCCCACCTGTTATCAGTATCGATGCCACTTCCGGCATGAATAAAGAAGTCGATCCTAATCTAGTTACAAAGGGAGAAATCTCCGCTACTATTTCCGCTAATACTACTTATGCTGTACAACTAAGTGCTAATAAAACCTCACTAACTAATCCTAACGATTCCGACGAGCCAACTCCTACCAACTCCATCCCCGCTTCCTCCAATGTCCAAGCTAAAACTAATGCTTGGGGCATACTAAATCAAGATAACTCTACTTATTCCGCAATAACTTCTACTCCAACTACTTACTATAATACCGAAGAATATAATGAAGAAGAACAATCTACGAAGCATACATTTGGCATAGGAGTATCAATCTCCCCGACCCTTCCTGCCGGAGAATATTCTACGACCGTGACTATTACGGCCATAAATAACTAAGCCCACCAATATCCATAGACAACCCAGAACTCCCCCACATCCGCCAAAAGAGCCACCCTAAACTTACAGGTGGCTCTTTTAGGCTCAAACTCATCCAAAATGCACAATTTCTTATATTTTTCTGGGATTTAATTCCAAAAATCTTATAAGATTTTCTACATTTCCTACCACTCCGTCACTATTCACGAAAATTTACAAAATTCCTACGCCCCCTGCCATCTCATCACTATCTCGTGAAAATTCTCCCGATTTATATATTCTATCGCCGTAGGCTCGTATTTCTCTACAAATGTCTTCGGCAATCGCGCATTTCGCTTCTCATTCCATTTTATCTCAATAGCCGTTATTTCTCCGTCAGTCTCTGTCAAATAATCCACCTCTTGCTGCTGACTCGTCCGCCAGAAATACTGTTTTCTTCGTTTTACGCTCTTCTGCAACTCCGCAATTACAAAATTCTCAAACAACCCACCGATATCTTGTCTTAATTCTACCGGCCGAAAATCATCTATTACTGCATTCCGCACCCCTACATCATAGAAATAATACTTGCTTGACGACGATAGCTCATGCCGCAGATTCCTCGAAAAACTCGGCAACCGAAAAATTATCAACGCTTGCTCTAGTAGTGACAGATATTTTTCTAACGTCCGATTATCGATCCCTACCGTATTTGCCAATTCATTTACACTTACCTGCGACCCCACTTGAAACGCTAACGCTTGCAAAATCTTCTCCAACTTCGCCGGCTTATTAATTCCATCGAGACTCAGAATATCTTTATACAGATTATCGCTTACCAACTGATTCAGTCGCTCTCGCGCATCCTCTGGATGCATTACGATATCCGGATAATACCCATACAACAATCTATTCTCCAAATTCGCCCGCTCTGCCACCAACCCATATTCTGCAACCATCTCCGTAAACGCTATCGGATACATCCGATACTCCCACTTTCGCCCCGTCAGCGGCTCGTTTACTTCATTCGCCAGATCAAACGACGAACTGCCAGTCGCCACAATCTGTACCCGACCGCCATAATTATCTTGTATTAATTTCAGCTTTAACCCGATGTCCGCAATCCTCTGTGCCTCATCTATCACAAGCACCTTTCGCTTCCCTAATACTGCCTCCATTGACGCTGCCGACATATTCTGGAATATTGCCCGCACCTCTTCTTCATCGCCATTCAACCACAGCACCTCATCATCAACAAAAATATTCCTCAGCAGCGTCGTCTTCCCTACTTGTCGCGCTCCAAATACTACAATCGCCTTCCCCTGACCGACCTTATCTCGAATAATCTTTCCTAAATATCTTTCTATCATACCTCCATTATACCATAAAATGCACAATTTCTTATGTTTTTCTTGGATTTAATTCCAAAAATCTTATAAGATTTTCTACATTTTCCACAAATCCGCCTCCAACACACCCCTCGACACTCCCCGCTCTTTCTGCTATAATTAGCTTATGTTTGGGAAATTAAAGCGTGGGCACGACCATAAAAATACTAATTCTAATCTTGCTGCAGCCGCAAAATCAGCGACTGCAGCTCCATCGAATTCTTCTACTCCGCCAGTCGACATCGACCGCCTCTTCCTAGAAATTTCCCAAGACCCTCGTCAGCTGCAAATTATCGCCATCGCCACCGGCCATGACGCCTCCAACTGGGAATCCGTCAGCGCCTCCGACCTCAAGCGCCTCCTCGCAAAGCCCGCGAAAGGCCAACCCGACTACCGTACTCCCGCCGGCTTTGCGAAATTCCGCGACGCCTTCCTCAATAGCATCCGTCCTCAAGCCACTTCCGACCAGCTCCAAACCTACGTCGATTCCTTCGACGTCCTTGAGCAGAATCTTTACGGCAATCGCTTCACTACCTTCGAGGAGACCGACCCCCTCCCGCGATCTCCAAAAACCCCTGAGACCACCACAGACCCTATCGATCTCTCTTCAAAAGACCTCGACGCCATCATCTCTGAAGAGACCTCTAAGCCGCCAGTCAGCCAGCAATCATCTTCCAGTACCGCACGCCCCGCTCTCGCTTCCCCGCTCTCCCCACTCACTCCCGACCGCAGCAACGAAATCCTCAGCCAGACCACCATCTCCGGCGACCCCTGGCGTCAAGACGGCACCGAGTATCCTCTCACTATCGCCAATCTTATCAACAACGCCCTCGCCCCCATGTCCGAGACTACTCTCGATGGCCAGACCATCTTCTTCTCCGCCCCCTTCCAGCTCAGCGACGGTCGTGGCGCCATCCTCGGTTACCTCCCTGCCAACAACGGCAACGCTGCTAACGGCACCGCTAGCGGCTACAAGCTCCGCAGTTATTATCTCAACCCCAAGACCGGTCTTTGGTATTTCGCACCCGACGTTATTCGCGGCCCTCGCGCCGAGGGCATGAGCCAGCCCACCGACGGCTACAGCCCCGCCTCCATTACTCTCCCTATCGCCCTCCAGCAGCAGCTCTCCACTCTCATCAAATCCACCGGTTTCCAAGAAATCACCTCCGTTAATCCTGATTTTCTTTTCGCCGGCGCCGCCTCTGCCTACGACACTCTCCAGGATTACCGCGAAGCCCTCGACCACAATCGCCTCCACAGCGATTTCTATACCGAAGTCGATCACGACCCGATCCTCAGAAACTGGCAACCTACCGGCCGTAATAAAAACGCTCCTCAGCTTATCTCCGTCAACGCCGACCTCGCTCCTGACTTCTCCTCTCCACTCGCCTCCTTCAATAGTTATTCTTCCCTTGCCGGAAACATCGTCCTCACCGTCTACCCCTCGCACGACGGTCAATACCTTTGGATTTTTGGCAGCGACGATTGGGGTCGTAGCTGGCTCGCCCAGCTCGAAGCTATCTCTCCGCTCACCTCTACCGGCTGCCGCCGTAACTGGGCCGACGCTGGCGATCTCGCCACCCCTCTCTACGAGAACACCACGAAATCCGCCAATTTCGGCGATCCCTCCGACCCCCGCAAAGGTCTCGTCGGCATGTGGAATCATTACCTCAGCAAAATCCCCCTCATCCAAGAATACGTCGCCGCCCGCAATAAATAGTCGTGCTATAATTACTTCATGAGTACAATTTTCACGAAGATCATTCAGGGTGAACTCCCTAGCTATAAAATTTACGAAGACGACCGTACCTATGCCTTCCTTGACATCGAGCCCGAGTCCCTCGGTCACACCCTCGTCGTCCCGAAAGTCGAAGTCGATCGTCTCTACGATCTCGACGATGCCGATTACGCTGCCGTCATGACCACCGTCAAGAAGCTTGCCCGTCATTACGAAGATGTCCTTGGCCAGCGCACCCTCCTGAAAGTCATTGGTACCGACGTCCCCCACGCCCATGTCCATCTTATTCCCTTCGACCCAAATTACGATCCCGCACATCATATTCCGAAACCTTCTCCCGAAGAAATGGAAGCCATCCGCACAAAGCTTGAGCACAAATAATAAATCCTGAACACAAAACTAGGGCGCACCCAGCACCCTAGTTTTTCTTATACGCGCTAATTACTGATTCTCGGCTTCCGAGGTCTCGGCCTTCGGCTTAGCGTCGTTTAATATCATTCCATGCACAAACATTGAAGGCCTCCACGTCCCATCATAAGCCGGAATCTCCTTTGCCACTTCCGTCGTCGGAGCAACCGCTTCCGGAGCTTCCGCGACCACAATCTCTTCAACTGTCTCAGCTGCTACCGGAGTCTCCGCCGCAGCCATCACTTTCGCACCTCGGCCCATCAACTGCTGCATATACGCATCCAGCTCCTCGCTAGTCATTTCATGACGCTCCGGCGCCGGCTCATTTTCTAAATTAACTGTATTAGGATTTCCATCCTCGTCGACTACTGGTAGTTCCGTCATTCCTACCGTCGGCTCTTCCATCGGTGGCGTCATTGACGGGAACTGAGGTCCTTCGTCCGGTGGAGTTGTCGGCGTCTCTGGATCCTCCAACGGATACATGTTGGGATCAGGATAGGGATTAAGATCAGATTCCAAACCCGGATGCGACTCCATCAACGGCCGCTTCTTCACCGTCCCATCTTCTATATCAACCGGCACCTCAGCAGCATCTTCCGCTGGCGCTTCCTGCGCTACTTCCGCCGCTTTCATTTTGTCTTCATAGCTTGGCATTGCAGCGATCTCTGCCCATTCCCCGCCATTACTTTCTCCATCGGCTACGGCAGCTTTTTCCATATTGTCTGGCATTTTTATTTTCTCCACATCTCTACAAAATCTGTAGAAAATTTGTTTAATATTTTTGTTTTTATTACACTCTACCTCCATACTAGCACACATTCCCCATTTTGTCAACCCCACCGTAATTCCCTAATCTATGCTATAATAAGTCCATGAGTTTTACGAAGAGTTATGAACCGGGAGAGTTCGAACCAAATATTTACGCCCTCTGGGAGAAGACTGGCGCTTTCCAGCCCAAGGACCCAGTTTACAATACTACCGAATCTGACACCGAGAATTGCTATTCTCTCGTCATGCCGCCCCCTAATGCCAATGGCAATCTTCACATCGGCCACGGCCTGACTATCGCCCTCGAAGATTCCCTTGCTCGCTACTACCGTCTCCGCGGCCGTTCTACCTGGTACATCCCTGGCGCCGACCACGCCGGCTTCGAGACTTGGGTCGTCTACGAGCGCGCCCTCGAAAAAGAAGGTCATACTCGCTTCGAATACAGCCGCGACGAGCTCTACTCTCGCGTCTGGCAATTCGTCGAACAGCAGCGCGGCAACATGGAGCTCCAGCTCCGCGCCCTTGGTGCGAGCTGCGCCTGGTCCGATCTTACCTTCACCCTCGACGAAAACGTCGTCTCCCGCGTCTACAAAACCTTCGAAAAAATGTGGAATGACGGCATGATCTACCGCGGCGAGAAGCTCGTCAATTACTGCCCGAAGCACCAGACCGCCTTCGCCGACATCGAAGTCAACCACGAAGACGAAAATGGCCACCTCTGGGATATCGCTTACAAGGTTGTCGGTCGCGACACCGAGCTCATCGTCTCCACTACTCGCCCTGAGACTCTCTTTGGTGACGTCGCTGTCGCTGTGAATCCCGACGATGACCGTTACAAAGATCTCATTGGCGCTGAAGTCATTCTCCCTCTCACCGATCGTACTATCCCTATTATTGCTGACGAGCACGCCGATCCCACCTTCGGTACCGGTGCCGTGAAGATCACCCCTGCCCACGATTTCGACGATTTCGAGGTCGGCGAACGTCATAATTTGCCCCGCATCCAGGTCATCGGAGAAGACGGCCACATGCTTCCTATTACCGGACCTGAGTACGACGGCCTTTCGACTTCCGAATGCCGTAAAAAGGTCCTAAATGCCCTTAGAGAGCAAAATCTCCTCCGCGGCGAACGCGAAATCGTCCATTCCGTCGCTCATTGTTACAAATGCGACACCGTCATCGAGCCTATGTTAAAGGCACAATGGTTTGTCGATGTCAAGCGCCTCGCTGCCGCAGCTATCAAGCATCTTGAGAACAACGAGATCAAATTCACCCCCGCAAACAAGAAAAAGGTCCTTATCAATTACCTTGAGAATCTCAAAGATTGGAACATCTCTCGCCAGATCCCTTGGGGCATCGCCATTCCGATGTTCAAGAAAGAGACCGACGACGCCACTGATTCCCCTGATTGGATTTTCGACACTCGCACTCACCTGAAAAAGATCGAGGTCGGCGGCGTTACCTACATTCGCGACGAGGATACCTTCGATACTTGGTTCTCTAGTTCCCACTGGCCCCTCGTCTGTACCGACTGGACCGAAGGCAAAGATAACCCCTATTATCCTCTTAACGTCATGGAAACTGGCGCCGACATTCTCTTTGCCTGGGTCGCTCGCATGATTATGATGGGAGTATACGTAAGCGGTGAAGTTCCTTTCCGAGAGGTCTATCTTCATGGTCTAGTACTTGACGAGCATGGCCAGAAAATGTCTAAGTCTAAGGGCAATGTTGTCAACCCTATGGACCTCGTTACCAAATACGGTTCGGACGCTTTCCGTCTCGGCATCCTCAGGGGTCGCTCCGCCGGCATGAATCAAGCCTTTTCCGAGAATTCCGTCGTTTCTGGGCGTAATTTATGTAATAAACTCTGGAATCTTGCAAGATTTATTCAAGGCATGGTCGACGAATCTCAGAGCGGCAGTTCTATTGCTCTCGAAATCGCCACCGCCGAAATGGACGCCGAAATCGTCAACGAAGGCGCTGTCGCCGCTGGCGCTGAGCTTCCCTACTCCACCGATAACCCTGGCGAAGATTGGATTTGCCGCGAATTGACTGCCTGCAAAGAAGAAATCGAAGACGATTTCGCCGCTTATCGTTTTTCCGAAGCCGTCGAGACTCTTACGAATACCATCTGGGACAAATACGCCGCCTGGTTCATCGAGAGTCAGAAGATCTACAAAAACGTCCCTCTCCTCAAAAATACTCTCGAAATGGTCCTCAAGATGCTTCATCCGTTCGCTCCGTTCGTCACTGAAGCCATCTGGCAAAGCCTTAGCTGGACCGACGGTCTTCTCATCGACTCAAAATGGCCTTCTCGGCTCAAATTTGACCCGATTTCGGCCGCCAATTTCGAAAGCCTGGTAGCAGTCGTCTCCGAGACCAGAAGGGTCTTACAGGAGCTCTCCGAAAGCCTCAGAGGCAAAAAACTTACGCTTTTGTATGGCGATGACGCCATTGTCGACGATAATCAGCTCCTCATCGCGAAGCTCGCCGGCCTCGCTAGCGTCATCAGCTGCGAAGGTCAGCCTCGCGGCCTCCGTCTCGCCCTCGCCAATCACGAAGTCTATCTCGACGTTCCCGCCGAGCTCGTCAAGGAATATCACGATCGCCTCGAAGCCCGCATTCTCTCTGTTGGCCGTGAATTAGACGCGCTGAATGCCCGCATGATGAATCCGAATTACGTCGACAAAGCTCCCGCCCATCTCGTTCGCGAGACTCAGGAAGGCATCAAGGAAAAATCCGCCCTCATCGAGCGCCTCAAGCAAGAGCTCAAAGTTATCGAATAACATCAAAAATAACAAAAGGAGCCAAAATGTCATATATAAGCACCCCTAAAGTCACCGCCACAGAAAGGGCGATCCTCATTATCAGTAACAGCATTCTGCTTCTCTGTATATTTGTAATTTTAGTAGCATTAATTGACAAAACAAGCACAAGCATAATCACCGGAATCCAGCTCCTTGCTCTCGTAATACTAATCGTCGGGATACCACTTCTCATAGTTCCCTGGTTCATCCTTGCCTTAGTCAATTTCCTCAAAAACCGATCCACCTCACCCCAAAAGACCATTGCTCTCTTTGTTAGCGCCGCCTCCGCAATGCTCTATTTGGTTGTCATTCTCCTTTGCTATAAATTTCCCGATTATTTTCAATTTCTAGAATCCATCGTCGATCCATATCGTGCCATCTATTCAGCCAGCCTCGCTATTATTCTCTCCGATATACTCTTCTTTTATTTCCATCGCAAGTATCTATAAACCATATATCAGATCCGCCCATCATCCTTAACCCCAAATAACCCCCAAAAGGGGGTTATTTTTAATTCCCCACCCAACCTCACCCCAGAAAATCCGATGAAAATCCACCATTTTATCTTTTGGGCACAAGGAGTCGTCTAATAATTTTATTATAAAACATTATTCCCCGGCTAAGCCGGATCAAAAAGCATAATTACGTAGACAGCAACAGTAAACTCCTTTTCGAAGGAGGTCCGGAGCTACGGCGAGGAGTAGCGCGCGGCACCCGCAACGGCGGGCTGACGCGACGCGCTCCGAAAAAAGGTAGTTTGCTGGTGCTGTTTTCTAATTTCCCCACTCGACGCGGTCCGCAAAAAAAGGAGCGGACAAGATTCACTACATCTTGCACCGCCAAATTATAAAAATAACCATTTTCATTGTATTTTCTACAACATTCTTCCCTGTTAAAAATTTGCACCGCCATTTTCTATTGACATTCCGCTCATCCTTCGCTACAATAAAAACATCGGATCATTCTACTTACGAGTGGGTACACGTAGGGCAGAGAATCCAAGCACATTCCGTACGAGAGTACGAATTACAGATTTTTAGTTTAGTTTAATTTGTTTTAGTTCATGCGAAATTCGCGAAATACCCAGTTCGCGTTAGGTTCGTAAATTTATCTAGTTCGGATCGAATTTATGCTTAGTTTTTGGAAAAAAGACAAGCTATTTCACATGTGCTTTTCTACTATAAAAAGGGAATTATGACCCGCAATTTTTGCGGAATATTATAGGTTCACCCCTATCAAGAATAGGGAATCATGAAAAAGAGGCTCGTATTGGAGCCTCTTTTATTTCACGGAAATTTATGTTCTAATATCGCCAACATTCTACTGCAATTCAACCGGGAATTACGATTTTTTCCTCAATCCCCGATTCACTTTTCTAATCATCTGGTAAATCCGATATTTCATCTTCGACATTGGCAGATCCCATGTCCCCGCATAGTCCACCTCATATCCTCCAAAAGATTTCTTATACTGCGTGAATCCATACCAAGGATGCTTCGGATCCTCTGACGTCGTAATCCCCCAGAAATCAAACCTTTTCGCCCCCATTCGCCGAGCGTCCATTATCATCTCTACCAGCAAGATCGTCCCCGCCGTCAGCTTCTTGTATTCATCATCCGCCCCTGCGTGCGCATAGTATCGCACCCCGTCATAATCATACACCAGCGACGCCGCGATCGCCTTCCCTTCATATTCCGCGATATAGAGCGTCGCAAATCCCGCCTCCATCTGCCCCTTGAGATGTTTAGCGTCCTGCGGCGTAAAATTATCTCGCTCTCCAACTTTCTGAAGCAGGGAAGCAAGGATCGTAATTTCCTCCGGATCCGTACTCGTCCGGATCGTTATCCCTTTCTTCCCGTGATTCCGCCAGTGCCGCACCTTCGTCTTCTCAATCCCGTCAAGTATCTCTTCCTCTGCCTGTGTCAAGTCGATCACCCATGTATGCGCCGGCTCGATATCATGCGATTTTACCAACCCCCGCTCCTTAAGCTCTGCCTCCGAGAACGCCACAGTCGGCTCAATCCGTACAAAAAACGCACCGCGCTCCCGCGCCGCCGCCCGCAGGGAATCAAGCGCAAAGTCTAGCGCCCTCAGCTCCCGCTCACGCTCTGCCTCACCCGTTTCCTTCTTTTCTGCCCCTGTTATCGCCGGCCCGTACGGACAAAACAAATATTTACCAAGCGGCGTTTCTTGCACGATCGCTAACGCTTCATAGCCATCGCCATCTCGCCAAATCGTCTCCCGCCCCTCACTTTTCGCGTACTTTTCCCAAGCCCGCGACTGCAATAAATTCCTCGCCATTTTTACTCCAATTTCCTCCATTATACCATAAAAATCCAAAACCGCCCCCACACCCACCTTTTTCCAAAAGTCTCTCAAATCGCCAAAAACCAGCCCTCAAACGCATTTCCCATAAAAATACCCCCTCATTGAGGGGGCTTGTCCGCACGCCGCTCAAAGCGTCCAGACTGTTGCTATATTGGGAGGGAATTGACTGCTCAATGCAAATTTCGCTCTTGATTGTTTACCGTGGGTGTCGCCCCGCCGTAACGGAGCGACACCCCGTTCTGCATCTTTAGCCGCTCTCGCCCAGCGGCTATTTCGCGCCTAGCCTCGCGCCAGGTTACGCAAACCCGTTACGCGGCCACGGCGCCGGCTGTCCACCGCACGTCGGCCCGCCTTCCCCCGCGGATGACGGACGACAGAGCGATCATACCAGCGCGTGCATTACGTGCATTCTGATCGCGTGCCCACGAGTGCGCCGACCCCTTACGCTTACCGGGCTGCCCACGGCAGCATCCGGCCATTTTCGTCCACATCGTCGTAGCGTTTCTCCGGTTAGCCACTCGCATGCCAGACTGACTTTCATAGGATCTCACACGCTCCACATCGAGCTGATACGCCCGACGCTTCGCCAGGCGGTTGCCCTTCGTCGGACCCGCCCGGGCCATGTTACTGTTGACGCAGCCCGCCGCCAGCAACACACACCCAGTCGCGACCATCAGAGGAACATAACCGCCACAGAGAGCCAGACACATTGCGATCGCCATCATCATGGCGATAAAACGTTTCAGGTTTCTCAAACGATCATCTCCTTGGTCTGTACATTTGGTCCGTATTCAGTTGTCACGGGTCTCCACGTCTGTTGACACGAGAGACGTTTTCCTGCAAGTACAATGATGGTCTCCGACGGCGAGGTGGAATCGCCGTCATTGCGGTTTTCAGGAAACTACACAAGGACAGTTACAATTTGAAGACAAATGTATTTCGCTTTTTGATAAAAGAGTTTACTCCAGGTTTTCGCTATCTTGGTCTAGCTATCAATGCTCTTACAGAATTTTGCCAAAGGGGGATGGCACCAGCCATCTCGACACATTCTGCTCAAGCAGCCACCACCGAGGGTCCGCCCGAATGCAAATGCCTCTTTTCCGGATCACGCGTCTGTCGCATCTCATGCACTCTTCACTTCCTTCCAATTTTCTAAGGATCATGCTCCCCATCAGCCTTCTGACTTTCCCCCAGAAATATACGCCGATGAGCTGACCATCTGCCGGATTACTCGAGGACCTCCGTCAGAGAGCATATTCCCATTCTAGCCCAACCCCACCTATCCGTCAAGGGTAAATTACTTAATCGGCACTCTCGGCATAATATTAAGATCATACGGATCCGCCGGTCCCACCCCTGACATGATTTCATAATACGCCGCCACCCCCACCATCGCCGCATTATCACCCGTGTACTTCGCCTCCGGAAAGAACACCTCCACCTCTGACCCGAAAATCCCACCTCCAGCCTCATCTCCAGCGACCTCCCCATTTTTATCACCACCCCGCTCAAAAAGCTCATGTTTAAGGCCATTTTTAGCCCCTCTAAGGGCCTTCTCGCGAAGAACCTTATTTGCACTCACCCCTCCCGCGAAAACCACACTACGAGCCTCTGGATGGCCTCTCAGCGCAATTTGCATTTTTTCGAGCAATATATTACACGCTGTTTCCTGGAAAGACGCCGCAAAATCAGCTTTTTGTTTTTCCGTCAAGTAGCCAGCTAATTCGTAAGATGGCGTAGTAATCGGCAAATTGCACTCCGCCTGCACCGCTCTCAGTACCGCCGTCTTCAGTCCCGAAAACGAGAAATCCAGCCCATCAATCTTTGGATGTGGCAAATGATATTTCAAAGGATCCCCCTTCTCCGCAGCCTTCGCAATCGAAGGCCCGCCCGGATAGGGAAGACCAAGAATCTTCGCCACTTTATCAAAGCATTCCCCCACCGCATCATCTCTCGTCGTCCCAATAATCTCAAACTGATTATGCCCCGGCATATAAATAATCTGCGTATGCCCACCAGATATCACCAGTGCCAACAGCGGAAATTCAGGACGGTCAATGTCTCGACCCCCATCAATCAGCCAGTTAGCATAGATGTGCGACTTCAAATGGTGCACTGCGTACAACGGCTTCCCCCATAATATCGCGAGCATCCTCGCCGTCAACGTCCCGATTAGCAACGACCCGAGCAATCCCGGCGCATATGTCACCGCGATATAATCAATATCATCTTTCGTCAATCTTGCATCATCCAGAGCTTTATGTACTACTGGCAAAATTGCTTCCAAGTGCGAGCGCGCCGCTACCTCTGGGATCACGCCCCCATACGCCGCGAAAATGTCCACTTGCGACACCACGACATTGCTCAGGATTTCCGCCCCATCCCCGATCACTGCCGCCGCTGTCTCATCACACGAACTCTCAATTGCCAATATTTTCATAGACATAATTATATCATATTTCACCAATCCAGCAAAGCCACCCCGCCGAAATCCTTGTTTTTTACCCTATCTTAAAGTATAATTAGTACAATTATTCTAGAAATATAAGGAGGTTTATGCAAAATCAAGTAAAGTCATCGGTCGTTGCCGGTGTTCTGGGCGTCTTTCTCGGCGGAGTCGGCGGCCACGACTGGTATCTCAATAACACGAAAAAGGCCATCACTCACGTCTCCCTCTTTGTCGGCGGCGTTATTCTTCTCATGATCGGCATCATCCTTCTCAACCTCACGAAGAGCATCCCGGCCCTCTCCGTCCTCTTCTATTGCCTCCTTATCCTTGCTTATATTATCATCATCGGCGACTGCGTCTGGGGGATCGTCGAAGGCGTCATGATCCTCATCAAAGGCGACGCCGACCTCGCTGCAAAGGGCTATCAGATCGCCGCCCCCGCTACGACCACCACTATGGACACACCTGCCCCTACCGCCGCTGCCGACGACGGCTCCGCCTCCGCTGCTATCGCTAATGCCTCCGCCGCTCAACCTACCACTCCATCTCCGACCCCAGCCGAGGCCTCCTCTACCGCTCAACCCTCCGAGGCTACCTCCGAAACAAAACCAGCTGAAGCCGCTCCCGAATCCAAACCAGCCGAATCATCCCCTGAGACCTCCACTAGCACCCCAGCCACCGAGCAAAAGCCCGCTGAAACCACCTCTGTCGACGTAGCCGCCACCCCCGCAGTCATCACCGAGCTCTCCGACCCAGCCGAATCCGAATCTACCACATCAACTCCAGATACTCAGACCACTTCCGACGAGCCGAAAGTTATCACAATGGACACTCCTCCTACTCCTAACACTCCCGCCGACACTCCCGAGAAACAGCCTACAGCTTCCGAGTCAACATCCACCCCAGAAAGTCTTAACACTCCTGCCTCAGAGAATCCATCCACCCCATCCACCACTGACACCCCTACCCCTCCCAGCGCCTAGTCTAAAGACACAGGAAACCACCAGAAAAGCGCCCCACCCGGGGCGCTTTTCCTATCGCAACTATTAACAGCGCTACAAGTTAGCCTATCTCGCCACACACCGCACCGAAAAACCGTAACACCATTCACTACTAGCAATTTGAGGCACGACAGTAGAATCAAAATCAAGGCGATATGCACGACTAGTATTACGCACTATATTAGAAGCCCAATACGCCCCATTTCCTCCAGTGTGCATAAGAGTACCAGAGATATTGCGGCCTGCCGCCGGCCAAAAAGCGCCACTAGCCATTTCGTCAGTACTCGCCCCAATCCAATAACCCGACGTCGTACTATTCGCGCTCCAAACACCACGCTTCATCATCCCGTTATTAATCAAAGCCCGATACTCACTCATCGTCGGCAGCCTCCACCCCCTCGGGCAGACACTTCCGCTCGCCTCGCCACTACTGATCGGCACTCCATCCACCGCGCACGTCCCCGCCGTCGCCGCACACCAAGAATAATACGCCCCATAGCTCACATTATTGTTATAATACACATTCACCGCCGTATCGTCCGTAAACCCTATAATACTCGACTTCGGCAAATCATTATAGCACGTCCCCTCCACATCCGAATCATACTTCGTCAGACAAATACTAAACACATCCTCCCCGCCCACTTTCAAGCTATCTTTCGTAATCCTCAAATTCTGCGTCATCCAGCATTTACCGTCGCTCAGTTTCTTCACCGTATAAGTCGGATCACTACTTCCATCTCGTATATCAATCAGCGTTTTCGCCACCCCTACCGGCGCATATTCGCAGGTCTCCGCGCTCATATCTTGCATGTAGACCAGATCATCCCACTTCACAAACGTCTCTGTCACCTCTGCCGGCATTGCCACCGCCGAGATCGTCGCCGTTACTTTATAGGTCCCCGCCACCGAATTCTCGCCAAATTTCGTCGCAAACACTAGCTTTTTTGATAAATCTACTGCATTATTACTTATTGCGACATCGCCCAAGTTTTTACTCACTGCCGATTCGTAACTCATCTCATCATCCGCGGCCGTCGCCTCTCCCCAGCCATATCCCCAAGTATCCGCCGCCAGAGCAGCTCCTTTCACATTATTCGCCCCAGTCAGCACTGCCGGTCCACTCACACCGACACCTGATAGAGTCAACGCATAGCTCGCCACATTACTTGCCGCCAGAGAAACCGTATGACTAGAATAATTCGTCTTATCATATTCCGCAATGATTTTGTCATCCACGCTCGCCTCGCCATTATCTATACTCAGCGCAAGCGACGGCGTCAAGCTCACCGTATTCTCTGTCGGCGTCGTCAGGATCGGCCGAAAGTCGCAAGTCTCCAAGCTGCCATCAATACTTACATACTTATTCTCACCCACCCGCTCATATCCATCTATATCCCCACAATACGCACTCGCCGCAAAAGTTTGAGCAGGCATAGCCATCCCCAAAAGCAGCGCCACCGCACAACCTATCGGAATACTTCTTTTCAGCAATATTGGAATACTATGTTTATTGCTGGGAAAGTTAACATTTGATATTTTATGGTGCATGTGGCCCTCCTTTTGGTTTAGATAGGTTTTCTCCCAGGCGGTGCCATTTTACATCCTATCAATTGTTGGTAGCCAGATGCAAATGTATACCAACAAAAATGGCACCACGAGGGTGTATCAAATCAGTGAATAGCCGGATGGCACATTCATGTGATTGGCTCGTGATGCCATTTCAAACATGAATGTAAACACAAACGCTAGCAAAACCAACACTACCGACTATATTTTCACTAATTTGATACCCTCTCATTATACCACGATTCATCTCCCCGCAACCCAAAATCCCAGAATCAAAATCACTCTCCGCCTAGGCAAAGAGTAATTTTAAAAACAAATTCCTGCTAACGTTCTATCACTTTTACTAAAAACTCAGCAAGGCTTTCCGCTCTTTTTGTCGCCCAGACCTCACGACAAGCCCTCTAGATTATTTCCGCATCCCCCTCAAGATTTCCGTCGCCACCTTAACATCTTCAAATTCATGCGGCCCATCCGCTCGTAGAATAGTCTTCTCATGCCCCTTACCGAGGATCAGGACTAAATCACCTTTCTTCGCCATCTTCAGCGCCTGCTCAATCGCCTTCCGCCGATCCAGCTCCGCAAATAGATCCTTGCCCATCACTTTCCCCGCACTCTCCGCCCCCTCGACGAACTGCTCCGCAATCTTCCGCGGGTCCTCATCCCGCGAATCATCCTCTGTGATAATCACAATATCGCTATATTTTCCAAGAATTTTTCCTCGCACCGCTCGCGTCGACTCATCCCGTCGCCCCGCACCCCCATGCACCGAGATAATTCTCCGCTCCGTAACTTCAATCGGCTCCGCCACCACCTCAACCGGCCTCTTCGTCACCGCCTTCACAGCCTTCTTCACCGTCTTCTTAGGCTCTTTATTTGCCAAGACGTTAATCTCCTCAACCGGCGCACTTTCTATCACTTCCGCATCATCACCCAGTCCACTCGGCAGCGCAATCAACTCCGCCACAATCGAATTTTTCTCCGTCTTCGCCGTCAGCGTCCTTGCAGGCGAAGTCGTTCTCGATAAGCTATCCGATTTTAGAAGCTCAGTCGTCCGAGATGAATCATCACCACCTAAGGGCGAAGTCATCTGAGATGAAGTACGAGGAAGATTCGAGGAACGCAAGCGAGGCGTATTAGACATACGACGAGCGCGTACCGGAGGATCTGACGAAGTAATTCGCTCAGAGGACGAGCCCTGTACAGACAGGAAGACTTTCTCAAGCGCATCGGGCGTATGCGCATAATCCACAATCACCTCGAAATCCTGCCCCTCCCGGATTCGGTTCATTCTCCCCTCGACCGATTCTAGTGCATGGATTCCTCGCTCGATTTGCTCATTTTTGAAGCCCAGCTTTTTCCCAACCGCCACTGCCGCCAGGGAATTATAAACATTAAATTTTCCCGGGATCTGCGTCCGTATCTCCATATCACCACACGCATAATCCACTCCGAAAGAATTCAGCTGTATATCTGTTGCTCGTATATCACCCTTCTCAATACCGTAAGTAATTATATCACCCAGCGCATTTTTCTCATTAGACCCTGCCTTTTTCTGCCCCTTAAACAGTCCCACGAAATAGCTCGCGCTCGGATCATCCGCATTCACCACTCCCGCCTTCGCTTGCCGAAACAGTCGCATCTTCGCCTTCCGATAATTATCAAACGTCTTATGATAGTCCAGATGCTCGTGTGTCAAATTCGTAAACACCGCAATCTCGATCGGCACCCCCAGCGTCCGATACTGCGCCAACGCATGCGACGTCACCTCTAGCACCATAAACTCCGATCCCGCATCCGCAATCGCACGCATCCGCTGATTCAAGACATCTACCCGCTCCGTCGTCATATGCTCATACTGCCGATGAATCGTCTCTCCATCTTCCGACCACCCCACTGTCGTCAATAGCCCAGTCTTATACCCGATCGTCGTCAGCATTTTCCAGATCATGAAGCAAGTCGTAGTCTTTCCATTCGTCCCCGTCACCGCGATTACTCTTAGCTGCTTCGCCGGTCGCTTATACTTCGTCGTCGCCCGCACCGCTTGCGCCCAGTGCAAGGGAAGCACTAGCTTATTATACCCCGGCATATTCTCCACAACTCTCTTCAAACTCATGTACCCATTATACAATACATAAGCACTCTCCGCACAATTTTCCTACAAAAGTCCCATATTCATAAAAAGCCCCCTACCTTCGTAGGGGGCTTCTCACCTCATTTCAAAAATTCTTCATACCTAAGTCGCACCGTCAAATCACTACCGGCACAAGATCATCCCGCGCTCAGCGGTCCCGCCTGCCGGAAGTCCACTATCTCGTCCCGTACTGCCTGATCATCTTCGCCAGGACTCACGCACGACCGCAGCCAGACCTCCCGGTACTCCAGATTCCACCGCAGGATTTCAAATTCCTCCGGCGTCATCACGAACGATCCATGGGCATACAAATTCACCCCATAGCCGCCGAGCACTCCACGAGTGCTCTCCGACCGCGACACCTGCTGCAGAAACTTCACCGTCACCCAGCCATTCAGCCTTTCCGGGGTATCCGTAACCGTTCCGACTACGAACATCCGCTGCCATTCCGGCCAAACCCCCTCCCACTGCGGGAGATAGCACACGACCTCCTGACCGACTTCATACGGCACATCTTCCCGACAAATCGGCAGCGGCGGCAGTTTCGCCAGCACCAGATCCTTCGCCGCCTGCTTTTCCAGCCAGCTCAGATAGTGCAGCTTCGCCACCACGTTCGACTTCTCGTTCGCAATGCCATTTTTCTCCATCTTCAGGTATTCCGCCGTCGCGCTAATTCCCAGCGCCGACTGGTTCAAGACCATGCACGGTGTGTTAAAATCGTGCATGACCATGCCCGGCCAGAGCAGTTTGCACTGCGACGCAATATTATAATTGCACCGCCGGATACTATTGTGGGCATATTTACACCACCCACAATAGTTAAAAGTCGTCTTGCCCGGCCGCCGAGACCGCGATGCCTCGTCCTGCGGCTCCGGATAGTACTTCCCGTCAATCGTGTTTTTCACCATCACCACCTCCGGGAATTCCGGCCGCTCGTACTGCGCCGCCAACGCCTCTGCCGCCTTTCGCGTCACGGCGTCATCCGACGCTCCGAGCACCTCCGGCGTTGCCACGCTCTCCAGAGCCTTGATCACCTCGCTCAGCTCATCGATCTGCTTTCCCAGACTGCGCTCTTCGCGCCGCCAGTACTTCTTAAACATCCTCAGATTCGCCTGCCCGAGGGCCAGCAAATCTTTCTCCGTCCGAAGAAGCACATTCTCGACGTAGCTCGGCAGCACCGCCTCCGGCACAATCCTCGCCGGTCGATCGGTCTTCCGCTCGTACTTCCGGATCTCCTGCTGTTTTCGGTTGAACTTCTTTGCCATAGCTTTCCAAATCCTTTCTATTTTGCGCACATTCTCATACCAAACTATGCGCAATCGATTTTCGCTGCTTGGCAGCGCACAGAGTACGATTCTTCATATTCTCTGCGCTACCAAACACTCCTGAAAGCTATCTCTAGAATTTCCAAAATGATTTCAAGGAACTAGGAAACAAACCCATAATTTCATTATACCACACATATCTATAAAAGTCAATACTAATTACGCTTTTCTCCGCTTTCCGCAACGTTTTATCTATCCTTCCTTCGCTGGCGTCACCATACCCCCTATTTTCTTAACTTTTCCTATAATTTTTAGCACTCTACTATTGCAAGTGCTAATTTTCTATGCTATCATAGAATCACAGAAAGGAGTTATATATGCAATTAAAACCTCTGGGGGATAGAGTTGTCGCAAAGAAAGAAGAACCGCAGACCATGACTAAGTCCGGCATCTTGCTCGGCGAAGCCAAAGAAGCTCCGTCCTACGCCGTTGTCGAATCCGTCGGTCCCGACGTCAAAACCGTCAAGAAAGGCGACAAAATCGTTTACAAACAGTACACTACCACCGATGTCAAGCTCGAAGATGTTGACTATATCATCGTCAAGGAAGAAGACATCCTCGCAACTTTATAATTTCTAAAGGAGTAAAATGGCAAAGAAGATATTTTATGCTTCCGAAGCTCGGGACAAAATCTTGAGCGGCGCAAAGCAGCTGTATGATGCAGTCAAAGTAACTTTTGGTCCAAAGGGCCAAAACGTCGTAATCGAAAAATCTTATGGTACCCCGACGATTACGCACGATGGGGTAACGGTGGCGGAAGCGGTAGACCTAGGCAGCACCGAGGACAACCTCGGTGAGCAAATCGGAGCGAAGTTGATTAAATCAGCTGCGCAAAAACTCAACAAGGTGGCGGGCGACGGTACGACTACAGTTACCGTCCTAACATACAACATTCTAAATGAAGCAAATAAACTCATCGCCGCTGGCGTCAACCCCATGGAATTACGCAAGGGAATCGAAGCTGCCGGCGCCGAGATCATCAAAGGCATCGAGAAGACCGCCGAGCAAATCGCCGGCGACGACAAGAAAGTCGCCGAAGTCGCTTCCATCTCTGCCGGCGACGCCGAGATCGGTCAGCTCATTGCTGACGTCATCAGCAAGATCGGTAAAGACGGTGTCGTTACCGTCGAGCAAGGCCAGGGCCTCGAAATGGAGCAGGAAATCGTCGAAGGTTTCACCTACGACAAAGGTTTCTCCTCACCATTCTTCGTCACTGACGTTAATCGTCAAGAAGCTATCTTCGAGAAGCCTCTCATTCTCGTCACTGACAAGAAAATCAGCAGCGCTAACGAGCTCATCCCGATCCTTGAGCAATGCGCTCAGGCCGGTCGCAAAGATCTCGTCATTATCGCCGAAGAAGTCGAAGGCGAAGCTCTCTCCGTCCTCGTCCTCAACAAGCTCAAAGGCGTCTTCAATACTCTCGTCCTTAAAGCCCCATCTTTCGGTGATCGCCGCAAAGAAATCATGGAAGATATCGCCATCCTTACCGACGCTACGGTCGTCTCTGCTGACAAAGGCATGAAGCTTGAAGAAGTCGGCATGGAAGTCCTCGGCTCCTGCGGTAAAGTCATCGCTACAAAAGACGAGACTACTATCATCAAAGGCTCTGGCAATAAACAAGCCGTCGCTGATCGCATCAGCCTCATCCAGTCTCAGGCCAAGCTTGAGAAATCTGACTACGCCCGCGAAGAGCTTGAAAAACGTGCTGCCGCCCTCCTCGACAAAGTTGCTGTCATCAAAGTCGGTGGCGCCTCCGAGACCGAAATCGACGAGAAGAAATTCCGCGTTGACGATGCCGTCGCCGCTACGAAGGCCGCCCTCGCCGAAGGAATCGTCACCGGCGGCGGCGTCACCCTCGTCGAGCTCGCGAATAAGCTCAAGGAAGACACCGACGGCGCCAAGATCGTCAAGCGCGCCCTCAAGGCTCCGTTCATCCACATCATGGAGAACGCCGGTCTTAACTCTCAAGCCCTCCTCGCCGAAGTCGAGAAGGCGAAGCCCGGTCAGGGAATTAACGTCATGGAACCAGAAAAAGGCCTCATCGACCTCAAGAAAGCTGGTGTCATCGACCCAGCAAAAGTCACGAAGGAAGCCGTCCAGAGCGCTACCAGCATCGCTGCTACCGCTATCACCATGGGCGCTCTCATCGTCGACCTCCCCGAGAAATCTGCCCCCACAGCTCCTGACATGGGCGGTATGTACTAAATCCGAGTACACCCTAACCAAAAAGGAAGCCCCAAAGGCTTCCTTTTTCATCTACCTATCTAGCCACGCACCTTACAGAAAATCCATAGTACCTGTAAATGTCCTCGGCTCGATGGGGCGTAACGCCGCCACTATTCAACTGCATCATCACCGCCCCCGCATCGCTACTACTTAGACTCGTCCAATAGTACCCCTCCTCGCCAACATGACCATGACTACCATAAGATACCGACCCAGCCGCCGGGAAAAAGGCAGCTCCAGGAGCTTTGCCGATATAGTAACCTTTGTAACTATTCCCGGCGATATTAGTCGTCGCCCAGCCAGAATAGCCATAATTATTCACCAAATTTATATACGCTTCGTCTTCCGGCAATTTCCACCCCTTCGGACAAATACTATAGCTCGCATTAGCCACCCCTTTAATACTATTACAGGTACCCGCTGTCGCCGTGCACCAATTATACAAAGCCCCGTTGATCAGATCCCTGTCGTAGTAAGCATACGAAACAGTATTACTGTTAAAAGTCGTGCTCGAAGAGGGAATTATGTAGTTAGATGCCACATCCGAATCATTCGGAGTAATCGTCTTATTCATAATCCGCAAGTTTTGCGCCATCCAGCATTTACCATCAGAAAGTTTCTGCACCGTATAATCACTATTATCACGCGTATCTCTAAGCGAAGTATGCTGACCAATCGGAGTTTTCGCGCAAATCTCCGTCGTCATTTCTTGCATCGTAGAAATATCAGCCAGCGTAGTAGCCATATCAGCCATACAGCGAATCGGAAGTCCATCATGGCGCCACACATACTCGTAAGACAATCCCACCTCGTCCGCAGCTATATATAAGCGATACGCAGCATCCCAGTTATAACTCGTACTCGTCCAATAATCTCCTCGCGTACCAATATTACCATTTCCCCCGTAGCTTACAAACCCCGCCAAAGGAAAGCTGTATGGCGAACTCTGCCAAGTCGCGCCACTAGTTCCGACCGCACTCAGTAACGTAGTATAGTCATCCTTCGTCGGAAGCACCCATCCCTTCGGGCAAATACTATCAGCCATATTCGCCTCCGTAGTAACCAACCCATTACCGATACCCGCCGTTGCCGCATACCAAGAGTAATACACCCCATATCCCGGCCTCCAAAGCGCATCTTCATAACTCCCGTTATAAACCTGAGCCGTATTCCGAAAATCATAATTATCATTACTACCGAAATCCGTCGAACTCAGCCTCGTGATACTATCCGGCAAAGTAAAACTAGTTGCCACATTCGAATTCGCACTCGTCAAGACAGCCGTCTGACCATTCGCGACCATACCCTCTTTAGTAAGCTTGAGATTTTCCGTCATCCAACAGTTACCATCCCCTAACTTATTGATCCGATACAAGCTGCCGTCTCGCGAATCCTCGAGCGTACCGGTAGTACCGACCGGCACGCTCTGACAGACCGCCCGCGTCATGTCTTGCATATCATATACACCACCAAACCCCATCGCTATCGCCCTGGGCGTCACAGTCAAGGAAAGAGAAACGTTAGCCGTGTATCTCCCCGACATAGCATCTTCACCAAATTTCGCCGCAAAAAACAAGTTTTTTGTGAAATTAGCCTTAAAACCGTTCATCGTTTCACCTATAAGCCTGCTGCCCGCAAGCGACAGTGGTTGATAAAAAGCGGTTTCTTTATTTTCTCCACCCCAGCTATAGCCCCAGGTATTATCAGCCATATTCTCAGGATTCGCGCCATTAGAGCCACCAATCACCGTAGCCACCCCGCTAACCAGATTCGTCGGCCCGCTTAACATCAATACATAACTCTCCACGTCATTCATGTCCACCGTCACAGTATGGCTCCTGTATGCCGTACTACCAGGACTAGCTATCACCTGCTTATTCGTCGCATCTCCGCCTATCGTAAGCGAAGCTGTTGGGTTTACACTCGTTGTCGCATAAGTCATTATATCTTCTTCTGCATACACTTCGCCATTATTATAATCAACAACCACTAGACTACTTATTAACAAAAGTAGAGCCAAACCGCACATTAGAGGAATACTATAAGACACATATCGCAAATGTCTATGTAATATTGGAATACTATGTAACTTGAATTTTGATATGGATCTTTTGCGCATTCGGCCCTCCTTTTGTTGTATTGATAGGACCATCATGGCGCCAATTTTACCTATCTATCTCAGTTGGTACGCCACATGCATCTTTATACCAACAAAAATGGCACCACGATGGGTGTCCAAACCAATTCAGAATCCGTGCGCTGCAATAAAGCATTCACAAAACTGACATCGTGATGCCATTACCATTTGCAAATACAAATTGCAGCAATACGCATCGATTCTGATAATATTAGTTTGGACACTACCATTATACCACACAAATCCAAAACCCAACAAAAAGTGGCTCCCGAATCCAAACCAGAAGCCACTTTTACCAAATTCTTATTGCTGTACTGTCGAATTTTTCTGTGTCACATCGTCATAGCAAGTCTGCCCCGCAAACGCTTTCTTCAGATTATCCGTATTATACGCGCTACAGAGCGGCGCCATCTGCCCCCTCGAGAAATACACCCATTCCGACGTCGGACTCACCCGATAGAACATCGCCCCCGCCCCCGTCATCGCCACACTAATCGTCTGATATGGTTCGATCGGGCTATCTTTCACGTCTGCTTCTTTCGCGACCAGATAATACGCATCCTCGCCCGTCGCTTCCTTATAGACTTTCGCAAGACTATTCGAGAAATCCGCATCCTTCTCACTATACCAAGTCTTGTACGCACATGAGAAATCCGGCAGGGAAGATACCGCACAGACGACCCCAGTCTCTTCATTCATAAACGTCGTCGGTGCCTTCCCCGCACTCGCCAGAGTGTACGACTCCTCCGTATCGACAAACCCCTTTTCCGTCAATACTTTCGTAATCGTCTCATAGTAATCTGTGCTGTAAATCAGCCTATACTGCTCCGACTGCACCGAAAATCCTGCCGCATTCGCCATAAATCCATAATTCTTCGTCAGTGGAATCCCCGTCTCCATTCCTTCCGGACGATACACTGGCGCCGACTCATCATAAGTATTCACCAGCAACTTATACGGAGTCATTCTCTCCTCGACCGCCGTCTTTACCGCCGCCACGATTTCCCGCACTGCTTTATCATTCTTCTCCGCCACTGCACAAGTATCATTCTGCGCCGGGCATTCCTGCGCCACCGGCGGATCATTAGGCGTTGTCGGATTATCATTCTTCGGGCTCGACGGGCAGAACAACAGGTAAATAATCGTCGCCGCCATTGCGAGCACCACTAGCGACAAGATCGCAATCGCCAACTTATACGGATTACCGTGTCGCGGCCGTTCCTTCGCCGGTACCATTTCTTCGCCCGGCTCGACTGGCACTTTTATTTTCGCTACCTTTTCTTTTTCCTCGGTAACGCGTTTTGGCTTTTCCTCCATTTTATCTCCCACGTTATTTTACTCCATTATACCATAAGTTATTTAGTTGATGAAACCTTTACGAAGAGCAGCGACATTTTTCTCTAGCTAGACTATTTAAGATGAAGTACGAGGCAATAGCGAGAAACGCAAAGGAGACGTACTATAGCGTACGTCTCCTGCGTATCGGAGCTATTAACGAAGTAATTCGCTTAAATAGTCCGCTAGAGCGACATTTCGTCAATTGAATTAATGAGATACAATAGCGAATCCGCACGAATCTTATCATCACGAATCTGTCGTGCTGCTTCATAAGCCGGCGCAATTACCGCCTTGTCACGCATTGTATTCAACATTTCCTGATAGAGCATGAAACGCTTCTCAGGATCAACTTCTACCCGGTCCATGATCGGGAACAACTCTTTCAGAGCCGCTTCCTTCACCTTAGAAATATCTGAACCATAACCCATCGGGCGACCATAACCAGCCGACATTGACGGCATACCTGGCATTCCCATCTGCGGAGCAGCTGCCTGCGGCATCTTCATCTGTGGAGCCTGTGGCTGTGGCATCGGCGCACCCATTGGAGCCGGGGCCGGAGCAGCAGGAGCTGATTTCGGAGCAGCCGAAGCGCCACCCTTCTGAGTAATCTCATCGATCGCGCGCTGCAAATCGTTGTCTTTGTTGCGGTTTTGGTTCATTTTATTTACCCACCTTCTTATTTTTACATTAACCTTATTATCGTATATACTCTATTATATCACAATTTTCAAATACGCAAGAACTTTATCAACTTATCTAATACGTCCAGCTTCACCTCTTCCATCGGCAACCTATTGCCGAAAGCGTCCACGATCTCTTCACCCTGTGCCTCCGGGAAGAACACCATCATTCGTGGCGAGAACCTCTTCATTGGCGTCAGCACGATCGCGAAATTATTCCCCTCATGCAAAATCCCAAAAGATTTAAATTCTGAATATTCATAAAGTTTACTACCCTCACTAATCCCTTTATTGCTCAGGGAATAACGCAGCACCCGCGGCGGCCGCATCGCATAAATCATCAACGCCACCACGCTAAGAATCACCACTACGAGGAAGCTCCACCATTGTAGCCACACCGAGATCCCCGCCAAAATCAGCCCTACCGCCACTAACCCCACATACCACCAAGCCGTCTTATCGCGCACGATATACTCCTCAGCTTCCCAAGTAATAATATCCGTTTTCGCCGCCCTAGAACTTTTTACCATACCCATATTATACCACACATTCGCCATTCAAGAATAAAATGACATTTTCTCCGAGTGCCGCGCGTCTTACGACGAGCAAACAAGAAAAACCGCCAAGATAAGCGATTTTAGCCCAAATGAGTTTGGCGGAGGGTGGGAGATTCGAACTCCCGCTCCAGGTCTCCCCAGACTAACGATTTAGCAAACCGTCCCCTTCAGCC
>CAPHDI010000012.1 GCA_948623715.1 uncultured Candidatus Saccharibacteria bacterium | reverse complement strand
ATCTGTACTACTATCACTTGCTGTTACTCCTAAAGAACTTACACTAGGCTTTGGTGGAGAGAATAATAGAATTACTACCATGCAAGAAATGACTCCAGAAGTCTGTGCTAGTGCAGAAATAGGAGAAGCAGGTAGTGGCATACTTAAGGATACGAGAGATAATAATATCTACAACGTTACTAGACTAGATGATGGTAACTGCTGGATGACATCCAACCTTGCATTAACTAAAGAGGGCATTGCTAAAGCTGGCAATTCGCCAAAACTTACGAGTGCAGATTCTAATGTTACAGACGATAGCACGTTTATTATGCCTGATAGTATAGAGACCCTGTCATCTACTACTAGTCCGAAAGACTTCAGTGGCCAAATTGATTACAACAATGTCGCCCAAATCTACGATGGTGGTAGCAAAGATCCGAAGTGGAAGCCAAGCTACGGATCTTACTATAACTGGTATGCTGCGACAGCGGGAACCGGGAATGCTGAGCTAACAACAGCTGGCGAAGAGGCTGGTGGGAGTATTTGCCCGAGGGGGTGGGTGTTGCCAAGTAAGAGCGAAGCTGAAGCCCTCTTTTCTGCCATGGGCGTAGAAAATACATCTACTGGATCGCAGCTTATGCAAAAGCCTCCTGCTAACTTTACCGCCGCTGGAGAAGTCGCTCCGTCTAAAACGTCTACTGGCTGGAATGGAGAGACCAAACTCTTTAATGTCGACTACGCAGGAGGCTATACAACACGAACAAGTGGTACTAATAGTAATCTATACAGAATCAATTTTAGTCCCACTCGTGCATTGCTCGAGCTTAATGGACGAGCTACCGGCAAATCTATCCGTTGTCTTGCACCGAGTGCAGAGCCAGAAGCGGAGAAGACCTGGGAGACGATGGAGACGATGCAGGAGATGACCCCGGAGATCTGCGAGAAAGCATCAATCGGTGATACGAAAACCCTGACTGATACGCGAGATGGAAGCACTTATACGGTTGGAAAACTTTCTGATGGGAAGTGTTGGATGACACAGAATCTAAAATTAGACCTCACAAAGGCTGGAGCTGCCACGGCGGCTGGATCTGATAATCTCTCCGCTAACTTCCCAACCGAAGCTTTAACTAGCGCTGATAAGTTCACTAGCGATAATACTGCAATACAATTCTCTAAGAATCCTGCCATAAATAGTTCTTATCCCGGTGATGGCAAAGGTTATCAGTCGACGTATGGCTACTATTACTCTTGGTGTGCGGCGACTGGGGGTACCTGCAAAGACATATCTACGGACGAGGACAGCGCTTCTGGTAGTATCTGCCCGAAAGGCTGGAAACTTCCAAAAGGCAGCACTGACGCAACGAATGATTTCGCGATCATGGGCGACATTACTTCTAACATCGCTAAAGATATCAACTACTGGAGTAGCGCCAAGAATATATCCTTCTCCGGTAACACCTTAACTGTAAATGGTAGCACCTGGATCGCTGCCGGCGCCGTCAGTACTGATGGCCTCACCAACTCAGGCTCCCACGGCAGCTATTGGTCTAGTACTGCTGCCAGCAGCACCCTCGCTTACAACCTCACTTTTTTCAGTGGTAGTTTCTATCCAGCCTACGCCAGCGCTAGGCGCGACGGTCGCATCATCCGTTGCATCGCCCGTTAGATTCTAAATATTTGGGACGGTTCGGTGCCTGCCTAGTAAATCGGCGAAGATTCCCCGACACGAGGTCGGGGATCTCCGAGATAGTTGGATCACCTCCTTTCAGGCGCTGACTTGCCCAGTAGTAGTGCCGGTCTCCTCCATAGAAGCACCGTTAATGTCGATGGTGTGCTCGGGGTAATGCTTAAAGTAGTGGATAATAGCCCACCAGCGACTACTGCTCTCCGGATCATCGGCCTGCGGGATGTAGACCAGACTGATAGTGTCGCCGTTCTCCGAAAAGCCGCCATTGGCGATTCCGCGGACCCAGGCCAGGACGGCCTTTCGCTCGGGCTCGGACGGAATCTTCGCGGAACAACTGAGTGCCATACTTTTGCCCCCTTTCTAAACTATCTCGGTAATGTGCGCTTGCCGATCATTTGATCTATAAGCTTATTATAACACTCTTACGTTAAATGCAAGGGATTTTCTAAGGAAAATTTAATGATTCGTGAATAGATGGTTTTAGATGACTTACATCATGCTAATAAAAAGGCGCTCCCATAAGGGAGCGCTTGCTGAGATAAGGTGCGGGGATTAGCGCCAGCGCCGACTATTGTCGTAATAGTCGCGGAAATCGGCGTCGGGCGCGAAGGGATCGCTAAAGGGGTCGTAGGGCGGGCGGTTGTAGGGTCGGCGCGGAATACCGAAGCCGATCGCATGACGGATCATGCGTACGACCAACCAGATCGCGACCAGAACGGCCGCGGCGATCAGGATGCCGCCGACGGTAGCGATGATCTGGGCGAAGAAAATCCCCACCCCAATCATAGCCGAGCCGATTACTCGCAGCAGCCATCTCTGGTTGACGCCGGCGAGCATGGAGTAGATCCACGCTACGAACCCCAGGACGATTAACGTGTCACGCATTTGAGAATTACCCCCTTCTCGAAAATTTGCGGACATTTGGCATGCAAAAGGTAGTGCCCGTAGAAGGCATACCTCCTACATACTTTCATTGTAGCATAGATTAGTAAAAATGTCAATAGGAAAAACACAAGTTTTATAAAATGTATTCTAGTTCGCGACTCGATACAGTACAGACAGGCTAGATAGCCCTTAGGGGACTTTAAGTGTTTTGGAGATTTTCCCAGTCCCAGAGGCTGAGATCTTCGGCACGAGCGTCGGGGTTAATTCCCTGGTCTACGAAGATTTCGCGCCAGGCCTCGCGCGAGCGGCCATCGCTGCCAGAATTCGCGAGAACGGTGGCAAGCTTCTTACGAGGATTAGAAAAGCCACGTTTTGCCAGCTCGAGACAATCAGGGGAGACCTGCGGCTCGGCGAGAGGCGTGAGAATGAGAACCTGGCTATCGACTTTCGGTGGCGGGGTAAACTCAGCGGCGCGGACGACCGGACCAAGCTCAGCGACAGCAAGATTCTGCACGAAAAGAGCGATGAGACTATAGTCCCCTGGCTCGGCGGCGATGCGCTCGGCTACTTCCTTCTGCATGAGGAGAACGATCTTTGCGGGGTGGTGTGGCTCGGTAAGAAGCTTGCGGACGATCGGCGAAGTAATGTAATACGGAATATTGCCGGCGACACAGTAAGGATCGGAGGTAAGTTCGGAAAGATCGGTCTGAAGGATGTCGGAACTCACGACGTCGAGGTTCTTGCCCGGAAAAGAACCGGGGAGCTTACGGGCGAGTTCGGGATCATACTCAATAGCAGTAATATGCGAGAAGTATTTAAATAAACTTGAAGTGAGCGTGCCGAGACCGGGGCCGATCTCGATACAGTGATTGACTCCATCGACGGCGGTAAGCCGGGCGATTTCGTCAAGAATCGCGCGATTCTTGAGCCAATGCTGGCCGAGGGACTTATTATTTTTCATCTAGTACCAATGTCCGGACTTATTAACGCCGCGGCAGACGCCGGTACACCACCAGAAATCAAGAGCCTGGCTCCAGCCGCCGTAGCGACCGTTGACGTAGCCGATCATCCAACGAATCTGGGTGACGGGATTCGTCTGCCAGTCGTCGCCGACGGTGGCCATTTTATTGCCGGGGAGAGCCTGCGGAATACCATAAGCGCCAGAGCTGGCATTCGTAGCGTCGACACGACAGCCGGATTCACGGTAGATAAGGTCGATGGCAACTTCGAGATCAGCTTCGGAGACGCCGGCTTCGCGAGCCCAATTCGCACACTGCTCACGCTCAGGCGAAATAGAAACACGGGCGCCTTCGACGATGATTTCCGGGACAGCTTCGACGACAATGCGCTCTTCGACAAGCGTACGAGAGACTTCGACATTATCTTCGAATTCGATATCGTAGACGCTAACCTTGCGCCCGTCGACGCCGGCCTGCTCAAGGACGCGTTCGCCTTTCGCCTTCGTGTAGTCGTAGCGGATCTGGACTTCGTAAGGCAGCTTCTCCTCGAGGGTAAGCTTGCGACCGCCATTACGAGTAATGCGATAAGTCGAAACGGCGCCAGCTTCAAGAAAGTTGTTGTTAAACTCCATTTTCACCTCGTCATCGTCGTAGACGGTAAGGCCAGCTTCGACAGCGATCTGCTTCGGGTCATGACTGGCGGTCATAATATAGCGGCGATTAGCGCCGTCGATAACGAGAGCGGGGCGGGCGCGATAGATGTTGATATGATAGTCGCTAGTGATCACGGTATCGAGACCAGGCTCGACAATATCGGTCTCAGCAATCTTGACCTCGGACTTTTCGAGGACCTCGGCGACAGTCACGGCGCCGGCTTTGACAAGAAGAGTAGAGCCATTATCATGGATGGTGACGAAATATTCGCCAGCATCATTAGCTTTCATGACGAGATTATCTTCTTCGTCGGCGTAGACAGAGGGCTGAGGGCTAAAAGTGTTGACAAAACTAAGTGCAAGAAAAACACCAAAAAACATCAGCAACGCGGTGCAACAAAAACTTCGAATTCTGGAATGTAGTTTTATCATTTCCTTTTTAATTATAGCATATTTTGGGCCGAAACGGGCGTTTTTATGGCTATTCGACCCTCAATTTACCCCTCCCAGACGGGTAAATCCTCTGGAAATGGGTCAAAATCACTACTAAATTCACTAAAATCGCCAGAACTAGCACTGCTAGGCGAGGCGGGAGCGCCAAATTCCCCGTCCGGGTCGCCGCCGAGGATGCCGAAGCTCTCGGTCGAGCCAGCGTAGATGCCCGAATCACCGAAATTACCTGAGCCATAAGGCTCATAACCGAGTTCGAGAAGAAAACGAGAGGGGGCGTTGTAATTACGGCCACCGAAACTGTAGCGAGAGCCGGCAAAAGTCAAGAATAGCTGGCGCATGGCGCGGGTCATGCCGACGTAGGCAAGACGACGCTCCTCTTCAAGCTCGTCTTCGGAATCGAAGGCGCGGTTGCCTGGGAAAAGCCCCTCTTCTAGGCCAACGACGAAAACGACTGGGAATTCAAGCCCCTTCGCGGCATGGAGGGTCATTAGCGAGACGACATTGTCGCCGGCGCTTTCGTCGGCCGAGCTGAGCAGGGCGGCATCTTCGAGGAATTCTTCAAGCGTATCGTAGGCGCTAGCATTACCGACAAGGACTTCTATGTTCTGCATGCGCTCCTCGCCATCGGGGGTGTCGGTGCGGAGAAGCGAGCCGAAGTTGAAGTCGGCGACGATCTTCTCGACAATCTCAGCGGCAGTAATATTCTCGTCGGCACGGACGGTCTGTAGGAATTTCTCGACTTTATGGACGGCAGCATCAGCGCGAGCGGAGAGTTTCAGGTCGCCAAGATCGGCGAGATTATGCTCGGGGTGTTCATTGAGATAAGCGAAGAGTTTCTCGATCGAGGCGGGGCCGACGCCGGAGAGAATATTCTTCGAGACACGCTCGAAACTGACGCGGTCGAGCGGATTCGCGACGAGCTTGAGAAGAGCGAGGACATCCTTAACCTCTTTACGATCGTAGAAGCGGACTCCGCCGATGATTTTGTAGGGGATCTTCGCGGCGATGAATGCTTTCTCAAAGGCGTAAGACTGTGCGTTCGTACGGTAGAGGATAGCAAAATTGCCGAAGCTTCCCTGTGCTGGCTGCATCTTGAGGATCTGGCGAGCAACATAGTTTGCTTCACCGGTCTCGTCCATGAGACCTTCGATCGTGACCGGCTCGCCATCGCCGGCTTCAGTAAAGAGAGTTTTCTCGGTGCGAGTCTTATTCTGATTGATGATTTTCTGCGAAGCAGCGAGGATATTGCCAGTACTGCGGTAATTCTGCTCTAGCTTAATAACTTTCGCGCCGGGGAAATCGCGCTCGAAATTGAGAATATTCGTATAGTCAGCACCACGCCAGGAATAAATCGACTGCCAATCATCACCAACGACACAGATGTTGCGCTGGTCATTAACCAAGCTTTTGATAAGCTTATACTGGACGGCATTAGTGTCCTGATACTCGTCGATGAGAATGTATTTAAACTTTTTCTGCCATTTTTGACGGACTTCGAGGTTTTTCTCGAACATTTCGGCGGTTTTCGTTAATAAATCGTCAAAATCCAGAGCATCGGCGAGACGCTTTTCATGCTCATAATGAGCGTAGATTTCGGCGGTCTTCTTCTGATTAGGATAGTAAGCTTCGCGCTTGGCGTCGGCAGGATTCAGGCCGAGATTCTGATAGTGACTGATGCTACTGAGGACGTTTTTCGGAGTGAGAGATTTATCGCCGGTGAGCTTCATCTCGCGCATAATCCGGCGGACGAGCGTAAGCTGATCGTCGGAATCGTAAATCGTAAAATTCGCGCCAATACCAGCTGCGGCATGCTCAATATGCAAAATTCGGACACAAATACCGTGAAAAGTACCCATATACGGCATAAATCCACGGCTCGGTTCGCTTCTAAAGGTATTTTCGGGCGATTCTAGCGATTTTTGGGTCGGAGAGCCGTCTGAGCAAGGCTCTGATTCAGAAGGGCCTTCTGTGGCTTCTAGAGAAGCATGAGCGGAATACTGACGCTGTTGTTCGAGGAGCGTCCAGAGGCGAGTGCGCATCTCTCGGGCGGCCTTGTTCGTAAAAGTGACGGCGAGAATCTGATCTGGACGAGTGCCGTGAGCGATAATATTCGCAATCCGGTGCGTGAGGACTTTCGTCTTACCAGAGCCAGCGCCAGCTAAGACTAAAACTGGGCCCTCAGTAGTTTTTACAGCTTCCGCTTGGGGCGGATTCAAACCTCGCAATATCGCATCCATTCCTAGATTATAGCACAGAATAGAGAGTTAAGAGGATTTTTGCATCTTCAAAACCTTTATGCTAAAATGGTATAGTAATGAGTTTTCTGGCAAAAAAGTGGGCTGAGCGCAAGGCAAACCCGACGCCGAAATGGCGCCGGCTTGAGCATCAGATCTTGGCGGTGGTGGCTTTTTTCAGTATTTCTGCAGGTCTCTGGGAGAATTTTCGTCAGCTTTGGCTGGAGACGAATGATTTTGCGGCACCAGAAGTAAGTAATATTCTCAGCCTCGGGATGTTTATCGGGGTGGCAGGGATTATGATCACGGGTAAGTTTGTGCGGATGGCGCAGATCAAAAACTTGGTTACCGTTACGCTAATGGCACGGTTACTAAACTTTCTGGCGCTCTATTGCTTGAACTTTGCCGGAAATCGCTTAATGATTGACCTCTGTATTATCATTGATGTGGCGACAGCGTATATTATTATTACGAGCATGTATCCGCTACTAACAACGGTAATGAAAAGTAACACGGCGTATAGTCGGCGACGGCTGGTGGAGTATCTATTTCGCGACGTAGGTATTGCGATTGGCGGAGTCTTGATTGGTCACCAGCTCGGACAGTGGTTTTTCGATTACAACGGATGTCTGTTAGTAGCGGCGGCTTTTCTGGCGATTGCGATTATCTTGATGTACCGGATGGAAGTCGAGATTACGGCACGTCCGCCGAAGCAACAGCTTTCGATCGTGCGCTTGGTGATGAATAGTAAGGTGCAGCGGGTATATGCAGTTTATAATTTCCTGTCGTCGGTTTCGTTTATGGCGGCAGTAGGGTTGAAGATGCTAGTGTTTACAAACATGTTTGACTTTAGTGCGAGTGCGGCGACGAATTGTCTGCTGGTGGTCGGATTGATTGCGGACTTGATTGGAATCCTAGCGCTGAAGTTCTTCACGCCGAAGAATGATTATGTGACGATGACGTTAAAATTTGGGATTCGCCTGATCGCCTTCGTGATTGCGGCGATTACGAATAATCCGTTTATATGCTTCATAGCGTTTATCTGGGCGCTGCTGAGCTCAACAGCTTACGAGAATATTAGTGATGGTTATTACATTAATGCGATCGATAATAGACATCAGCTCAAGTACAGTACTTTTCGCCACGTGGTGTCTTATCTGGGTGAAGCGGTCGGGATGTTTATCTGCGGACGGATGTATGATTTCGGCCTGGCGGCGATGCTGGGATTGTCGGCGGCAATCTTAGTCGTACAGATGGGCGTGGCGTATTACTTGATTTTTATCCGGCAGCGAGACGGGGCGAATGATTTCCGGCGAGTGCCGAATGCGAAACATAAGTTGCTGGACATTTTTAAGTTTAAATAACGTAGATTATTCTAGCGAATCTTCGGTTAATTCGTCGGAATTAACTTCATCAGAAGCGTTCTCGTCGGGGTTAGGCTCGACAGGAATAACTTCCTCATCCGGAGGATTAGTCCCGTCAGCGGGATCCTGGGAGCGTGATAACTTGTCTGAAAACTGTAGCTGAACAAGTGTACATTCACTAGAGTTGTCGACGACAAAGTAAAACTCGCCTGAGTTCTGCACGAGGTCGTAATTTACTAGCGCGCCGAAACGGAAATCGGTAGTTTCGAGATTTAGGACTTGCAAGTTCCAGCCGAGCAAGTTTCCGGCAGTAACTTTTGCAGTTTCGTAAGTCGTGTCGGGTTTTAGCGGAATAATGCAGATGGTAGCATAACGCAGAGGCGTGCCGTCAGGAGGAGTGAGTTGATCCTGAATATCTGCGAGCGCAGACGCGTAGTCTTGCGCCTGGCCGAGGCTAGTTAAAATATCGTAAAACTTCATCGGGAGTTGCATAAGTCCAGACGTATCAATATTAATTGCCGTGCAGTTATTGCCACCGTAAACGAAAGATTCGTCGTTAAGATTGAATAATGACACCGACA
This sequence comes from uncultured Candidatus Saccharibacteria bacterium, assembly GCA_948623715.1. Taxonomy (GTDB): domain Bacteria; phylum Patescibacteriota; class Saccharimonadia; order Saccharimonadales; family Saccharimonadaceae; genus Nanosyncoccus. The sequence goes on along the minus strand of CAPHDI010000012.1, from coordinate 24,888 downwards.
TAACTTCTGTAAGCTCGGCCGCCTGCACGCGGAGATAAAATTCGTTTGCTAAATCGGGCGCGTAGTTCTGTACGGCAAAGATAATCGCATCATATTCCGTAGAGACTTCAGCGGAGATTGCGTAAGTTATTTCTGATTCATAAGTTCCGATAACTTGCCAGAGTCCGCCTGAGACATGTCCGAAAACCGTGATGTTATCTTGTCCGACTGGCGCAGCCATAGTGATAATGCGATCTTGATATTCGGAGGTGGCGAAATAAAAGTACTGCGAAGTATTCGGGGCGATTTCGTAGCGCATTTCACAAAAATCTGTGCACGGAGCAACTTCACCCTGCGGCATAGTGGTAGCAGAGAAGTCTACGCCTTCGGCGCTATTATTCGCGATTAGTTCGTCGACGTTCTGCATATGAGCTAATTGAGGAGCAATGTCACTTATGATTCTGCTACCGAAGAACGGAGCGACGAAGAGGAATGAGACTACAGCAATTACTGTAAAGATGACTATGCGAATTAAGCCGCCGCCGATCAACTTGCGGAGGACGCGCGTGAAGCGCCAGCGTTCGCGGTGCCAGCGTCGAAACCAGCGGAACATGCCCCACAATAAGTTTACTCCGCCCGCGATCAGAGCGATGCGAAGAATATTCTCGCTCTGTTCTCGGAGCCCAGAAGAAAGACCGCTGGCAAAAGCTTCGGAACTGCGGCTTCGTACCAATAATGAAACTCCGAGCGTCAAAGCGATCGTCACAGCAAGCCAGATGAGAATGCGTAAAAACTTAACGATGCCAAATTCACGATGTACGGTCGGAGTGGGGATGGTTGACTTCGGGCGCTCGGCAGGCTTTTCGGTCTTGAGAGCATCAAGCGGATTGATGACGAGCGGGCCGCTGGCGACAGGTGCGCCGCCGATATAGGACGAACTGGAACTAGATGATGCGGAGATACTATTATGACTAATGACCGGCTTCGCGGGCGGGAGGTCGGGAGATTGAGAGGCTGCAGGCGTAGGATTGAGGGTAGCTGAAGAGCTAGAAGGTTGCGAAGCTGGCGGCTCAGAGCTAGTCGTAGAAGCTAGATTGGAAGTTTGCGCGGTGACCTGAGAATAGGCACTTGAAGCTGCCTCAGCAACGGTTATTTTTGGGGAAGCCGGAGTGGACGGTTGCGTACTCGGCGTAGGGGATGGCGACGCCGAGGATGGTTCCATAGGCGTTGGAGCGGAGGCGGAAGAATTGGGAGTAGCGACGAATTCCGATCCCATATCATTATACTGATTACTATGAGTTTTAATCTTGGGCTTAGCGGGTTTCGGCGTCGAATCGTCCATAATACTCCAATATGCCTTATTCTAGAATTGCCTTAATGCGACGGACGCCGGCAGAGGAGGATTCTTCCTTCGTGATCTTGAAATGGCCGAGTTCGCCAGTATGGGTGACATGCGGGCCGCCGCAGATTTCGATTGAAACTTTTTCTTTATCATCAGCAGGAGTCTCTAGGCCTTTGCCGATAGCGTACACCGTGACTCTGTCGGGATACCGATCGCGGAAGCTGCCGTGGGCGTGAAGCACGTCGAAAGCATAATCCTTATCATACTCAGCGAAGACGACAGGGAGATCCTGCGAGATCCATTCGTTGACTTTCGCTTCGACTTTCGCAAGCTCTTCGGGAGTGAGTTTATGGTCGATATTAAAATCAAAACGGAGACGCTCGGGAGTAAGGTTGCTACCCTTCTGATTGATTGAAGGATCGATTTCCTGCTGGAGAGCGGCAAGGAGAAGGTGGCAAGCGGTGTGATATTTCACGGTCTGGTCACTAGTGTCTGAGAGTCCGCCCTTAAACATACCCTTTGAGGCAGTCTTGCTGCGTTCGCGTTGTTCATCAAGAGCCTGGTTAAACTCTTCCTGATAGTTATCAGAAAGTTTTAGGCCGAGCTTATAGGCCTCTTCGACGCTCAGTTCGAGTGGGAAGCCGTAGGTATCCTGAAGTTTGAAAAGTTCAGCACCGGTCAGAAGCTGGTCGGCGCCGAGCTTCTGCAGTTCTTTGACGCCTTTATTAATAGTCTTGCGGAAGGCGTTCTCTTCTTTCGTTAGAATTTCAAGGACATTGGCGCGATTTGGTAAAATGTCGTCAGAAAGTTCGGCGTAATTCTCGGCGATGATGGGGAGGATTTCTTCGAGGAAATCTTGGCCGATGCCGAGATCAAGGGCGCGCAGGACGGCTCGGCGCACGAGCCGTCGAAGGGCGTAGCCCTGGGCCTTGTTCGAAGGAATAAGGCCCTGCGCGGCCAGCAGATAAGCTCCGCGGAGATGATCAGCGATAATGCGCATTTCATCGGTGTTATTATCATATTTCTTATGCGACATCTGCTCAAGTTTCTCGATAATCGGCGCCATGAGCGAAATCTTAAAGACATCAAAACTACCGATCGCCGCCGCAGCGAGACGTTCAAGGCCACCGCCGAAGTCGACGTTTTTATGTTCAAGCTCTTCGAAAGTGCCGTCTTCCTTACGCTTATACTGCATGAAGACTTGATTACCGATTTCCATGAAGCGGGCGCCGTCAGAAGCAGGATGAGACTTGCCATATTTCTCGACGTCTTGCTTATCTTCACCAAAGTCGTAGAAAACTTCGGAATCAGGGCCACAAGGATCGCCGAGCGGGGTGGTTTCGATGCCGCCACCACGGCTCCACCAGTTTTCTTTGTCGTCATAGAAGAAGATGCGTTCGCCAGGTTTAATTCCCCGCTGATCACCGTTTTCTGCGGAGCCGATTTCGGCAATTTTTGCTTCGACGCCGGCTTTTTCAAAAACTCTCTGCCAGATCTCGGCAGCCTCGGTATCTTTCGGGATGCCATATTTTTCGTTGCCAATAAAACAAGTGACGTAAATTTTCTCGGGATCGAGACCGATCTCTTTGGTCAAAAAATCGAAGTAATTCTGGATCTGCTCTTCCTTAAAATAATCACCAAGAGACCAGTTGCCGAGCATCTCGAAGACGGTAGTGTGGCGCGGATCGCCGACATCTTCGATGTCCTGGAGGCGCATGGAGGGCTGTGAATCGGTCAGACGAGTGCCTTCGGGATGTGGCTGACCGAGGAGGTAGGGGAGAAGCGGCTGCATGCCAGAGCCAGTAAAGAGAGTGGTCGGATCGTTTTCAAGGACGAGCGGAGCGGGCGGGATAACTTTATGACCATGTTTAACTTGGAAATCTAAGAATTTTTGGCGAATTTCATTTGCGTTCATAGTTTGTATTATAGCATAAAATCTCGTTTTATACTACAGCAACGTGATACCGTCGCGCCCGAAGCGAGATAGCTACGAGTTATTTCTATTTTTGGCTGGATTATCTATATCTTCGTAACCTTCGGGTGAGATCCAGAAGTATTCGACATAGTTTGCCTTAGGGCAAGCTATAACATCCATATAGTCACACTCATCATTGACTACGGTGACTCTCGTATATGTATTGCTGATCTTATCAGGTTTTTCGGGCACACCTAGCTTACGCATATAGTCAATCATAGCGTTGGCAACACTTTCTTTATCAATGGGATGCGCTGGGTCATTTTGAATCGTAATTGGAGTAAAGATGAACGCATTTTCATCACGAAGATAGTCGTAAAAATTATCAGTAGGAGCTGACGAGTCGCAACCAGTACCTACGGTAATTTTTGCGTTTACGTGTTTAATCCCCAGGTCATTAAAGAAACTCGCAAAGAGATTTTCTAGGTCGTCTGCAAATTTAGCCTCAAGATAATTATCACAGATGGAGGTAATCTCGTGATCCTTGTAGCCATAGGTTACTGAGAATTGCCGATCACCGAGTTCATCCGTAGTGTAATAGACGATATGATGGTCAATACCAATACCGCCGCCACCGCGCTCGCCGGTGTCTATGAATTCAACTTCTGCACCATATTTGTCGTTAAGGTAAGCGGTGAGCTCACTAAGCTTAGACGCAGGAGATAAGGCAATCTTAGTATTAGAAAGGAAGTTAACCAGCACGACACAGGATACAATGACGACGGCCAGCCCAAGCAAAATCGCCCCGCCGATAATAAGAGCAATCGTAAGAGGCTTCGTCCTTCCGTTTCCATTTCCTGGGGTAGATGCAGGGGCATTGATCGTATTCATAGGCGCAATCCTTTCGTAGGTTATATTATTATAGTATCATAAATCTAGGCTAAGCGTAAATAAAATCGCGACGGGATTGACCGAGAGATATTCCAGCGCGGCGGACGTTTTCGCATAGAACAAAATGCCGCCCCCGAAGGGGCGGTGCTGGAGTGTTGGGGGGGGGATTCCCGCCTTTTTAGGCGTTAGGCGCGTAGGCAGTTGACTTTAGCTGTGCAGGTCACTGCCGACGAAGAGGTAGAGAGCCTCCATCTGATCGCCGGTAATGGCCGCACGCTCGTCGCGAGACAAGATGTCGAGCAGGTCGGAGACCCGCTCGTTGAGGTGCATGGTCGGCATCTCGAACTGCATCTGGGCCTCATGACCGTCGTCATCGATCATGGTGACATCGTAGCAGACGCTGCGATGAACCTTGCCGTCGCTGTCGGTCTTGACCAGCTCATAGCCGCCGCAGCGCAGGTTGACCTGGGACATATGCTCCCGGTAGGCGTCCGTCAGAGCATTCTTCACGACGCCCTTCGGAGCACAGATCGACGCGATGACCAGCCGCTTAGCGGCCGTGGGGATCAGCTCCAGGACGATGTAGCGGGCCTGCTCCTCCTTGGTCAGATGGGCATCGCGGCCCTCGACCCGGTAGTAGCAGGTCTGGTCATACGTCGCCGCGGGGTCAAAGTCGGACATCAGCCCCCGGCGGTAGCCGGGAAGGATATAGCTCTCGGGCCGGGCGATCTCAGCGCCGCTTATCAGCTGGTCGATGCACTCTTTCATGGAGGTCACCGGTTCACGCTTCAATCGATAGAGGCCGTCAGCTTCGGGGCCGCCGAAGATCTCGTCCAGAGTCGTGACGTCATCAGTGGTCCGTGCGAAAGTAGCACGGTAAGCCCGGGTCACGTTGTCGATGAGGGCGCTCACGTCAGCGATCTCGCCGAGGACGGACAGCGGGGCGCGGATGATAGTCTCCAGGTACTCCAGGAGGGTGGTCGGGTCGTTCTTCACGGGGTAGGTGCCCTCAGAGAAGCCAGTCACGGTCGGGATGGTCTTGTTTTCCATTTCTCAACACTCCATTTCTTAACTCACCAAAAAGGTGGACGTGGCGGTCGCGGAATTGCGCCGTCATATACTTCTATTGTAGCACGGATTTGCTAATTTGTCAAGCATTTTAGGCTATTTTCTTGACTTTTTGAAAAATATACGGTTTAATCGGAGATAATGCCGCCGCCGAGGCAAACTTCACCAGAATAGAGGACGGCGGACTGACCAGAGGCAGGGCGCCTGACGTCAGTAGCGAAAATAAGCTGTAACGCTGGCGCTAAACCATGTTCTTCGAGACACGCTCGCGCTCGCCCGTCGTTACGGGGAGCTTGCTCGCTTCGTTCGCTCCCCGTTGGTCGCGAAGATTCCTGAAGAACAGGTTTAACGCGCACGCTCAGTAATTCACTGCGGTGACGCAATCGGACCTGTAAATCAGATACTTTCATAAGGCCGTCAACGGTGAGACCGTTGCGGAGATGGAGATCTTCAAGTTTTAATTCCCTGGTCCAGAGATTCTCGTGATTGAGATTTTTCGAAACATAGACAATGTTGCGCTGGAGATCCTTTTTTACGACATAATAAGGGAGGCCGCCGCCGAGGTAGAGACCGTGGCGCTGGCCGATGGTGTAGAAAATTGCGCCGTCATGGTAGCCGAGAATTGCATCGGATTCAGCTTCGCGGATTTCGCCAGGCTGAGCGTCAAGGTATTCGTGGAGGAAATCTTTCATGCCGACTTCGCCAACAAAACAGACACCCATGGATTCTTTTTTTGTAGCAACGTCGAGGCCATGCTTTTTAGCAAGCTGTTTAACTTCGGGCTTATTCAGGCCGCCGACCGGGAAAAGCGTATGGGCGGTAGCTTCGTCGCTCATACGGTAGAGGAAATAAGTCTGATCTTTATTCTCGTCGACGGAGCGGAGAAGGCGGTCTTGGCGGACGCGTGCGTAATGACCCGTCGCAATATAGTCAGCGCCGCGTTCCATCGCCCGGTCGTAGAAAAGTTTAAATTTAATTAGCTCATTACAGATGACGTCAGGGTTCGGGGTGCGACCTTTCTGAAACTCGGCGAACATATAGTCGACGACTTTTTGCTTGTAATCGGCCTCGAAATCCCAAACTTCGAAATCAAGGTCGAGCTGGACAGCGACGCGCTTCGCATCGGCGAGGTCTTCAGCCCAGGGACATTTCATGCCGGGAAGATCCTGTGACCAGTTTTTCATATAGATGCCAGTAACGTCGTATCCCTGCTCCCTGAGCAGAACGGCAGAAACCGAGGAGTCGACGCCGCCGGACATGCCGAGGTAGACTTTTTTACTCATCGGGAGAGCCTTTCGTATTCGTGGGTAACTTCTTCGCAGATAATACGGGCGGCCTCGCGGATCTGGTCGACAGTATTCGTGCTACCGAGAGAAATGCGGAGGCTGCCAGCAATTTCGGCATCGCTGAGACCGATAGCGGCGAGAACATGGGATTTACTGCCTTTACTCGCGGCACAGGCGGCGCCAGTCGAGACGTAGACTTCGCGTCCTTCGAGACGATAGATGAGGCGCTCAGCGTCGAGACCCGGAAAAGTCACGGGGCAGAAATTCGCGAGTTGTTTTTTCGGATTGCCGAGAAAAATCGGCTGCGGCTGAAGAGCCGATAGCTCTTGACGGAGGATCTTCGTCATTTCTTGATACTGCTTGCGATGATAGGAAAGATGTGATTTTGCTTCGGCGGCAGCGGTCGCAAAGCCGATCAGACCGGGGACATTTTCAGTGCCACTACGAAGACCGCGCTCCTGACCGCCACCGACATTGATAGGCGCAAGCTTCACACCGTGCGTAATATAGAGGGCGCCGACACCCTTCGGGCCACCGCACTTCGCGGCGTTGATAGTCAGGAGATCGACACCGAGACGAGAGACGTTGATATCGAGAAGGTTGAGGGCTTGCGAGGCGTCGGAATGAAGATAGAGCGGCGTAGTGATTCCCCGCTGAAGGCGGTCTTGGCGGACGCGACGAATAATCTCGGAAATCTCGGCGAGCGGCTGAATCGTGCCGAGCTCGTTATTCGCTAAGGACACAGAAACAAGATCAACTTGATCAGAGAGATTATGTTCGAGGTCGCGTAGGTCGATAAGACCAGCTTTGTCGACTTTAACCAAGGCGTGGTCATGCAGCTTCGCCGCTTCAAGGACAGCCGCGTGTTCGGTGGCGATGGTGAGGACTTTACCATGGCTAACTGTGAAGGCAAGATTAATCGACTCGGTCGCACCAGCGGTAATAACGAGATCGACACCTTTCGCACCGATAACATGAGCGAGCTGATCCTTTGCCGACTCGTAAGCCTCACGGACACGTTTCGCAGGAAGATAGGGTGCGGATGGGTTAAAAAACTGCTCAGAAAAATACGGCAACATCGCCTGGAGGGCTTTGTCGCTAACGGGAGTGGCGGCAGCATGGTCGAGATAAATCATGCCTCTATTATACAATAAAAACTATTTTTAGACAATAATATGGTACACCGGATAGGATTCGAACCTACGACCCCTTGTTCCGAAGACAAGTGCTCTAATCCGCTGAGCTACCGGTGCAAAGAGAAAAAATGACAGGCACCGGTAGCGACAGAGAGATGCTACGAGTGCATAGATGTATTATACCATATCTTCGCGATGATTGCGGGTTTTCGCGGTGGCATCGTGAATCATTTGGCGAATAGTAGCGAAGAGATAAGGCTTATATTCCTCAATCGGGAGAGGACGCTCTTCGAGAATGCAGGAGAAGCAGGTCGAGCTAGTTAGCTCAATAATCATGAAGAGCAGGATGCGCGGATTCTGGAGACGAATACCGCTACGCTTCGCAGCGGAGAGGAGACTACGAACAATATCGGACCGATCATCGACGAGATAATCTTGAACCTTGCGGTTGAAGACGCCGAGCGAGAGATTCTTCGCGATGAGGCGGAGGGCCATCTGATTCGCGGCGAGCTCATTGATGAGATAGTTGATGACGAAAATAATCTGATCATCGAAGCTAGCGATGTCGGTAGCATGGAGTGCAGCGATCGCATGCTGGAAAAATTCGTTAGATTTCTGAGCGATGAGCGTCTCCTTCAAATCGTCCTTATCGCGAAAATAAAGATAGAAGGTACCCTTCGCGACACCAGCGCGATCGGCAATCTCGCGAATCGAAATATCAGTATCACCGCGTTCAAGGAAAAGTGCATAAGCAGCATCAAGAAGAAGGCCGGACTTGTCAGGCTTAGTGGTTTTATGCGGTTTTGATGGCTGATTCATACTCTGATTATACATGGTTTGAGGGATTTTACAATTAGTTTTTAGGAAATTTTTAGAAAAAATGACTTTTGGTCATCTCTGTTTGTGAAGTTTTTATCTCTGTTATTATTATATTTTGTTAGATTTTAAGAAAAATATTGACCGTTGGTCATTTCTGCGTTACAATGGTCGATAGAAAATGACCGCTGGTCAGTTTTAGGACATACTGCGCAGGATTTTGAAAAACCAGCGAGATAACCTACGGCGGGTAACGGTCGAAAAATATTAAAGTAAATGGAGTATTATGAAACGAATTAGCGAGTTTATTTGCAAGCATCGCTGGGCGATCGTAATCGCAGCGGTGCTTCTAATGATCCCGGCGGCGCTCGGCTATGTGGCGACAAAGGTAAATTACGACCTCCTAGTCTACCTGCCGAGCGACATCGAGACGATTGAGGGGCAGGAGATTATGACGGAGGAGTTTGGGACGGGGGCGTTTTCGGTGGCGGTAGTGGAGCAGATGCCGCAAAAGGAACTATTAAAGCTGGAATCGGAAATCCGGGAGGTAGAGAGCGTAAATCAGGTAATTACAGTAGCGGATTTGACAGGGACGGCGATACCGCTAGATTTCTTACCGAGTGCGGTGAGAGAAAAATTAATGCACGACGATACGCAGCTGATGATTATTACTTTCCAGGGCGGGACGAGTGACGAAACGACACTGGACGCAGTAGAAGAAATCCGCAAGCTGACGAATCATCGAGCGCTGCTCGGCGGGATGAGTGCGATGGTGCTTGATACGAAAAACTTATTCAAGAGCGAGACGCTGTTATATGTGTCGATCGCAGTGGCGCTGTCGCTGGTGGTATTATTACTGTTCCTGGATTCTTTCGCGGTGCCGTTTCTGCTACTGGTGAGTATCGGAATGGCGCTATTATTCAACATGGGGACGAATATCTTTCTCGGGCAGATCTCTTACGTTACGCAGGCGATTAGCGCAGTATTGCAGCTGGGCGTGACGATGGATTTCTCGATCTTCCTCTATCATAAATATGAGGCGGCGAAGCAGAACGAGAAAGATAAACTCAAAGCGATGGCGAATGCAATCCAGGAGACGACGACTTCGGTGCTCGGTAGTTCCCTGACGACTTTCGCGGGATTCCTTGCGCTCTGCACGATGAGTCTGACGCTGGGGACGGACATCGGGATCGTGATGGCGAAAGGCGTATTGATCGGGCTAGTCTGCGCATTGACGGTATTTCCAGCATTACTGCTGGTCTGCGATAAGCTGATCGAGAAAACTCGGCACCCGGCGCTAGTACCAAAATTTACGGCAGTAAAGGGTTTCATCCTGAAACATCACCGGGCGATATTGGTCGCATTCGCAGTATTATTGATACCGGCATTCGTGATTTATAACAAAGTTGAAGTTTATTATAAGTTAGATTCGTCAATCCCGGCCGATTATGAATACACGCAGGCGACGACGGCACTACGAGAGAATTATGGGATGGAGTCGCAGATGATGATCCTGACGAGTGCGGAAATATCGACGGCGAAAGAGCAAGCGATGACGAAAGAAATCCGCGAGCTAGACGGAATCGATGCGGTACTGAGTCCGGCGATGCTAGAGGATTATGGATTATCGGAGAATTTACTGAGCGATGAAGTAAGAGGGGTATTTAGCACGGATGAGCATCGAATGGCCTTAGTGTTATCGGACTACGGGATTGCGACAGATGAGCTGAATACGCAGATCGATGCGATCAATAGCATCGTACGGAAATACGACGAAAATGCGATCGTAGCAGGCGAGGGTCCACTGATGAAAGATCTCGTACAGATTGCGGATCGGGACTTTGCGAGCGTGAATATTACGTCGATTCTGGTGATTTTCGTGATCATGGCGATTGTGTTAAAGTCAATTTCCCTGCCAGTACTACTGATGGTGGCGATCGAATTTGCGATTTTCTTGAACATGGGAGTGTCGTATCTGACGGGGACGGAAATTCCGTTTATCGCGTCAATCGTGATCGGGACGATCCAGCTCGGGGCGACGATCGACTATGCGATTCTATTGACGACGAAGTATGTCGAGGAACGTAAGGCGGGGACAGAAAAGGCCGAAGCGATCAAGCGGGCGCTGGGCGGATCAATACAGTCGATTTTCGTGAGTGCAATGTGCTTCTTCGCGGCGACGATCGGAGTAGGATTGTTCTCACAGATCGATATGATCGGGTCAATCTGTAACTTGATTGCACGCGGAGCGATTATTAGTATGCTCGCGGTAGTCGTAATCGTGCCAGCACTGCTGTATGCATTCGATGGGTTAATCCGGAAGACGACGATCGGTTTGCGTTCGATTAGCGAGACAAAGAAAACGATGAAGTTAGAAAAAGCAAATTTAGTAAAGGAGTAATATGAAGAAAAAAGTTTTACAAAATACGGTATGCGGGCTAAGCGTATTGGCGCTAACTTTGATGCCATGTAGCGCATTCGCATTAACGCAAGACGAGACGGTCTATGCGAAATTAAAGTCCGATGGGCAGGTGGATTATCTGTCGGTGACAGAGCATTTGCTCAATGATGAGAAAATGGGAAAGCTAGTAGCGCCAAATGCACTCATGAACGTGGAAAATCTGAATGGGTTCGAAGGCTTCGTATTAGAGAATAATAATCTGGTCTGGGACGCGCAGGGTAAAGATATATATTATAGCGGCGAAGCGAAGGAAGAACTGCCGGTCGCGGTAGAGGTGACTTATTATCTCAATGGCGAAGAAAAGTCACTAGAGGAGATGCTCGGAAAAAGCGGCAAAGTAGAAATCCGGCTGCATTATACGAATAGTTCGAAAGTAGGAGATCTCTATACGCCGTTCGTAGCGGCAGTGGCGACGACTCTACCAGAAGAGCAGACGCGAAACGTCGAAGTCTCAAACGGCAAGGCGATTAGTAATGGCCGGACGATCGCAGTGACAGCACTGGCGGCACCAGGGCTGTACGATAGCCTAAAACTAGATGAGCTAAAAAGTCTCGATGACGTCGTGATAAAATACGAGACGGAAAACTTCGAGCTCATGGACATCTACAGTGTCGTCACGCCAAAGGTGCTCGATAGCAACGACTTAAAAATCTTCTCCGAGCTGGACGGATTGTATGCGGGCGCAGATGAGTTATCGGACGGAAGCCGAGCATTGGTCGAGGGGACGAATGCGCTGCGCGACGGAATCGCAAAACTGCGCGAAACAGTGGTCGGAGCGCGAGGGCAGCTGGCAAACATGGGAAGCCTACTCGACGAGGCGACGCTAAATAAAATCTCCGAGACCGCAGCGGCAACTGCGCGAAAACAAGTCGCTGCACAGCAAAGCACGATTCGCGCGCAGATTCATAAGCAAGTTGCGGGGATGGCTGGCGGAATCGACGCGGACGGAATTGCAAATTCTCTACAGCAATCATCACAAAAAGTCGGTACGAAATATGTCACGCAGCTGATGACGAAATATCTCAGCGAAAATCCGGAGCTAATGCCGGCATACGGAGCGATTCAGGACGGTACGGCGACAGAAAAGTGTGCGGCGGGAGACCCGATCTGTGCAGACATTATGACGATTCAGGCGAAGCAAAAAGAATATACTGAGCTAGTAAGCGGGATCGTCGGCGAGACGATGGCTCCAGTCGAGCAGACGCTTGGAGGGTTAAGTGCGAGCTTCGACACGGACGCAATCGAGGAAAAACTATTCCAGAGTACCTATAGCGCAATGCGAGACGTAGCGGGGACGACCGCGGCGGAAACTGCGCGTAGTGTCGCGACACAAGTCGCTGATTCCCTGGCGAAGGGCGTAAGCGAAAAGTTAGTAACTGTCATGGATAGCATGATTAGCGGAATTGATGAGCTACTCGCGGGGGCGGATGAGCTGACGGCGGGGATGCAGAAGTTTGACCGCGAGGGGATCCAGACGCTGAATGATTTCGTGAATAATAAAGTAAAAGGCACGGCGAATAAGCTGGAGCGACTTGCGGAACTCGCCGATCAATATAAGTCGTATGCGGGGCTGCCAGAAGGGGCGGACGGAGAGACGAAGTTTGTATTGATGATCGACGGGAAGAAGCGGAAGTAGGGTCCTCGAACTTCGCCATAAAAGAAGACAGAGTCAGCAAACCATCTTTTCGTCGGACCGCTCCGGGCCGCTCAGGCCAAGTCTTTATGTCCTTCGAAAAGAGGTTTACTGTCTCTGCTTCTTAATTTTCCGTATTAGTTATTCACCGCCGTAATCGTCACAGTCGTAGAATATTCACCGGCCGGGAGGGTTGGGGAAACGGATACGCCGAGGGTGAAGGTATGGGTTCTGGAAGAATCTTCGTTTGCGGTTTCAGTATTATGGTAAGTTGTTGGTGTAGAAGTTATAGCGGAATAAGTAATATTGTCGGAGTTGAGGATGCCCCAGGCATTAGTCTTAGCTTGGATATTAGAGGAAGCGGGAATGGAGTTGGTATTAGTTATTTCTGTATCTTCTGGGTTTTGAGAATTAGTTAGTGATGTTTTCTCAGCACTAAGTTGTACGGAATAAGTAGTATTAGCAGAAATAGTGGCTGATATATTACCTTTAGTAATTAAGTTAGGATCTGCTTCTAATACTAGATTATCACTAATAGCATCAATAGAAAGGACTTTAGGGACAGTGACGGAGACAGTAGAGTCGGATTGGGAATATCCCGGCGCAAGACATCGCACAGATATACCCATATATCTGCGGTAGTTATCAATATAGACTCTTGTTTTAGAGATATTTAGACGCGTTGCATTGATGTCTACGTTGACACCAGTATCGCTGCTACGCGTCCAATAATGGCCATCTCCGCCAACAGTAGGTAGCGCTCCGTTTAGCCCAACAATACCGGCTAGAGTAAAATTATATGGCGAATTTTGGATTTTTTCGCTACCCCCGAGATCATCCGCAATATTCGCTGCACTGAAGAGCGTGGCAAAGGCATTTTGATTTGGTAGAATCCAGCCTTTAGGACAAACGCTATAATTAGCACCATTAATAGTACAGCTCCCAGCCGTAGCTGCACACCAAGAATAATATGCCCCCATAATTTCGTCGCCGTAGTACACATTTTGAGCTAAACCAGCTTCCGTATTGTCAGTATCACTCCACTTAGTGCTTGATGCTGGGATCGTGTAACTTTCTGCGACATCAGAATCTTCGGGAGTGATTTCTTTATCTACGATACGTAAGTTTTGCGTCATCCAGCAATTATTGTCATCAAGTTTAGTGACGGTATACTCGTTATTATCACGAGTGTCGCGAAGAGTGTTAGTTTCATACTTTTTAGAATTAGTACAGATATCCGTAGTCATTTCTTGCATAGTAGAAATATCGGAAAGAGTTCTGGTGTCAGTTTCTGCAGCATAAGTAGATTCTGTGTATGGATTATAATAAGTAAGTAACACTAAGGATGGCACAATACCACAAATAAGAGCTATAGCACATATTATTATATGTACAGAACTATTATGTTGATAAGGTTTAGTTTTCTTTATTTTTAGCATTATGCCCTCCTTTGGCGTATGTATTGTAGGTTCTCGTGGAGGAATATTTTTGTAAACGGTCTATAACTGGCTAGGTTATATAACTTATGCATACAGGTAGACAAACATGCATAATACAAAAATGGCACCACGAGGGTGTTCAGCCATCTATCGGCATCGTTTTTCGCAAAATTGCGGAATCTTCAGCGTTTAGGTAGCACCTCATGATGCCATTCACACACTGAAGATAACAAAATATTTTGTTATTTTGCTAAATAACGATGTTTTCGTATTAAAAACATCCGATAAATGACTGAACAGTTTTATTGTACCATACTTTTCAGAAAATTCGCGTAAAAATACCATAAATTTTATAGGTCGCATAAGAAAAGCCGCCCTATATGGGCGGCGCGGGGGTAAGTTGGGAAATCTGGGATGCAAGGTCGAGCGGTCAAGGTCAGAAGCGTTGCCGACGAAGCTGAGGTTAGGACCCGTTGCGGCGGCGAGCGTTCTCGGTACGAGTGGCTTCCAGATCGGCGAGGAGCTCACTGACAAGGGTCTGCGACTCCTGATCCTGACGATGCAGGCGGATGCAGGCCTCGTGGGCTTCGCGGAAGGGCTTGCGCAGATGGCTGACGCCACTGCAGAAGAAGAAGCCGAAGATGGCGACGCCGGCGAGGCCAAGCACCCTCGGGACCAACATCGCCAGCCAGTGCCTCTGCTCAGCGAGGACGTTGCCGAAGTGGATCAAGGCAATTACCGTCAGGATGCCGAAGAAGATCGTAGTAAAAAACATCTTGCGGTGCTTGTTGCCGCGAAGGCTGGCGCCGAGCTCGGCGCCGAAGTTCTGGCGGTAGATCTCGCTGTGGACCATACAGTAGGCCCAGTCGCTGATTCCGGTGAAAAACCTCCGGATACGCTGGATTCTTTCCAACATTTTACTCCCTCCAATGTGCAATTTTGGGTTTACGGACGTTACGGTAGGTGTATTAAGGACGGCGGTCGGAAATTTAGGCACCAAAATCCATGCCTATGCTTCCATTGTATCACACTTTATCGGTTTTGTCAATACTTTTATGGTAACTTTGCTATCTGGTAGCAGATGTAGACGTATTTTGCGGTTTATTATATAAATTCTTCTTAATAAGATGGAGGTAGGCACGGGTAGCCTTACGGAAGTTCTCTAGCTCCTCACCTTCGAGCTTCAGATAGTGGCCGGTAGAGACCTTTTTATAAATTCCGGAAGTGCGGACTTCGTAGCGGACAGTCATCTGGCGAGGGTTGCGGCGACCATCATACCAGTCTTCGTGCCAGATCCAGATATTATTACGGTCATGGAAAAATTCGCGGCGGTGACCCTCAGGAATCGGGCCAAAAATCGTACTACCGAGCTTCGACTCGGCGTTGAGGAGGTCGGCACGAGTAAGGCGGGCGGAGGGACGACGGGTAATCCGGGGAGCGTCGTTCATATAAGGCACTTCGGGACGAGACGGACGCGGGACACGAGCATGCGGAACGCGCCAGATATGCCCCTCCTTCGCCGGAGAGAAGATTCCCCGCTCGGCGACGGTCATGTCAGGCTCGATACGCTCAGCCTTGCGTTCGGCGAGCTTTAGTGCTTTTACTCTTTTCCATTGAGCGAAAGTATGGGCTAAACAGACGCACGGCATAGCTCAATCTCCTTTGCAATGCTCATGATTTCATTATATACTTCAAAAGAGGCGACGGTATTATAATCATAAGCCGGCGCTAGAGAGGGGGTCTCTGAGGTTGAAAAGTTGTCTCGCATTTTTAGTAGTTTGCTCCACTAAGATTTCTTCTGCCACACCCAATTTTCCCGCGAGATATGCGGCGATATTGCTGACATATCCTGGTTTATTTATTGTACCACGGAAAGGTACTGGCGTCAAGAAGGGGGCGTCGGTTTCTAATAACATCTTTTCGAGAGGGGGTAAAGGCGGCGTAGTATAAGTCGCGAGACCGTTGACGCCGATATAGAAGCCGCGGTCGAGAGCACGCTTCAGTTCTTGCTTACTGCCGGTGAAGCTATGGACGACGCCAGTGATGCCAGGAAAATTGTCAAGGACAGGCCAGGCATCGGCGAAGGCTTCGCGAATATGGAGCGAGACGGGGAGATGGAGGTCAAGAGCGAGCTGAAGCATACGCTCGAAAAGCTTAATCTGGGCGCCACGGTCGTAGCCGTCATAATGATAATCGAGGCCGATCTCGCCGATGGCAACGAGAAGCTCCGAAGAATCCTGAAGAAGCTCATCACTCTCATCTTGACGCCAGTCGCTGGCATGCTCAGGGTGGATGCCGTAAGTCCAGTAGACATTATCGTGCGCGGAGGCGAATTTCGAGGCGGCAGCGGAGTCGTCGGGATCGGTACCGATGACGATGATTTCGCGAACATTACGTTCGGTAGCCTCCTTAAGGATAGCCTCCGCTTGCTCGGGCGTGAAAAATTCCTGATCATGGAGATGGCAGTGAGTGTCGATGAGATAATGATAAGACATAGATATATTATAATATAGATTCGCGAACAAGAAAATCCCCGCCGGAGCGGGGAGAAGGTCATGCGGCCGATACAGGCAGCTACTCGGGGATGCGGGCATGGTAGGCGCGGCCAGTCAGAGCGCGGAGGACGGCGTCCTGGGACGGTGCGCAGTATCTACTGGTGCGCATAAAATGGCCGACAATCTCGGCACTGACCGGGCGGTCGCCGACCAGCCAAAGCGTCCGAAATTCGCGGCCGGCGTCGGCAGCGAGCTGGAGCGAATCACCATTATTCCCGCCAAAATCAAACAGCTCACAGAGAAGATAGGAGGTCTCAGGAGACGACATCTTCTCATAAAACTGCCCTGGCGCGGGGAGCGACCAGAACTCATGGTAGCCATAGGTATGAGTCGACGAGGTGGTAGCGAAGGCGTGCTCACTGAGGGGCATAAGTGACTCCTCGGCCAGGCCTGGGTCGAAAGCGTACCAGCGGCCGAAAAAGCGAAACTCGACCCAGGCGCGATAGCAACTCGCGGGCTGGTCGTCGGACATGACCGTAGAGACAATGCGCGAAGTGCGGTTCGGGCGGAAGGCGAGCATAGTGAGTGCGGCGGCGGAGTCGCAGATCTCTCGGCCAAGATACACCTCCAGCTTCGGCAGGAGCCGCCGCTCGTCAACCTCGTCGAGCGGATAGCCGCAAAAATAGCGGTCTGAGAGGAGGCTGTGGACATGAAGCTCGACAAGCCGGCCGCCTCCCAAGAGGTTGTAGGCCAGAACGACAAGAGAGACCGCGAGGACAGAGCAGAGGACGAGGAGCACGGAGTGATCGAGGAAAAATTGCAGCATGACAATAACCTTCTTTCTGGTAAAATGCATGAATTCCCAAGAACTCAAAACGTAGTACCATTATGACACGCTAAGACTCTAAAGTCAAGATTAATCGGTCCCCGTTATTACTACATAAACACGCTTTTCTCGGACCGCTCCGGGCCGCTCAGGCCAAGTCTTCATGTCCGAGAAAAAGTATTTATGTAGTAATAATAGTTTTACCGCGCTTCCCGTTTGCGCTTGATCGGGTCAAGCTGGCGCTTGCGGAGGCGGAGGGATTTCGGGGTGACTTCGAGAAGCTCATCGTCAAGGAGGAAGTCGATACATTGCTCAAGCGAATATTGCGTGTGCGGCGTGAGCTGAATCGCGCCGTCGCTAGCGTGAGTGCGCATGTTTGTAAGCTGTTTCTCCTTACAGACGTTGATGTCGATGTCTTCCTTCTTATTACTAAGGCCGACAATCATGCCCTGATAGACGGGGACCTGTGGCGGGATGAAGAGGGTGCCGCGAGCCTGGGCGGCGTCGAGAGCATAAGCGGTACTAGTACCTGGCTCGAAGGCGATCAGAGCGCCATTACGCTCGGGCTTATACTTGCCCTCGACTGGACGATAGCCGGCGGGGAGAGAGGACATAATAGCGGTACCCTTCGTGGCGGTGAGGAGATTATTACGGAGGCCGATCAATGCGGCGGTGGTGATGCGATAAGTGAAGCGAGTGCTACCGGAGCTAGTGAGCTCCTGGGAGACGAGCTCGGCGCGGCGGACACCAAGCTCTTGGCTGACGGCGCCGACAAACTCTGGCTCGACTTCGATGATAAGTTCTTCGACCGGTTCGCACTTCTTGCCATCAATTTCCTTATAGACAACCTCAGGGCGGCCAGTCTCTAGCTCGTAGCCTTCGCGGCGCATAGTCTCAATCAAGACCGAGAGGTGTAGCTCACCACGGCCAGAAACCTTATAGCCGAGACCATCAGGGACGATCTTAAGGGCAATATTCGTCTCTAGCTCGCGCTCAAGACGCTCGGCAATCTGACGAGAAGTGGTAAACTCGCCCTCCTGACCCTTGAGCGGGGAGGTGTTCGGACCGATATAGATACTAAGGGTCGGAGCTTCGAGCTCGATAGTCGGAAGAGCCTCAGGATTGTCGCCGGTGGCGATAGTGTCACCAATATTAGCCTGAGCGATGCCGGAGATTGCGACAATGTCGCCAGCGCTAGCTTCTGTGACTTCTTCCTTGCCGAGGCCTTTGTAGGTGAAGATCTTGTCGATCTTGGCGGTTGAGGCGGCGCCATCATGGAGAACTTTTACGGTCTCACCGTGCTTAAGTTTCCCGCGGAAGATCTTACCGATGGCGTATTTCCCGAGGTAATTATCGGCGGTGAGGGCAGCGACGAGGAGCTGAGTGCCCTTCGAAGCGTCTTCGTCAATCTTCGGGGCGGGAATGTCATTGATAATGGATTCAAAAATCACGTGAAGATCGTCATCAAGATCCGTAGTCTTGCCAGCCTTGCCGTCGCGAGCGATGGCGTAGTAAATCGGGTAGTTGAGCTGCGACTCATCAGTGGCAAGCTCAAGGAAGAGGTCGGAAATCTCATCTTTAACCTCGTCGATGCGGGCGGCGGGCTTGTCAATTTTGTTGATAATAACAACCGGCTTCAGGTGGAGGGAGAGAGCTTTCTGGAGGACGAACTTCGTCTGAGGCATCGGGCCTTCCTGAGCGTCGACAATGAGGAGGACGCCGTCGGCCATATTCAGAGTGCGCTCAACTTCGCCAGAGAAGTCAGCGTGGCCCGGGGTGTCGATAATGTTAATCTTATAATCACCGTAATAGACCGAGGTTTGCTTCGCGGTGATGGTAATTCCCCGCTCATGCTCCTGATCCATAGAGTCCATGATGAGAGTCTGGGACATTTCGGCCTGATTGTCACGAAAAGTATGAGACTGTTTTAAAAGGCCGTCGACGAGAGTAGTCTTACCGTGGTCGACGTGAGCGATAATAGCGACGTTGCGAATTTTATCTACCATATAAATCTTTCTATCTTGCCTCCTAAGACGGTGAGGCTTATGCTTGCAAAACTTGACGTCGGCTAAAGGCCTTCGCCCATATCTTTTCATTATAGCACACTTTCACCAAAAAAGCAAGACTTTTATGGCTATTTTACCGGGAAATTACGGCAAAACTTAAAATAACCTTAAGAATCTTGCTTTTCGATATAAATTATTGAGGAGAAACTAGGGAGCGGCAGCAGCAGCGGTAACGGTCAGATCAACGGAATAGCTACCGGCAGTAATACTCTGATGGGTGGAAATACCAACTTCAAACTGGAGAGGGTTAGTGCCGTCATTAGTGCCATTGGAAGTGAAAAGGGTCTTCCCTACGCTATCAATAGCAACATAATCACTATCAGTACCATCGGCGAGCTTCGAGCGGATCGCCCAAGCATCGTTATTCTTGCGGACATCGGCACTGGCAGGAATGACTTCAGGAGAATCCTCGGCGGTCATGCTAGTCTCAGACGTAGCAGTCTTGAAAGAAACAGTGTATTTCGTATTAGAGCGGACGGTAGCCTTGACCTTGCCAGTGAGGATTTCACCGGAGTCGCCCTTGACGGAGAAGCCTTCGGCGGCGTCGAGCGTAATGGCGGGATTAACTACGGCGGTAATAGTGACGTCGGCAGGGTTGTCGACAGCATAAGTAGTAAGAGGAATGAAGGAGGCGAGACTCACCAAGACCCCACCTGCTAACAATGCAACTTTGACTTGGTTTTTCATGTTTGTGACTCTCCTATCGAGTGTTTATTTATACATTACCTTTATGTTTCTATTTTAGCAAACTTGAGCGAAAAAGCAAGAACTTTATTTAGTAAACTTGCGGACGATCGGCGCTGCGGCGACCACGATTCTTAATCTTGAAGATGATCCAGACAATGAGAGCGATAATGAGCGCGACGACGAGGACGATCAGCCAGATCGGGCAGATGAAGACGAGCTGACTGTACTCGTATTCCTGGTCGAGGAAAGCTATAGTCTGCTTAACATTGAAGAGGCCGAGCTTCGGGGCGTCAGTCCAGGTGAGAATACCAGTACGGGAGGTGCCGGGGAGTACGGAAGAGATATTGTAGCCTATCATTTGACCGTCGCTACTGACGGAGTCGGCATTGACGACTTCGCGATTGCTGAAGAAATCAGTAACGGTCATCGTCTGCTTGACGCGGAAATCAACGTTGCCGGTGTTTTTCACGGTCTGGGAGACGGCAAACTTATCATTAAACATAAAACCAGGGAGGGAGTGGGCGACGAGCTCGCCAGACTTAACCATTTCGCCGCCATTGACGTGGCCGTAGATGATTGCAGCGAGCTGGCCCTGGACCTTGACGGCGGCTTCTTCTTCAACACCGCTATCACTGAGGAGCATAATTGCAGCGTATTGGCCACCACCAGCGACACCTTCGGGGACAGTGACGGTGAAATTAACTTTCACGGTCTCACCGGGTTCGAGATGGTAGGTATCCTTTTCGAGCTTGATCCAGTTGTGAAGCTTCGTATAGGAGCTTTCACTAGCGAAATCAGGCTCGTAATTATCGCCACTAACGTAGTACGGAGAAACGGAAGCGTGGACGTCGAAAGGGAGACGGCCGACATTCGAAACACCGACATTGCTCTCGTAAGTCTCACCAGGCTCAAGCTCAAGATCGCGCTCGGAGGGATTCAGCGACATGACGACGTCACCAGCCTCGAGCGCGAAGGTGGAGGGGGTCCAGAAAAATCCTATACTTAAGATGGTTGCGATGATGGTACAGAATTTTTTGAACATTATTTCTCCTTATATTAATTAACTATTTGCGGCAGTGACAGTGAGCGTCGTCGAGTAGCTTCCAGCGGTAAGGGTCGGAGCGATAGCAACGCCAACGGTAAAGGTCGTAGTAGCACCAGCGGCAGCAGTACCAGTCGTAGCGGTATAGAACGGAACGGCGGAAGTCGTGATTGCGGTGTAGCTCGTAGCGTCGGCAGTCGCGCTGGTCTTCTTCTTAACTCCCCAACCATTCGTGCCGGCAGTAGGCGTGGCTGAAGCGGGGATAGTGTCGCTAGTACCGGTGGCGGTCAAAGCAGTGCTCGTCGGAGCATGCAGAGAGATCGTATAGCCCTTGTTAGTAGTGACCTTGGCATTAAAAGTCGTCGTGACGACTTTAGTACTGTCAGCAGTAAGGGATGCGTTTGTCGCGGAATCGAGCGTAATCGTCGGGTTAACCGTGACGGTGACGGTCGAATTTTTCGTAACGGCATAAGTCGTCAGCGGGACCAATGACGCAAAGCTTGTCAAGATACTCCCGGCGATTAAGCCGAGCTTAAGTTGGGTTTTCATTTTGTTACTCCTATTTGTTATTAAAATAAATAAAACATTACCTTATCATTTATTATTATAACAAAGTTAGGAGAAAGTACAATAGAAAATTTAAGGTTTATCGAAGAAATTTTAGAAAACTTGTGGGGCTTTGCGGCGGTGATGGCGCACAGCGAGAATAATCCAAAGAATAAGTAGGAAGAGGAGACCGGCGAGGGCGAGAATCAGCCAAGGCGGACAGAAGATGACGATCTGCTCGGTGTTGATTTCTTCTTCGAGAATGAGAATCTTTTGATGGACACGGTAAATGCCAATCTTCGGCGTAGCCCCCCAGATGATTTTATCGGTGCGAGAAGTGCCGGGGAGGACGATGGAATTGTTCGAACCGATGACGGCGCCTTCGGAGTTCGTCGTATTAGCGTTCATGATTTCTTCGCCGGAGAAAAAGTCGGTAATCGTCACAGCGTGATAGACGGTAAAATCAACATTGCCGGTATTATAGGCGGTCTCGGTGATTTCGAGCGGGCCGTCAAAGAGGAAGCCGGGGATAGTCTGCTCGACGATTTCGCCTTCAGCCTTAATATCAGCACCGCCAACGCGACCATAGAGGATCGCGGCGATCTGAGAGGCAGTCTTCACGGTGGCGTCGGGGTCGGCACTATCCTCGGTATAAGCCATAATCGCAGCGTATTGGCCACCGCCAACAGCATCTTCGGGGACGTCGATATGAAATTTCACCTCGACGGTCTCGCCGGGCTCAGCATGATAATCTGTCTCAGCAAACTGTACCCAGCTAGCGAGAGCAGTATAGCGATTAACTAACTCATAGTCGGGCGAGTAGTCCTCGCTATTAACCTGGAACGGCGTAGCATGAACGGTGAAATCGATGGGAATTTTACCGGTGTTAACAATGTTTACCGAGCCGTCGACAGAGGTATTCGGGAAGAGGGCGAGAGTCTGGGAGCTCGGATAGAGCATAATGGAAAAATCCTCGGCATTATAGGCCGAGGTGGGCTGAGCCAGGAGGCTCAACCCAAAGATCATAGTCAATAACAGGAAAACTTTTTTCAACATCTCTCTTCTAGATATTAGCGGCGGTTACAGTGACGGTAGTGGAATAGGTGCCAGGAGCTTGGACTTTCGACACGGCGACGCCGAAGTTAATGTCGACAGCGCCAGCAGTAGGCTTTGAAGTAGTCTGGCTGTAAAATTCGACAGGAGAAGTGGTGAGCGCGGTATAAGCAGTAGAGCCGGACTTCTGGACACCCCATCCACTAGTGCCCGCGACGACAGTACTGGAGGCGGGGATGGTGTCGCTACCGGAAGTCAGCGCAGGAGTAGCAGCGGAAAGAGAGATGCGGAAACCAGTATTCGACTGAACAGTGGCGGAAATCTTCCCTGGCGCGACGCTGGCTGAAGTAGCGGTGACGGTCGGACTAGTGACGCTACTCAGGACGATGGCCTTGTCGACAGTGAGGGAGAATTTAGAAGTGGCGCTAGCGCCGGTAGTAGAAGCGGCAGAACCGGTCGTCGTGACGGCGTGACTAGAAGTGGCAGTGAGCGAGACACCCATCGCCGTTAGCAAACATCCGACGACGAAAAGCTTTCGAATAGTTTTTTCCATTTTTTGTAATCCTTTTAGTTTCTGTTATTTGACCTTATATACTTATATATTACTAAACAAAAGCGGATTTGGCAAGAGTTTTGTGGAGTTTTTGGGTTTACGCGGGAGAATTGTGCAGAGGAACTGGTAGCGGAAAGTTGTAGCGAGTTTCGTGGCGAGGACGCGGGATTAGTAGGCGATGCAGCGGATGGCTTTTTCGTGCGCGCGCGAAGTGCTACCTGTCCATCTATAGAGCGTCTCACCATTATAGATGTAAGGAGGAATAGATATCGCAAAATCCGAAGCTTGGTTGGGACCGACTGATGTCCCTGCACTCAGTACGGCCCTGTTTGCGCCGACGACAGATCCGCCATTATCGATCACCCCTCCTGTTGCGAAGCCGTATGGCATGCTTAATAGTTTCTCTGCTCCGGCTGCATCATCTGTAATATCTGCGGCAGCCCAGAGATTCTGAAATTCACTCCGTCGCACTAGATGCCAACCTTTCGGGCAAATATCAAATTTTGCATCTTTACTGGTACTAATTTCCGCTCCAGTCCCGGCTGTTGCGGCGTTCCAGGTATAGTAGTAACCGTATTCTTCTTTCCATTCATCCGTTTCGGAGCCGTCATAATACATAACTATGTTACAGTCTTTCGTATCGCTCGCCGTACAAGTGAGACCTTTTACGATCTCGCTGGGGCCGGTCGTACTTTGCCATTCAGTTAATACATTAGAATCATCTGAGATTAAAGTTACGGCTTGATTGTTTTCTTCGTCATAGAGCGCTAGTGCGAGGTTAGAAGTCATCCAACATTTTCCGTCTTCATGTTTCGCTACAGTATAAGTTTTACCGTCACGAGTGTCTTTCAGAGAATATTGCGTAGCGCCGACGGGAGTGCTTTCGCAGACCTGTGGAGCCATTTCCTGCATGGTGGAGATGTCGGAGAGGGTGCGGTCGTCCTTAGCAACACAACGAACCCCTCTTCCAATACTGCGATAGCTACCACCAGTGTTTATATTGCCGTCAGATAAAAGGAAATACAGCGCATACGTCTGCGTACTCGACTGGATACTTCGAGAATGATACCTCCCCATAAAACCTATTGAACCCAGACTCGGTCCCGCTATCTGCCCATTAGCCAGGAAATTATATGGCGAAGACATTAACTTATCTACATTTTCCACGTTCTTCGTACTAGTATCGACCCCAATCGACAACAATAGTAAATCATAATCGACCTTCATAGGAAGCGTCCAGCCTTTTGGACAAATATCTTGCGTAGCCGTACCGCCGTCAGCAACCTGCGACGACTGACCCGCCGTAGCTGCACCTAACGTGTAATAATAGCCAAGCTCTGGCACCCATGAATCAGTGCTCGAACCATTATAATAATTTACCATGTTGCATTGCTCGGATTCAGAACAAGTACCATTCCCCCATGAAACCATATCGCCCGAACCTGTCGTACTCACCCACTCTTCCTGCACATTAGAGTCTTCAGGAGTTAATGTAATGGGTTGGTTGTTTTCTTCATCCCATAGAGCAAGAGATAAGTTCCTGGTCATCCAACAGTTATCATCATCGAGCTTAGCTACGGTATAGATATTACCGTCTCTAGTATCTTCTAGTGATCCAATGAGATCTTTCTGTGCAGTTTTACATATACTAGTT
>CAPHDI010000011.1 GCA_948623715.1 uncultured Candidatus Saccharibacteria bacterium | reverse complement strand
AACTAAGTGCTAATAAAACATCACTTACTAATTCTCAAAACCCAGAAGAGACAGAAATAACTAATACTAACTCCATCCCTGCCTCCTCCAATGTCGCTCCAAGGGCTAATGCCTGGGGTATACTAAACCAAGATAATACTACTTATTCTGCTATTACTACTAATCCTACTACTTACTATAATACAGAAGAATATAATGATACTGAACAATCTACTAAACATACGTTTAGTATCGGAGTGTCTATCTCTCCTACACTTCCTGCTGGAGAATATTCTACTACTGTTACTATTACCGCGGTGAATAACTAGGATCTATAGTCTGGCGAAGGTGCTCTCAGTCGGTCTATGCGGCTTGGTTGGGAGCATTTTCGTTAGTTTGGCTGAGAGCAAGGTCGGAAAGAGTGATGTTGTCAATATTATCAATCTGAAAGGCGGCATTGTCGATGAGTTGGTGATAGCCAGATTTCATGAGCTCGTCGGAGAGGCCGAAGACTTGAGCATAGGAGAGATAGCGGTCCCAGAGAATGACAGCTTCGGGATCCTTGTCGACAAAAGTGCTAAACTGGGCGAGGAAATTTTTAAAAGCATAGAGCTTTTGGAGCTCGGCGATGCCTTTTTCGGTTTTAGTGAGATGCTTTTCGAGAGTGTTTTTATAACTGATGGCGGTGTAGGTCTTGCCAATCTGGAGAAAATCATAAATGACAGAGAAGAGGCGGGCAATAACGGGCGAAGCAACAAGGAGGAAAAATGGAATGCGAATCATGGCAAAAAGGTAGCTGTAGGGGAGGCCGGTACCGGCGAACAGGGGGTTGAAAGCGGAAAAGAAGATAACGCCGATAACACCGATGATGACGGCAATAGTAAGGAAAATCTTCGTAGTGCGAGAGAAGGAAGTCTTACGGGGACGTTTGTTTGGATCGGGCAGCTGTGTGGGTTGGTAAAGGCCGAGATTGATGCCGTCGGCGAGACAGAGGTCATACCACCGTTGATAGTCGATATGTTGAAGGCGATTTTTGCGGATAAGACTGAGGAGATAGGCTTCGTTGGAGAGAGGAGGTTTGTCAGGGACGGGTAGGAGACGGATAACATAATGGTCGCTATGTTTCGAAAGGCGAAGATAATTTTGAGCACAGAGGTCAAGGAGGGCGGCGACGATGTCCTTCTCGTTTTCAAGGGTGGAGTCGAAGAGTAGGGAAGTGACGCCGATACCGAAAGCATTCGGGAGTTCTTTGTAATAGCGGTAAGGGTTGGTATCTTGGATGGCGGCGGTTTCTCGGCGGACACGGCGCTTAGCATGGGAGGAGCCGATTAGATACATGAAAGGGGCGGAAAGCCAAAAAACAACGATGATGAGATAGAGGATAACTCCGAAGACGGCGTCGCTCAGGAGATCGTCAAGGGAAGGAAGGTTTTGAAGAAAAGTACGGACGAGCACAAAAAGAATGACCGCCCAGGCGAGGAGTAGACCTATTTTTGTCGGAATGCTAGGGTCGTTGGTACGTTTTGTAGTTTTGCGGGGAGGCTTCATGGGCTTATTATAGCAGATTATGGTAGAACAGGGAAGAAATTTAATATTTTATAATTATTTTCTGTAATTGTCAAGCTGGGGGGATAGGAGATGATGGAATTTTTGTGTTTTGTAATATTCTCTTTAATATGTCAAGTACAGGAGAGGGAATTACGAAAAAGAGGGAATTACAGGGGTGAAATTCGACGGATAGAGGGGAAGTATGGTACAATGAAGTTATGGAAATAGGAAACTTAGGGAATTTTGTATTGGGGATTTTTGGACAGGTGGGGCCGGATGGCGTGGAGGGCTTTGGCCGGATTTTGGCTACGCAGGGGCGGACTCTTGTTGATGCAGGCAGGATTTTTGGAGTGATACCGCCAGCGGTGGCGCTACTCGTGATGATTGGGGTGCTGGCGCTGTTTATCGTGGGTTTGATGGCGAGCGGGATCGTGTCGGTGAAGATCGAGGTGGTCGAGGAGGAAAAGGAAAAGGATGATGAGAAAAAGTCTGCTGAGGCGATCGAGAAGATTGTAGAGGAGAAGGCAGCTAGTGAGTCGAATGGTGAGCTTAGTAAGGATGCAGATGGTAGCGAGGCGGATATTGAGGGGGATATAAATAATGAAGACGGAGGGGTGGCTATGGCGGAGGCGGTAGTAGATGAGCCGATTATTGAGGGGGTTACCTCAGAGGATCTGGCTGAGGACATCTCTGAAAATGAGGCCGATTAAGGGATAAGCGAGACGATTTTAGTTCTCGTTTAGTTCGGTATTTGTTCGGTAGGTGCGGAGGGGTGGTTTTAGAATAATGATCAAGGTGAGGCTGGACGCGGCTGGTCTGGGAAGTTTTTTAAAAATAAAAAAGAGGGAAATAGGGAATTTGTGAAATTAAAAAGCTAGCTACAGGGGTGGCGGTCGAGCGGGCTGGGCTAGGCTAGGTTCACCCCTGTAACTCCATATGTAATGTCGTAAAATATGTATTGTGCGACATTTGAAATCTATGGAAAAGACGAGTGTTTATACGTCTTCCCTCGGCCCATTTTGGACTGGTTTTGGGTTTTCGCGGCTGTATTTGTTTTTATGGCGGGTGTAATGTAATGTTTGCGGCCTGTCGTAGTCCTCCTGGTTGTTAGATGCTTTATCGCTAAAGCTTGGAACTGATGATTGCAGCTATAAGTTCCATCCGTAAGCTAAGTAGACTTTTCAGTTCGGATTTTGTTCGGGTGAAACAGAGAAGCAGAGAATGTAAAAAATAGCTTAGAACGGGGTTTTCGCGGTGATCATCGTGTACATTATGTAGTAAACAATGGTAAGCCAGGCTAGAATAAACGGTGAGAATGCTATAAACCTACTAATTCCATGATCGGGTACGTTAGTAAGTAGCCAATGACAAAGGCAGCATGTGTCTGTTGGGTGTATTGGATGGCTAAAATAAAATTGGTAAACCGATGAGTATGAGGGCTGCAACGGGCGTCAGAAAACCTAGCGCCGTTGTTAGCCGTAGCTTCTTTTTGATGGCATCTGCACTATTTGTCGGATTATTATCTGGCCGTTGTTGTGCGGTAGATTGTGTTGTGTATTTGGTCGATTTAGTTTCTGTACGCGTTTTTTGGAATGGTTTTTTGTGGGCAGTGGTAGCTTTTGAGACTCTTTTAGCCATTTTCTTCCCTTTTTATTTAGACTTCTTCGAGATGGCCTTGAGGGCGGTTTTGCCGGTGGATTTAAGTTTTGGGTCGGCGAGACGGCCGATGAATTTCGACTCAGCACGGCGGGCGGCTTCACGTGCAATGATAGCATAAGGATCGCGTGGAGTGTCGCTAGAGGCGGTTTTCGGGGCAGTAGCGGGCTTCTCTGGGCGCTTATCAGAGGGTTTCGAGGATGATTGAGGTGTGGACTTGGGTGCGGAATTGGCAGTTTTTGCCACTGGTGTAGGAGCTTTTTCACCTTTAAGGCTATTTTTAGGCGATTCTGGCGACTTTTGGCGATTCCCTTGGTCTGACTGCGGTTTGGGTGCAGAGGGCTGTTTTGAGGCTTCTGGGCGCTTAGATGGGGAATTAGACGTCTGTTGCTTCCCTACGGAAGGATTGGGTTTCTGTTCGGAGTTTGTTCGGGCATTTTCGCGGGAATCCTGCTTCCCTTCGCGCTCTTTGACGAGGGCGCCAAGGTCTTTTAGTGAGGGGCGGTCCTTCCCCTCGGCGCTATTGGGCGATAATTTCATTTTACGGAAGTCGCTTTGGGGGTTGGGAACGAACTGAAAGGCGGGTTTTTTGCTTCCCTCGCGGGCAGAAAACGGCTTCTGTTCCGGTTTTGTTCGGTTTTCTGAATCAGAATAGCTTGATTCCCTGCCGTATTCGCGAGTAGTGTAACTATTACTGATCTGCTCGTTGGCGATGCGACCACTGTCAGATAACTCTTTTTTGTATTTGTCAGATTGTTCGATGGTTTCGCGGATTTCGGCTTCGACTTCGGTGCGGCTGCGGGCGTAATTACGGCGGGAAGATTCGACGATTTGGTCAAAATTGTCTTTCGGAGTGGTAGGGAGAGACAGTGTAGTAGCGGAGAAGGCGGGGACTTTTTCGCCGTTGATAATCATAGAGATGACGAAGTGGCGGTTGCCCATCTGGAGGAGGTCGGAAGCGTCGAAGGTGGGCTCAAACTGTTTGGAGAGGATGGGGGCGTCGTCGGCGGAAACGCGGAAAGAGATAGTAGTACCGACGTTGCCGAAGACGGCGTCGCGGACGGAATCGGTCATCTGGGAGATGTATTGGTTGGCGACGGTGAGGTTGAGGCCGTATTTGCGGGCCTCGGAGAGGATGACAGCGAAGGAGTCGGTGGCGAAGTTTTGGAACTCGTCGACATAGAGGTAGAAGGGGCGACGATCGGCGACGTCAGCAATATCAGAGCGGGACATGGCGGCGAGCTGCACTTTTGTGACGAGGAAGGCGCCGAGAATACCGGCGTTATCTTCGCCGATGAGACCTTTACTGAGATTGACGACGAGGATTTTACCCTCGTCCATGATTTTACGGACGTCGAAGCTGGACTTCGGCTGACCGATAATATTACGGATGATCGGGTTAGCGGTGAAGGCGCCGACCTTGTTTAGTACTGGGGCGATGGACTCGTTGACCTGCTTCTCATTCCACTGGCCGAATTCGTGCTTCCAGAATTGAAGGACGGTAACGTCAGTACAGTAATCGAGAGTTTCTTTGCGGAAATCTTTGTCGGTGAGGAGGCGAGAGATGTCAAGAAGGGTAGTCTCGGGGCGGTCAAGAAGAGCAAGGATAGTATGGCGGAGGATATGCTCAAGGCGCGGACCCCAGGAATCGCCGAACATACGCTTAAGCACGCCGATAACTTCGGAACAGACATTAGGCTTACGGCTAGGGTCGCTAACTTCGAGAGGGTTGAAAGCGACAGGGTAAGCGGTGTCGGCGGGGTTGAAATAGATGACATCTTTAATACGGCTCTCGGGGACGAAGCGAAGATTATTGACGGCGAAATCACCGTGCGGGTCGATAATACAGTAGCCTTGATTGTAGAAAACATCAGAGAGCGCGAAAAGCTCAAGCATACCGGATTTACCAGCACCAGTCTGACCGATGATATAAACGTGACGAGAGCGGTCGCGGCGAAGCATGCCGAATTGATGATTGATACCGCGGAAATTCGTCAGCCCGAAGGCGGAAATGTTCTCATCATGGGCAGGGTTGCCGGTGATGAGAGGAAGAGTGGCGGGCGGCTCGGCGGTCTTCGAAGTGGCCCAGACGATATTTGGAGTCTCGACGGAAGTATGTGGGAGATGATAGACGGAGGCGAGCTCGGAAATATTGAGGATGAATCCGTGATTGGCGAATTGACGCATCTTGTATAGGTCGAGATCCTCGGGCTTGAAACTGCCGCCAGTGAGCTTGAAGCCGTTAAGATTAGTGGAGTTGTATTGCTTAAAGGTACCGACAAGGGCCTGCATATTGAGCTTCGCATTGGTGGAATCTTGGCCGAGGTAGGCAAGGCGAATCTTCACCTCGTAGCCGAGCTTAGTAGCCTTTTCCTCGGCTTTGGCGATGCGGGTTTTATCACGTTCGGAGAGTTCGGGCTTCGCGTCGTCTTTCGTGCCGCCAGTGGGAGGCTGGAAGAAAGCACCGAAGGCTTGACCGACCCAGACCCAGTCGATGAAGCCGCCCTTTTTGCCGGATTTGACTTTTTTGACCCATTTGTCAGTGGTTTCCTTGTGCCAGTCGTCAGGGATAGGGCGGGTGAGAATCTGGATCCAGAGCTCTTCGGAGGCGTCAGGGTTAAGTTTCGCGAGAGTCCCAGTGATACCGGCGAGTGGGTCGACTTCGAAAGTGTCGAAAGTTTTGATTGGGAGAGCTTCGTTTTCGGTAAGAGTGAGCTCGGCGGAGTAGACGACGGGATATTTCTCACGATCGTCGACGTAATCCTCGTTCATTTTATAAATCTGGACAGTGGGGTATTGGGCGTAAATCTGCCCCTCGACGAAACTCTGGAGAATTTTCGGGACCCAGACGTAGAAGCGAATCTGGCCGCTAGTTGAGACAATTTCGAAGCTGAGATGCTCCTGAACTCCACCGGAATGACGGAGCTCATCAGCGTCGCGGAGAATACCGTGAAGGCTAGCGAAAAGCTGCTCGGCAGCGAGTTCTTTTTTGTCGTTAGCACGGGGGATCTCGAGCATGAGGAGGACGGAGTCGACATTGAGGACTTTAAGACGGTTTAGCTTTTTATAATTAAGGTAGCTCAAAACTCCGAGAATCCCGACGATGGGGATCCAGACAAAAGGTTGCAGAATGAAATGGACAATTTGTGCAAGCATAATAGTTTTATTATAACATAGAAAATTAAATTAGGCATGAGCATTGTCGCATAAATACGCTTTTCTTGGACCGCTCCGGGCCGCTCAGGCCAAGTCTTTATGTCCAAGAAAAGGTATTTACGTGGCAATGCTACTAACTGTTTTTTATCTTTTTTACTCAGCAAGTTTGTAAGAATCTTTGCCGACTTTGGTGAAGAGATCTTTATTCTGGAGGTTGAGGAGGACGGTAGTCTCCTTGACCTTGCGAGCGTGAAGGACGCGTTTGACGATTTCCTCGCGGGTGAGTGGTTCGCCGGCGTCTTTCAGGACTTTCGTAATAATATCGGCGACAGTTCCCTTTGCGTAGCCCCAGGTATTCAGGGCATAGATGCCGCGACCGATCAGGACGAAGCGAGAATCTTTAATGAGTTCGTTGTGAATCGCTTGAATGGTGACATTTTTACGGCGAAAATCAGAAGCAGAGATAGCCTTCGCGATGTCAGAAAAGTGCATCGGTTCCTTCTTCGCTTCGAGGACGACGAAGATCTTATCGCGGATGTTGCGAGGATTGACGGTCGGCCACTTTGTCAGACCCCAGAGGCCATTGAGTGAAGCAAGCTGCTTAGAGATTGAGGCGATAGCGCGGATGTAATTCGGATGCTCGTAATCGAGGACGGCATCGAGCTGCTCGATGGTCATCGGCTCCTTATTCTTGCGAATGGCAGAGACGACTTCGTCGACGCGCTCGTGGATAGTCTGGACATCGCCGTACTCGGCGATACCGATGGCAGAGTAGTAAGAATCATTCTCGTCGATCGAAGTGAGATTATTGGAGATGGCACTTATAAAAACGAGCCGGGCGTTTTCGGCGGGAGTCGTAGGACGGCCGTAAATTTGCTCGGCGAGGGCGGAAGTGCGGGCGACGCGACCAAGCTCGGTGAGATTGCGGATGATGAGCTTCTCAGCGGCAGGCAACTCGGTGATCTGACCTTCCTCAGCGCCAATACGCAGGCGAACTAAGATAGCCTTTTCAAGCTGGCGTACACGTTCGCGCGTAATGTTTAGTAATTCGCCGATCTGCTCGAGGGTCTCTCTCTGCCCGGTCAAGCCGAAGCGTCGGGAGATGATTTCGCGTTCGCGATCCTGCTCGATAATATTCAAGCTACCCGAAATGGCGTTTTCTATAATGCTGGCGTTTTGGTCCATCAGGTTCCCTTCGTTCCCCACCCCGAACTTATAAATTTAATATTACATTTAACTTATGATAGCATAATTTATGAATGCTGTCAACAGAAAATTTGATTTTTTGCTGATTTTTTAATCTTCTAGAATTTATTATACCACTTTTCGTGTGAAAATGAGGATTTTTAGGTTGTAATTTTGACGTTTTTGGGCGGATTTTTTAGCTGAAGTGGAATAATTTTGAATTAAACATAAGAATTATAGAGGGGCGGGAAAATTAGAAGAAATGGAGATTTGGTTGTGTTATTGTAACATATTATTATATTAGTTGAGTTGGGTGCGAGCGGACTTTGTATCGTGCTAGTGTTTGTACTTTTGGATAAAAATATGCTAGGCTGGAGGTAGAGTGGCAGATTGCCAGTATTTAATTCGGTAGGGTGCGGAGTTAGATTAGGCGGAAAGGTTAGTATGTTCCTGCAGCTACTTTTAGAGCTGGTTGGACTTTTGCGTGATCGCGAGCAGACCAAACAGCAAGAACAAAAAAGTAGTCCTGGTAATGTCGTCGTTATTAACATTACCAAGGACTGACTTATCTTTTAATTATGGACCGCTAATGCGATTTGTAAACCTACTCTAATTATAAACCATTAACGCGATTGATGCTAGTATTTTCGCAAAAATTGTAGAATTTTCTACAAATCTGTCACTTTTAGTTATTCACTGCAGTAATAGTTACGGTCGTAGAATATTCTCCAGCAGGAAGAGTAGGAGAGATGGAGACGCCGAGGGTGAAGGTATGAGTTCTGGAGGAGTCTTCATTTGATGATTCAGTATTATAGTAGGTAGTTGGTGTGGAAGTTATTGCTGAGTAGGTAGTATTATCGGAATTGAGTATGCCCCAGGCATTAGTCTTAGCTTGGACACTGGAGGAAGCGGGGATGGAGTTAGTGGAAGTTGGTTCGTCGGAAGATACGGAATTAGTGAGAGAAGTTTTATCAGCACTGAGTTGGACAGAATAAGTAGTATTAGCAGAAATAGTGGCGGAGATTTCTCCTTTGGCAACTAGGTTGGGATCGACTTCTTTATTCATGCCGGAGGTGGCATTAATAGAGATGACGGGCGGGACAACGATGGCGATGACGTCGACGTCCTTCTGGTCGTATGGGTCGGTAAAATCTGGCTCGTCGTCAGCGAGATCTGCAGAAATACAGCGAATGGAGTAGCCAGAGGACCGGCTATTGCTGTCGGCAGGATATAAGCTGTTATTGAAGAAGAGGAAATAGTATGCATAGGATTGTCTGTCGGCAGTGCTGGACCAATAGTAGCCTGTGGAGCCAAACGTATCGATTGACCCAGAACCATTGCCTGCACGAACATAGCCAGCGGCCAGCCAGGTACTATTGTTTACAATTAGGGTGCTGTTTGTGAAAGATGGAGCCTTTGCTTTACTCCAATAGTTTGTACCTGCAGTAATGTTAGTGCTTGTTGAGATTCCGCTTACGTTGGCAAAATCGTTTGTACCGACTCCGGTACCGGATTTTGGCAAGCGCCAGCCTTTTGGGCAAATACTAGAAGTTGTATCTCCGCTCGACATAGAATCAATGCCTGTGCCGGCGGTCGCTGCGTACCAGTTGTAATATGCGCTGGTGGTTTCTTTATCATAGTAGGCATAGGGTGTAGTAGAGGAATCATTGGGCCATAAGGTGGGGGCGGAAGAAGTAGGAATGATGAAGTTTTCCGTTGTGTTGGAATTTTCTGAAGTAATCTCTGTGTTAGTGATGCGTAAATTTTGCGTCATCCAACATTTGCCATCATTCAGTTTTGATACGGTGTAAGTAGAGTTGTCGCGCGTGTCGGTAAGAGTATTAGATTCGCCAATCGTGGAGTTTTCGCAGATGGAGGCACGCATTTGCTGCATATCTGTGATATCGGAAAGAGTTTTTGTACTAGCGGCAGAGACTTTTTCTGAATAGGGATTATAATAAGTAAGTAACGCCAAAGTTGGCACGATGCTACAAATAAGAGCTATAGTACATGCTACTCTGCTTGCATAGATTCTGTGCAAGCTA
Organism: uncultured Candidatus Saccharibacteria bacterium; assembly: GCA_948623715.1. Lineage (GTDB taxonomy): Bacteria > Patescibacteriota > Saccharimonadia > Saccharimonadales > Saccharimonadaceae > Nanosyncoccus. Next base: position 26,346 of record CAPHDI010000011.1, on the reverse strand, counting down.
GCGCCGTCATGCGCTTTTCTAAAATGATAAGGTTTAGTTTTCTTTATTTTTAGCATTATGCCCTCCTTTAGCGTGTTACTATGATCCCGCGAGGCACCGCGTTTTTGTACGGGCAAAGGTAGGACGCCTAATACAAAAATGGCACCACGAGGGGTGTTACATAGTCTAAATGTTGGAACAAGATTATTCCTCAAAACTAGGCCCTCATAGTGCCATCACTATTGAAGAACAATTTTGTCCTTTATAAATTTAAACTATGTAACTCTTTGATTATACCATAAGATTTTCGGGAAAAAGTGGAAAATATTTTAAACTTCTAAAAAGCATGAAAATGCCCCGACCGAAAGAGGTCGGGGTGCTGGGTTTAGTAGGAGGTAGATGGGCTGTTGGAGATACTGGTGAATGACAGGCGCTAAGTAGCCGGCGGCGGATTGACTATGGCGCTGGCGAAACCGGTGAATCAATGCCAAACAAGGCCCAATGGATATACTTGTGATACTTGTTGTAAACCGGCGAACCTCCCGTCGTGACAGGGGGTCGATGAGTGCCGAGAAGCATATCGGCGGCCGGGGGCGGGAGGACGATGTCCTCTAAGGGCTTGAGGTACTCCTTGGCGGACGTCTCGGTGAGAAGGTCTACGATATAGCCGGCATCGTCGCGGATGGCAAAGGTGCGAAGCTGGTCATTTTTCTGGTCATCCATTTGATGATTCCCCTTTATTGTAGTATTGTCTGCCTAGAATTAAGCAAACAGTTTCTACAATAAAGAGAAGACTAACCCATTAAGGATCTTAGCCTATTACTAGACTATACTTACATTGTAGCATAGATTTTGGTAAAAGTCAAGTGTAAAGACATAAGGATAATGGGAATGAGGCGGATTTGGCGTAAAAGCGTGGTATGAGGGCGGTTTTAGCCTTAAGCGCCTCAGAAGGCTATTTTGAGGCCTTAGAGGAGGTTTTGCGCGTTTTCGAAGCGGTTTTGGTAGTAGATTTTGTCGATTTTGAGGTAGATTTGGTGGATTTACGGGTGGTTTCCGTGGCCTTTGCAGTGGTCTTTGCGGCTCTGGAAGTCGATTTAGCGGCAGATTTTGTGGTTTTGGCAGCGGTACGGCGCCCGAAACGTCCTCCGCGGGCGGGTTTATCTTCGAGCATCTTTTTCGCCTGCTCAAGAGTAATTTTGCGAGGATCTTGATCCTTAGGAATTTTAACATTGTTGAAGCGGCCAGGGCCCTTGACATAGGGGCCATAAGCGCCATTGATAATCATAATTTCGTCCCAATCAGCGATAATCGAATCGAGCTTGGCCTGGTAAAGCTTCTCGGCGGTCTTGAAATCGATAGTATAGGGGTCGTAATCTTTAATCTGGATGTTATATTTACCGCCCTTGAGATAAGGGCCGAAGGGACCGCTGGCGGCGATGATCTCGGTGCCGTCCTTCGTCGTACCGAGGGTGCGAGGGAGAGCAGGCATAGCGAGCTGCTTGAGAGCCTCCTGGAGAGTGACGGTCTTCTCGGTTTTGCCCTTCGGGAGGGGGGCGAAGCGAGGCTTCTCGCCGGAAGTCTTCTCGTTGTCGCCGAGCTGGATGAAACCGCCGTTGCGGCCGATTTTTGCGTAAATCGGGAGGCCGGTCTTCGGGTCTTTGCCTAATTCCCTGGCGTTGTTGTAGCGGGCCGCGTCGTCAGATTTAATTACTTCCTTCTGGAAGGGGCCGTAGAAATCGCGGAGCATTTTCACGCGCTCAAGTTTATGGTCGGCGATCTTGTCGAGGTCTTCCTCGATATTAGCCGTGAATTGATAGTCTACAATGTTATTGAAATTATCGACGAGGAAGCCGGCGAGTAATTCCCCGATCGGGGTCGGGAGGAGTTTGCCCTTGGTTGAGCCGGTCTTCTCGGTGACGAGATTGCGCTTAATCGAACGCTTTTCGAGGACGAGCTCGACGACTTCGCGGGGCTCGCCTTCGGATTCGCCCTTGACGACATAACCGCGGGTCTGAATAGCGGACATGATCGAAGCGTAAGTTGACGGGCGGCCGATACCGAGCTCTTCAAGTTTCTTAACGAGGGAACCCTCGGTGTAGCGAGCGGGTGGTTTGCTGAAATTCTGGCGGGCGGTAATACTCTCTCGCTTCAGCTTATCGCCGGCAGAGAGGGCGGGGAGTTCGTCTTCCTTCGTGCGACCGGTAACCTTGAGGAAGCCATCGAAGGTGATGACTTCACCTTTGGCCTCAAAGATGTATTTAGGCTCTGAAGATGTTGTAATTTTTACAACGGTTTTTTCGGTTTCGGCGTCGGCCATCTGGGTGGCAAGAGTGCGATTACGGATGAGACGGTAGAGTTTCCGCTCGTAATCATTCTTGCCGGCGACTTCTTGGTCGATATGAGTGGGGCGAATAGCTTCGTGAGCCTCCTGAGCGCCGGCGGATTTGGTCTTAAAATTCCGGACTTTGAGATATTTCGGGCCATAATTCGTCTCGACGTATTTTGCGGTCATAGCGATGGCTTGCTTGCTAAGATTGAGGCTGTCGGTGCGGTGATAAGTAATAAGACCGGCCTGATAGAGGGCCTGGGCGGCGGTCATGGTAGCCTTGGTAGAGAAGCCGAGGCGGGAGTTGGCCTCGATCTGCATACTCGCCGTGGTAAATGGTGGCGCTGGGCGGCGGACACCAGGAGTCTTCGTGGTGTCGGCGACGGTAAAATCGGCACTCTGGACTTTTTCTAGGTAATTCTGGGCGGTTTTTTCAGTAGGAAAAGTGTGGTCGAGGGTGGCGGTGAGTTCGTTACTATCCTGATCAAGGAATTTGCCAGTGACCTTGAATTTCGGACTGGTCTCGAACTTATTGATCTCTCGTTCCCTTTCGACAATGAGACGGAGGGCGGGAGACTGGACGCGACCAGCGGAGATAGCGCCAGGGACTTTGCGGCGGACGACACCGGAAAGGTCGTAACCGACGAGCATGTCGAGAGTCTGACGGGCCTGTTGAGAGGCGACCATGTCCATATCGACGGTGCGAGGGTTCTGGATGGCGGCTTCGAGAGCGGGCTTAGTAATTTCGTGAAAAGTGATGCGCTTCGTGCCCTTCGGGAGCTTCAGTACTTCCATGAGATGCCAAGAAATCGCTTCGCCTTCGCGGTCTTCATCGGTCGCGAGCCAGACAGTATCGGCGGCTTTGGCGGCTTTTTTTAGATCGGAGATGATCTTCGTATGGCCGGGGTCGATTTCGTAAGTGACGTCAAAGGTGGCCTTGTCGACTTTAGTGTCTTTGCGGATGTGGCCGACAGAGGCGAGGACATGATAGTCCCGTCCGAGATATTTCTCGATGGTGTGGGCTTTGGCCGGGGACTCGACGATCACTAAGTTTTTAGGCATATATTATTATCATACCACACGTGTCAAGGCTTTGAGGCAAGAAAAAGCGCCCCTAGCGGGGCGCGGTGCGAGTCTTGACGGTGCGGAAGATGCCGATGGGGATGTAGACGGTCATGGCAATGATGCCGGCGAGAGAAAAGATATCTGAGAGAGAAGCTTGCACCATGAGGGTGACGGGAGTAGAGGGGTCGATAGTGAACGGAAAGGTGACGGTAAGGTGGGAGAGAAGGCTGCTTAAGATGCCGAAGACGGCGAGAGCGGAGATTAAGCCGATAAAGGTTTTCAGAAGGGCGAGAGCTTTGCCGTCGTGGGAGATGACATATCTCAGGAGGACGACAAGCCAGAGGACCATGTTGGCAGCGCAGAGGACGGTCAAAATAGCGCGGATGACCGCGGCGGCGGTGATGAGGGGCTGCAGGCTGGGGACGGTGCAGTTGAAAATTTGCCAGACCTCGCGGTACAGGCAGATTCGCAGCAGCGGAAGGGGCAGGTAGATCATCAGGGCGTAGATCATGACCCAAAGGATGTGGGACAGGGAGATGGACGTGCGAGATAAAGTTTTTTCCATAGATAATACACCTCACAAAATTTTGTAGTTCGGACAGTCAAGACTAAAAGGTACGAAGCTGGGCCAAAAGGGCTTATGATTTGGAGGGGCCTCCTTAGTTCCATTGTAGCATAGAATACTCAAAATGTCAATGGTTAAATCATGAAAATGATGAAAAATGTGGGAAAATGGTTTAATAAAAGTGACAAGAAAAAGCGCCCCTAGTGGGGCGCGGTGCGAGAAAAGGTAGGGCTTACTGCTGGGGTGTATACTTCTGGGATAGCTCGGCGCTGTAGATATAGCGCTGCTCATCGGTATTCCAGAGCCAGATGGCGCCGGGATTGGTCAGGCGAATCGCAGAGCGGGACTGCCCGGCGATATTGATCGTCATGGTCGTAAACTGGCGCTCGTAGAGGCCAGTCGGGACCGAGAAATCTGTCAGATAGATCAGCTCAGCCTCGGCGTTGCCGCGGGGGCGGGTCAGGAAAATTAATTTTCCCTCCTTGTCGATGACGCCGTATTCGACGTCGACGTTGGCCAGGGGGCCAGTCTTCTTCCACTTGGAGTTAAGCTCGGACAGCGTGCGCTGGGTCAGCGGCTGATCAACGTGCTCGAAGCGCGAGTCGATCTCGGCGGCCTCGGCGATGATGCTGTTGACCTCGGTGGTGGCACTGAAGCCTTTGATGATCCCGCTGACGGCCCAGATAATAGTACCGATCAGGACCAAGGCGAAGATAGTGATGACGGCGCTGGCGAGACGGGAGTTACCCATGCTCTCGCGGCTGTAGTCGTCGGTCGGGGTCGGATCGGGGGCGGGGACAGGGCTGGTGATGGGGGCGGTGGGCAACGGAGTGTCGCTGATACGCATACCCATTTTCATATGGGACACCTTCCTTTTCTTGAAATTTATTAAGTTGCGTGGGAGCTTACAGATTACTCGACCGTGCCAGCGATAGCGCTGGGCTGCGGGTCGGTGTTGGGGTTGGTGGTGAGGTAGAGGCCGGAGGCGATCGGCTCGCCAGTCTGGCCTTCCGGATAGGAAGTCACATAGCTGAACGCGAGCACGTTGATCGGCTCGGTGCCAGTATTGTGCGCGACCGTGCGGAAGGTGACGAAGGCGTTGGAGCCAGGCTTTCCTTCCGGAGTCTCTGGAGTGATTCCGCCGTAGGACTCGATGGAGACGCCAGGTCCGACGATGTCGTCAGCCAGGACTGAGGGCTCTTCGGCATGATACCAGTTGCGCAGGTAGGCGCTGCCGGGGACATACTCCAGGCCTTCGGGTAATGCCATCTGTAGCCAGACATTGCAGTGGTCCTGGTCGGACCAGTTCTCGTACACGACCCGGAACTCGACGATGTCGCCATCCTTGGCTTCGACAGTGTCGAGCCAGGTAGTAACCTCGTTGTCCGCGAGGCGGACGTAGAGGCGGCTGGTCGGTCCGGTCGGCGTGGTGTCGACGGGGGCGGAGCTGGTCGCGGCCGGGGTGGCCGAGGCAGCGGCGCCGTCGCCGGAACCGCAGGCGGCCAGAGACAGGCAGAGCAGGGCGCAGATAGCCAGGACAATAAGGGATTTTTTCATGATGTAGGTCTCCTCCTCATTCAAAAATGTAAGTTCTCAAGGTTCTGTAGATTACTCTACTTTTCTATTATAGCACACTTTGTCTAAAAAAGCAATAGTTTTATGAGATTTTGTGTAAAATTGCAAAGAAATCTATACCAATGGGCATTGTTACATAAATACGCTTTTCTCGGACCGCTCCGGGCCGCAGCGTCGCTGCTTTAGTCGGGCGTCGCCTCAGAAGAAAAGTAAACTTTTCTTCGTTCGGCTCCTGCGACTAGACAGGCCAAGTCTTCATGTCCGAGAAAAGGTATTCATATAACAATGTCATGCAAACATTTTCAAGGTACCAAAAAGGCCTCAGGTAAGGGTGGGCATCACCTGAGGCCTTTCTGGCCCTATAACACATCGTCGTTCGACCCCGGAATCCCGGGAGCGCGACCCACCTCACACAAACACGGGGCCCGCCGGTTATAGGGATTGCTATGCCTTCAAAAGATCCCTAAAAGTGGAGGTAATACTTACAGTCTACGACCTAAAAAGAAGAAATCGTAGACCCTAGGGGTTTTAAAAGCACGCAATTTCTGCTATGCTAGAGATAACTCCAGATAGCGAAATTATGATTTATTTAGGTACAGTTGGAGCTATCAGATGCATTGTAACTCTAACTAATAAGCATTATAGCACACGGAGTTAAAAATGTCAACACTTTTTTCACATTTTCTTTCAAAAAACAAAGAAATTCGACCTCAAGAGGCGGATTTTACAGAGGTGTTGACGACTATTGCGGTAATGCCTAAAATGTTGTATTTTTACGGAAAAATGCCGGAAAATCGGGTTTTGGTGGGGTCTGCAGGGATGACTGGAGCGACGGCGAGATTGACGACGGAGGTCCTAAAAAGGCCGAAAACAGTGGCGATCGTCGGGACGCGCAAGCCGACAGAATATGGTGCAATGGTTGCGAAAAAGCTGGCTTATGATTTGGCGCGGCGTGGGGCGGTGATTGTGTCAGGATTAGCATATGGAATCGATAGTATTGCGCATCGGGGAGCGCTGGAAGCAGGCGGAACGACGGTGGCAGTCCTAGGGACGCCGATTGATCAGATTTATCCGGAGCGGCACGTCGGGTTGGCGGAGGAGATTGTAAAAACTGGCGGTTGCGTAATGAGTGAGGTGCCGGCAGGCACAGGGGTGGGAGACGAATATGTACCGGGGAAAGTTTATCAGCCGAAAACGTGCTTCCTAGAGCGAAATCGGATTATTTCGGGGCTGTCGGATGTGGTGATTGTGGTCGAGGCGGCGGAGCGGAGCGGGTCGCTGAATACGGCGGCGCATGCGCTCGAACAGGGGCGGGAGGTGTTTGCGGTGCCGGGAGATATTACGCGGCCGATGTCGCGGGGATGTAATCAGCTGATAAAACAGGGGGCGACGCCACTGCTAGAGGTAGAGGATGTGGCGAATCTATTATTCCCTGCTCCGAAGAAGAAAAAGCGACAGCAGATGCAGCTATTGATTGGCGATACAGATGAGGAGACAGTGATTCTTCAGGCGATTAGTAGTGGGCTGAGTAAGGGCGAGGAGATCCTTCAGAAGACGGAGCTGGATGCAGCAAAATTTAGTCAGAATCTGACGATGCTAGAGATAAAAGGGCGAGTAATGGCGCTAGGAATGAATAAGTGGGCACTGAAATAAAAATGCCCCTCACGAGGAGGGGCGGTGTGATTAGTGGAGTTAGCGGCGGAGATACGGGAGCAGGGTGCGGACATCGGTCCGGTAGACGGCGTCGATGAGGGCGGTGGACATGCTCTTCGTATTGCGGATGCGGGCGAGGACGCGCTTGCGGATACTGTAGGCGTCGGTGGGGCTGATCTGGTATTTCTGGGAGATCTCGATGGCAGACATGCCGTCGCGGGCGAAGGCGAGGAGGATGCTGCGGTCCTTGTGCGGGAGCTCGTCCAGAGACTCCGTGAAATGGCGGTAGTCGTCGGGCTCGATATATTGCATCTCCTCGAGCAGCGAGGTGTCACCGGCGCCGATGCGCTGACGGAGCAGGGCGGCGTTGTGCGCGACGTCGAGGACGTCAAGCGACAGGCCATAGAGCCAGCGATAGCCGTCAGCGGCGCGGATAATGCTGCTGTCGGCGGAGAGCTCGGCCTGGATCTTCTCGCAGGTCCGCGGTCCGATCCCGGAAACTTGCTGCAGGCAGTCGGTCAGACCGTAGGCCTGAAGCAGGCGGAGTTCGCGGGTGTCGAGGTTGGCTTTGCGTAAGGCTTTGTACTTTTGCATGATTTTACCCCTCCTTAGAGTTCACTACCTTAATCTCTACTAATCAAACTGGGAAGAGCGAAACTAAGATAGTTTAGGAGATAATTATAAATCTGAACGCGAAATATGTCAAGATGTGTTATGATGGAGATATGAAACTGATCGTTGGGCTCGGGAATCCGGGTAGTGAATATAACTTTACGCGGCATAATTTCGGCTTCTTGGCGCTGGATTTTTATGCAAAAGTGAAGGGACTAGGCTGGGAGAAACCGAAACTCGGGGCGATTTGGCTGAAAGACGGAGAGCGGATTTTTGTAAAGCCGCAGGATTTTTATAATAATTCGGGGGTGCCGGCGGCGAATTTTATACGGTATTATAAAATTGCGCCAGAAGATGTGCTGGTGATATGTGATGATTTTGATATGGAATTCGGGAAGATTCGTTATCGAGAGCATGGGTCGAGTGGGGGTAATAATGGATTGAAATCGTTGACGCATGAGCTAAAGACGGAGATGTTTCCGCGGCTGCGGATCGGGACGAATAATGCGGAAGTACGGAAGCGACTGGGGGATATGGAATTTGTACTGGGGCATTTCACGGCAGAGGAAAAGGAGCGACTGCCGGAGATATTGCAGAAGATCGTGCAGGAGATTAACCAGCGGACTTTGTAGCTGAGCTCTATTGCGATAGAAAAAAGCCCGCTCAGATGAGCGGGCGCGGAGGTTTTAGGGCTGGTTGGGCTTGAGTCGAATGTCGACGGTGGCGTCACAGGCGGACGCCGGGGCCCGTCAGGGCTGTTCGTCGGGGGCCTGGCAGTGGCAGTGAGCGCAGTCGCCGGAGCAGCTGACGACTTCGGCGCTGTCGATGTGGCCGGTGCGCTCTTGCGGGGCGTAGGAAATGTCCAGCTCAGTGCCGGGGATGGTGATGTCGATGCCGTCCTGAAGGATGGCATGGTGGCCGGTGTAGCTGACGACTTTGCCCTTGAGGCGCAGGTGGTGCTGGGTGAGGTGCGGATTGCCGCTGACTTCGGTCAGCTCGACGGCGAGACGGGGCATAGCGTTGACGGCGGGGATGCGCTCCGGCTCGGCGGAGACATGAAAGCTGGTGGCGCGACCGCCTTTGGTGCCGTCGACGATGACGGAGCGAATCAGATCCAGCTCGCGTGCGCCGGGGCCTCTAAACAGACTAACTTTTCCCATGGGTTCTCAACCTCCTAAAAAATGAAAGATCACACGTGCCGAAACGGCGAATACGTGTCTGTTATATATTATCACTAAAACTCATGTAAGTCAAGGTGACAAAATTACGAAAATCTGCGGCAAGATAGTTATAAATATATTATAACTATTGTAAAAAATGATGATTTGTGATAGAATATGAGTAACTATCTATTCTCGGTAGAGGTGGCTAGTGCATTTTATTACAATTTGGAGGTTGAGCGAAATGTTGTTGTTTGATCCCGCAGGAATGGAAGTCGTAAAAGAGTCGCCGATCGCGATGCTGCTGAGGGTGGACGAGGATGATCCTCTGTCGATTGAAGGGCTGCATGAGGCGGCACGGAACGTTCATGACGATGACGTCATGAACGAGGACTGCGAGTGTTCGCTGCTGGTGTCGCAGCTCTGGTGCACGCCGGGGAGCAAGCTGGTCGGGCCAGTGGCCTGGGCGGCAGAAGACCCGGTGGAACTGAAGTTTGCGCCGCTGTGGGCAGTGCCGACGGACATGTCGGGCGAGCGCGTGCTGATGCAGATGATCGCGGCGGCGGATCTGGAGGATACGCCGGTCCTGATCGAGCTGGGTCCTGGAAATTGGGACAAAGAACCGCACAGCATCCTGCAGGGCATGATCATGAATGCCTACTTGGACCTGTACAGCGGGCAAGGCATGATCCTGTCCTATGCGGTGGGCGACGAGTACGGCGTGAAGCTGGCCCAGATCAAGGAACTGGGCTACGTCGAAGACAACCAGCCGGTGATCCCGATGCGTTATCGCAAGCGTGTGTTGCCCGAGGGGCTGACCGCGGAGATGCTGCAGAAGATGGGGATCGAGCTGCCGAAGGGCTTCGGCGGTGCGCCGGCTGAGGCCGTGGGCTCGGGCGAGCCCGGTGGCGGTGAGGCTCCTCTCGCGGAGCCGGCTCCGACGGGCGCTGAAGTTGTCCCGAATGCTACTGGTGCGGCGCCGGTGGAGGAGATTCCGTCCGTCGGGGCAGCCCCGGTCGGTGATGGGGCTACGATCCCGGCCGGTACTTAACCTCGCAATCCCCTGCTATGGCGGGGGATTTTTTATATGGCGGGATTGTAATAGCTAGCGCGATACTGCGTTGACGGTTGCGTTGCTCGTTCAACGTATACCGAATACGTCTCATTCCGCTACTCGCCGTCGCCTTGTCTCGCGCTAGCCATTACAATCCCCGAAGGGTTTTAGGAAAAAGTTAAAAAAGTACTTGACTTTTGTAAATATGTGTGCTACAATAAGGGTAGATAGAGGAAGTATTGCTGTGCTTCCGAATATTTTAATACCTGCGAGTATTAAGGTGCTCTTTACGGTCGAGAGATGTTTAATTCTCTCCCACTATTATGGTGCTACGATGAAGTAGATCAGAGAAGATAGCGGTCGGCAGTACGACTTCTCCGCATTTACCCCACATTTCTCAACTCCTCTCCATAAACTACTGATCTGACTTCATCTTGGCATATTTTACCCCCTTCCTCCGGGTCGGCACCGCCGGCCCTTTTTGTTGCTATTGGAGACCTGTTGAAATATATGGGAAACTAGTGATGATTGGGGTGGGATTTGTTGAGATGAGTGAGGATATTAGTGGTTAGAGGTCGGAAAATGAGATAGAATAGGTAGCCGATCATGCCGCCGAGGACGTTGGTGATGATATCGGTAATGTCAGAAGAGCGGAAGCTATGGAGGAGGGGCTGAATGAGCTCGATACTGAGGCTGAGGATAAAAGTATAGAGGAGGATTTTCCAGAAGGTGGGGCGGGAATTCATGACGAGCGGGCAGAGGAAGCCGAAGGGGATGGTCATGGCGATATTGAGGATGATCTGGCGGGTGAAATCGCCATGGCCAGCGGTAACGTCGATAAAGGGGATGAGGCTCATCGGGATGTATGGGTGGTTGAAGATGAAAGGAAGGGCGGTGATGATCGGCATAAGAGTGAAATAGAGGACGAAGGCAAGGTAGATATACATAAGAGTATTGACGAGGAGGATATCGCGGCTCTGCGCACGCCATTTGCGATAGAATACGAAAAAGTAGATGAGGGTGAGGGCGGCGAAGTCGATAATGTCTTTGATAAAACCTCCGGGTAAAATGTATGTGACTATTATATCATATGGAGATCATGGTTTTGCAAGGTGGTAGCCGACATGGAGCGGCGATTATGCGGAAGATGAGCACGTGAAAGAGGCGGTGAGGCCGCCTCTAGCTAGTTTTTAGTTGATGGTTAGTAGGCGATACAACGGACAGAGAAACCGCGAGCGCGTGCTGCAGAGATGTCGATCTGGACGTCGCCAGTACTTGAGTTAGACCCGAGGTTATATGCGGTCGTGCTTCCTGCAGTGCTTGACCAATTTCGTATGGAGCCCGGATTAATTTTTCCAGACTCAAGTACATAACCGCTAAGTGGGAAATTATAGGGCGGTTCCGTCATCTGCGCAAGCAGACTGTGTTCCTCAGTAGCGATAATGGTTGCAAGAAGATCTTTATATTCTAAACGTGAGGGTAACTTCCATCCTTTAGGGCAAATACTCGATATAGCATCGCCGCTGGAAATATTGCAAGTGTTTGCGGTAGCTGCGCACCAAGAATAGTAAGCCCCGTATTGGTCGACCGTATCTGGATTGTACGCTGAGCGGATTGGATGGCAAAATCCTCCGCAGTAATTTCGCTGGGCGTCAGACTAGACGGAAGAGTCCATATCTCAGAAACATCGGAGTCTGCGGGCGTTAGCGTATATTCGCCCAGAAGACTGATATTTTCAGTCATCCAGCATCGGCCATCTTCTAGCTTTGTTACATTATATTCGTTGCCATCTCGGACATCGGACAACTTATAGACTTTTTGGTTGATGGCATATTGTGGCGTATTTTCGCAAATCTTTGGTGTCATCTCCTGCATAGTAGTAATATCGTTCAGTGTGCGAGCATCGTCGTCTTTAGCGATGCAACGGATGGCGATCCCGCTGTATCGTGGGTGTGATCCTACGTAGATCTCGGATCTGGAATTGGTCATAAAAGGACCTTCTGCGTTGTTTGTATTGGATAGATATATATCGTTGCTCCAATAATACCCATTACTAGCAATATTTCTCAATGCGGCACTTTGAACTGTTCCGTTAAGCAAGAAATTATACGGTGATTGTAATGACTTCTCTAAGCCCGCGAGATTGTTTGTAAAACCGGATCTATTAAATAAAGTTTTATACATTCTTGTTGTCGGTAATTCCCATCCCCTTGGACATATATCTGATGAGGCGCTTCCGCTTGTTAGGCTTTCATCCCCGCTCCCGGCTGTCGCGGCCGTGAAGGAATAGTAAGCTCCATGGCTTGGTTGCCAACCAGTATCGTCGATGCTAGCGGCATAGATTTGTGAAGCATAATAATCAGCATCAGAAAAATCTGTAGAAGTAATAGTCTCCTTGGTTATGCTATTAGGCATTGTAAAGTTGTTCTCTACATTGGAATCCTCGCTAGTAAGGGTGGGAGAATTGCCGTTGGCTTCGATACTTTCTTTTGTTAGATTTAAGTCCTTAGTCATCCAACAGTTATCATCAAGCTTAGCTACAGTATAGATATTACCATCTCTAGTATCTTCTAGTGATCCAATGAGACCTTTCTGTGCAGATTTACATATACTAGTAGTCATATCTTGCATATCATAAATACCGTTAAACCCAGTAGCTACTTCTCTAGGTGTAGCAGCGAGAGATAGGGTTACGTTGGCAGTATAATGTCCACTCTCGGCGGATTCGCTGAACTTAGCGGCGAAGGTAAGTTGGCGGGAGAAGTTAACAGAGAAGTTGGTTACTTTAGTGTCACTATTAGCGCCAGTACCGGTTTCTTTGAGACTGGTACCATTAGGGCTTAAGGTATTGTAAGCAGTAGCATCATTAGCTTCTCCACTAGTCCAGGCATAACCCCAGGAGTTATTAGCCATGTCATTAGGGTTCTTTCCTCCTGCGCCAGTAATGGGAGTACCACCACTTAGACTTTCTGGTCCTGATAGTATAAGACTATAGCCAGTAATATCACTAGCGGATACATCTACTTTGCTACTAACATAATTTACAGCACCAGGAGATGCTATGGTATCTAGATGGGAGTTTTCTATAGTAAGAGTAGCGGTAGGGTTAACGGATGTTGTAGCGTAAGTAGTTATACTTTCCTCGGCATAAGCTTCATTAGGATCTGAGCTAATTATAAATAAGTTACTAAGTAACAAAAGTAGGGCCAGACTGCACATTAGAGGAATACTATAAGACACATATCGTAAATATCTACTTTTTGGCTTACTAAGCAATATTGGAATACTATGATGCTTCAAAAAGTTAGACTTTGATATATATTTTAGGTGCATGTGGCCCTCCTTTTGTATTGTTGTGATAGGTAACCCCGAGGTGCCATTCCTTTTTATTCTATTGTTTTATTCCTATCTAAACCAATTGTTGGTATGCCAGATGCAACTTGTCTACCAACAAAAATGGCACCACTGGGGTGTTACTTAGCTCGAAGACAGTGCAAACACTTTTCTCAAAGCCGCCCAATGGCGCCATTGTTATTGAGATAAGTGCAAAATAGCACTGCTTTAATTCGAACTAAGTAACGTTCTTATTGTAGCATAAATTTGGAGTTTTGAATAAAATAAACTAAAAGTTATAATAAATAGACTCAACCTGGTGGTTCTTATTGGGCTCGAACCAATGACCTTACGAATGTGAATCGTACGCTCTAGCCAGCTGAGCTAAAGAACCTCAACGATTCGGTAGAGCCTATTTATTATAACTTTTAAAATCCGTCCTATATATGATATAATAGCATAAATGAACATAGATTTCCAGAAGATAATTGAAGAAAAAGATGAGATTGAGGCGTTTCTCGCGACGCCGGATGCGTATGCGAGTAGTGATTTTGCGGAGAAATCGCGGAGGTTAGCAGAGATAAACACGATCCTGGAGCTGAAAAAAGAAATCGAGACCTCGGAGCAGAATCTCGCTGAGGCGAAGGCTCTGGCAGAGGATCCGGAGCTAGGGGAGCTGGCGCGGGCGGACGTGGAGACGTTGACGGCGAAGATTGCGGAGAAAAAGGCGGAATTGGAAGAAATTTTACTGCCGCACGATCCAGCGGATGATAAGCCGGCGATTATGGAGATCCGAGCGGGGGCGGGCGGTGATGAAGCTTCCCTGTTTGCGGGTGAGCTGTACCGGATGTATGTGCGCTATGCAGAGAAACATCATCTGAAAGTCGAGCTAATCTCGCAGAATGAAAACGAAGCGGGCGGGATGAAGGAAGTGATTATTCGGGTCTCAGGTGAGAAGCCGTATGGGCAACTGAAATTTGAGGGCGGCGTGCACCGGGTGCAGCGGGTGCCGGTGACGGAATCGCAGGGGCGAATCCACACTTCGACGGCGACGGTGGCGGTGCTACCGGAAGCGAGCGAGACGGACCTAGAGATTAAGCCGGAAGATCTCAGGATTGATATTTATCGTTCGGGTGGACACGGTGGTCAGGGTGTGAATACGACGGACTCAGCGGTGCGGATTACACATTTGCCGACGGGGATCGTGGTGGCGATGCAGGATGAGCGTTCGCAGCAGCAGAATCGGATTAAGGCGATGGCCGTGCTACGAAGCCGCTTGGCTGAGAAGCAGAAACAGGAAGAGATGAAAGCGGCGAGTGATGCGCGGAAATCTCTAATCGGGTCGGGCGATCGGAGCGAGAAGATTCGGACGTATAATTTCCCGCAGGATCGGATTACGGACCACCGAGTGCATTATTCGCGGTCGAATATTGGGGCGGCGATGGACGGCGAAATTGATGATATTATTAAGGAATTGACGTTGGCGGAGCGAAAACTCGTAGAGTAGGGCTGGGGAGGCGCCTAGTATTGACTTTTTTGATAATCTGTGCTATAATAGAGAGATAGGGGTATCTTATGAATGTAGAAACATGGCTTAGGGAGGCAAAACGGCAAATTCCGGCGTTAGATGCGGAATTGATTGCGGTGGCAAATTTTGCGCCGCGTCGGGCAGATCGGAGCTGGTTGGTGGCGCATTCAGATAAGAAAATCGTCGAAGCGCAGCAAAAGTCGGCGGAAATGATGTTAGAGCGGCGGCGAAATGGAGTGCCGCTAGCATATGTCTTAGGAGAGAAAGAATTTTACGGGCGGAAGTTTATAATAAGTCCGGAAGTTTTGATTCCCCGTCCGGAGACGGAGGTGTTGATTGATTTGATAAAAACGTTGGATTTGCCGGAAAAGGTAGGATTTCTTGAAGTGGGTACAGGGAGCGGATGCATCGCGGTGACGCTGGCTTTGGAGTATCCGCAGAGCTATGTATTAGCGTCGGACCTGAGTCCGCAGGCGCTGCGAGTGGCACAACGAAATGATATTCTGCATGAGGGGCGGGTGGAATTTGCGCAGTCGAATTTACTGAAAGATATTGTGCTCGGGCTAGATGGGGAGCCGGAGAGATTTGAAGTGGTAGTAGCGAATCTGCCGTATGTGAATCAAGATTGGGAATGGCTGAATCTGAAATCGCTTAGTCATGAGCCGGAGATGGCACTGTTCTCGCAGGGTAATAATGGGCTGGCGACATATCAGAGGTTCTTGAAAGAATTACATTATCGGCTAAGCAATCGTGACTTAGATACAGACTATCTGGTCCTCGAAGCGGATCCATGCCAGCATGAAGCGTTGAAGCGGATGGCGATGCGAATCGGATTCGAACATATGAGGACAGAGGGGTATGGATTGCTATTTAAGGGGGTGAGCTCGGCGGATTGGTATCCGAGCGATTAGGGCTCGTCTGGGAATTTGATGGTATGAAAAACTGGCTAGTCTTAGTGGCTAGCCAGTTTCTTAGGGTTGATTATTAACTTTTGAGGTTAGTACTTTTGTAACTGCCGAGAGTAAGGTTAATATTTTTCTCTTTTCCGTCGCGGAGGACGGTGATCTGGATAGTGTCGCCGGGAGCGTATTCGCCGATGAGGCTGGAGACGGTGCCGGCTTTGCCGACGGTGACGCCGTTGACTTTCGTGATAATGTCGCCGTCTTTAAGACCGGCTTGGTCGCCAGGGCCGCCAGTGACGATGGAAGAATTCTGGGAAGTACTGGAGAGATAGGCGCCAGCGTTGACTGGTAGGTCATAAGTGACGGCGACGTCGGGAGTGATATTAATGTAATAGACGCCGATATAGGCACGCGTAGCGGAATTGTTGTCAATGATGTTTTTTAGCATGCCTTTGACGCTGGAGATGGGGATGGCAAAGCCGATGCCGTCAGCGTCGGAGCTAGTGGCGGTATTGATGCCGATAACTTCGCCAGCGGCGTTGACGAGTGGGCCACCAGAGTTGCCGGAGTTGATCGCGGCGTCGGTCTGGATCATGTCGGTAAGATTCTCGGAGCTGGAATAGTCGCTACTGTAGGCAGTGAGGGAGCGGCCGGTGCCGGAGATGATGCCTTGAGTGATGGTGTTTTGGTATTGGCCGAGGGCGTTGCCGATAGCGATGACGGGCTGGCCGGCATTGATAGTCTTAGAATCGCCGAGGGTGACGGTAGGAAGGTCGCTAACGTCATTGATCTTGAGATAGGCAACATCGTTGAGCGGATCGGTGCCGACGAGGGTGACTTTGTCATAAGTTTCGCCGCTATCGAGGACGATTTTGATGGAGCTGGCGCCGTCGATGACGTGTTTATTGGTCAGGACGTAGCCGTCTTTCGTGACGATCATGCCGGTACCGGCGGAAGTCTGAGTGGAAGACTGGCCGAAAAAGCCGGTAGTGCGGGTCTCGGTTACGATCGAGACGACACCAGGAGCGACTTTTGAGGCGACTTCGGCGATTGAGCCTTCGGTGAAATTGGCTGAATTACCATCAGTGCCGGCGCCCCAAGTGATAGTCTGGCCTTCGTCGAAATAATTGATGACGGAGAGAGTGAGGGCGGCGCCGGCGGCACAGAAAGTCATGACGAGTAACGCAATGACGGTGACACGGAAGCCGGCGTCGGCATGGATAGGCTTCGTAGGCTTCGGGGCCTTTGCAGGCTTGGTAGTGGACTTTTTGGGCTCGGCTGCGGTTTCGTGAGTAGACTTTTCTTTGTGGGTGGTGTGTGATTTTTCTTCTTTTGACATATAAAAATTAATCTCCTAATAACTTTAGTTTAGCACAGTTTCCTTAATGAATGTTAAAGCGGGGCTGACTAAAGCCAATGATAAGAATGGCGACAACAACAAGACTGAAGATGATCGGCAGGGCGATCTCGCGGATTTGGAGCTTCCCTTCATGCTTGCTGATATTATTATAAACTTTGAAATAAGCGAAACAAAGAATCGTGAGAATGATAGAGAGCTGAGATACGCAAATGCCGGTGCTGGCGAAATTGTAAAGGATGAGCCAGGAATGTGAGAGCCAGGCGATTTCTGAGAAGACAAGGCCGCAGGCTACAGAGAGGAAGGAGCTTTCTTTCTCGTCGCCTTGGACGAGGACGTGATGAGAGGCGGCGTAGCCGATAATGAATTCGGCGAGCACGAGAACGATTGAATTGGTGATTGCGGCGAAGACGGTGGCGGCGGTCGAGCCAATGAAGACAGCAATGAGGGCCTGAGTCATGGCGAAATTGAAGGAAGAGCGGGGTTTGATGAAAATAAGCCAAATCGCGTAGACGGCCATGAGGACGAAATGAACCGGAAGGAAGCTGGCGCCGGCAGCGTAAGCAAGGAGGACACAGCTCACGCCGACAATAAGATCGACGAGACTGGAGCGGATATTGAGCCACCAGTAGCGGTGGTTAACGGCGAAGACGCGCCACTTTGAGGCGATAATTAAGACGAGGCCGATGATGCAATTGCCGGTAATGACGGTGGCGCCAATCGAGACAACGGCAAGGAGAAGATTAAGAATCATATGTACGAGAGAGCTCAGCGCATTGCGACTTTTGCGAATAAAAATGTAATCAGCCATGTATTTATTATAGCAAAAATAAATGGATTTTTGAATTTTATGAGATTATTAAAAATTTATAAAAAAGTTATGAAAAGCTTACGAAAAACCGTAATTATGATACAATATAGGAATGGAACAAGCGAAGCCAAGTTTTCTAAAGAAACATCCGTTAGTAAAAGATCTACTTAGTTTAGCGATTTTTGTGGTCGCAGTGATTGTAGGGACTTTTCTGTTGAATGCATTTGTGTATAGATCTTATGATGTGGTGGGGCAGAGTATGGAGAATACTTTGCATAATGAAGATCGGATTATCGTGAATCGGTTTGCGGTGAGCTGGGCGCATTTCCTTGGGCAGGAGTATGTACCAGAGCGGGGGCAAGTGATCGTGTTTGCGAACGGTGATTCGAAAGGTCCGCTGACTTGTGGGGTGCCGTCGGGGCAGAAGGACCAATATATTATTAAACGCGTGATTGCTTTCCCGGGGGAGAGAGTGACAGTGAAAGACGGGGTTTTGACCGTGTATAATGATGAGAATCCGGATGGCTTTAATCCGGATGAGGAGACGCGAGTAGATGAGAATAACGGTCCGAAGGAGTATTCGTCGGGCGATGTAGATATGATTGTGCCAGAAGGCGAGCTGTTTGTGGCGGGTGACAACCGAGAAGGTTCGCATTCGTTTGATTCTCGTTCGGGGCTCGGTACGGTACCGTTTTGTCGGATTATCGGGCCAGTAATGTTGAGAATTTATCCGCTAGACGCGATTCGGACATTTTAGGACTCCAGATTTTTAGAAATGTAAAAGGCGCCCATTATTGGGCGCCGATGTATACAATATATTATTCTGTGGGCAGCCGGTAAATCAGACGGTAAGGGGGTTTGTTGCCGGTGCAGTCGAAGACGATGCGCTCGGTTTTGTGAAAATTCTCGATGATAGTCATGGAAATGACTTTTTCGGAGGAGGCGATAATCTTGGCGTTGCCTTGATCTGATTCGGCACGGGCGCGGTCGGGGTCATAATAGTAGACATGGGCCTGGAAGTCGCCGGTGACGTAGATGGGCTGGCGGAATTGACGGTAAATGGTATCGACGAATTCGGCGGACTTTTGAGGCTTCTGTTGATCGGGATTAATGAAGAAGTGGCTGTTCATGTAGGTTTGGAGTTGCTGGGACATGCTTTCGGCTTCGGCGCGGAGGCGGCGACTATTCGGCGGAAGATAGCTGATGAAGAGCCCATCGGCATTGATTTGATATTCGGCAAAGAGCCAGTGGGCGACGGTCGAAGGAAGCGCGTCCTGGATAGTGGGATAGCTGAGGCGACCATGTTCATGACGGCGGATGGTGGAGGGGCCTTGAGATTTGTGCCCGCGGATAAGCTTGATATCGAAGACGGATTCGATTTCGGGAAGACGAGTGAGATCGTCAAGACTAAGGCGGGTGGCGTCGGGTGTATAAAAAGTTTTCTGGAGGGGCAGTTTTTCGTAGGAGAGTTTCTCGTCGAGGATGGATTGGAGCTGTTGATTAGTCATGTGATTCCTCCTATATAATGTATTGTATTAAACTGCAAGGTGTTAAGTCGGGAGAACCTAGAGGTATATTGTAGCATAATTTGACAGAAAATGGTAAATTTGCGATAATTATGGATGATGAGTAAGAATATCTGGGAAAAGTTACCGAAAGGATTTACGGTGCTCGCGCCGATGGAAGGCGTGACGGATGTGATGTTTCGGCAAGTGATTGCGCGGGCGGGGCGGCCGGATTTATTCTATACGGAATTCACGAATGTGTCGAGCTATGCGTCGGAAAAAGGGCGATTCAATGCATTAGAGCGATTAGAGGTCGCACCAAGCGATGCGCCGATTATTGCGCAGATTTGGGGTAAGAATCCAGAGCATTTTAGTGAACTATCGGCAGCATTGGAGGGGTTGGGGTTTGATGGGCTAGATTTGAATATGGGTTGCCCAGACCGGAATGTGAATCGAGCTGGTGGAGGTGCGGCGATGATTCGGACGCCAGAACTAGCAGTAGAATGCATCCGACGGGCGCAGGCGGCGACAAAGTTGCCGGTGTCGGTGAAGACGCGGTTGGGGTATACTTATGTTGAAGAGTTTCGGGAGTGGTTGCCTATATTGCTAAAGGAAAACTTAGCGGCGCTGACGATTCACCTTAGGACGCGAAAGGAAATGTCGAAAGTACCAGCGCATTATGAGTTAATCCCGGAGATTTGTGCGCTATGCCGGGAGATCTCGCCGCAGACGAAAATTGTGATAAATGGCGATATTAAGGATCTGGCGCAGGTGAAGAATTTGATGATGAGATTCCCTGAGGTGGATGGATATATGATTGGGCGGGGAGTGTTCGAAAATCCGTATTGTTTTACAGAGCATGTGCCGACGAGAGAGGAATTGATGTCGCTATTGATGCTACATCTGGAACTGTTTGATGCGCAAGATATGAAGCACTGTGCGATGATGGCGGAAAAAATGCGGGAGGAACCGGAGTTCGCACTGAAAATGGATGGGAAAGTGCGAGGACTGCCGTATGAGCCGCTAAAACATTTCTATAAGATATATTTGCGAGATTTCCCGGGAGCTTCTGAGCTTCGGGCGAGGTTAATGGAGACGCATTCGACGAGCGAAGCGCGAGAGGTGCTAAGGGCTGGGGCTTAGGGGAATAGGTGCGAGGTTTAGGAAACCTGTTGTAAAAATTACAACGTTTTGGTGGGATTTGCACTGTTTTAGGTTGTAAGTATTGACTTTTTTGGCAAAGTGTGCTATAATGAAAGGATAGGGTAGCCTAGGTTCTTTGATATGGTGCAAATCAGAGGTCTTGGCTGGCCAGGAAAAAGGGGGTATCCTGATGAAAGAACCTGAGAAGAATGGTCTCTGGGAGGCTTTGCGCTGGGCATTGTTAGTCCTGTGCGCCTACGGAATGATGGGGACGGCAATGTGCACGTTTACGCTTTGGTTGGGGCCTTTGGCGATCAAAGCGGGAAAAGTTGCGGAAATGATCGCCATAATATTAATGCTGGTCCTGGGAATTGCGGCTGGATCGCTGGCTGGATGGTTCTGCGATAGAATCCTGCAACGCATGGGCTGGGATGACGACGACGCTATTGGATGGCGAGACGAGAAGCCTCAGGGTGTTGGCATTCGTTGGTGGCCGGCGGTTTTCGCTGCGCTGATTATGTGGTTGGCAATATTCGTGGAGATCGTGTTTGTAAAGTCTCTGGATGGAGTGCTTGCTGTGGCGGCGGCTGGGTTGATACTGTTGGCTTGGCTTGCGATGGCGATTATGTCATTGGTGTGGGTGATTAATGTTGTTGACGCTCTTCTGAATCGCCTTGGCTAAGTAGCGCTCGAACGCTTAAGCTCTGACTTTTTAATGTTGAATTTTGCACCAAATCCCCCGGCCGAATGGCTGGGGGAGATTTTTGTTCTAGAAGTGGTTAGCTTTCTGCAGATTCGTTGTGGCCGTCGTTGCGATCATTGCTGCGGTCGCGGTTGTCGGAGCGGAAGGAGAAGAAAATTGGGGTGCCGACAAAAGGATACTTCTCGCGGATTTTGCGTTCGAGGAAACGTTTCCAGGACCAGTGCAATAAGCCGAGGTCGCGGCCGTGGACGACAAACCAGGGCGGACAGGTGTCGGTTTGGACGATGTACTTTGGCTTCGGGCGGGTATTTTTCAGGCCGGCAGGCGGATGGTCGAGGATGGCTTCGCCGAGGATCTTGTTAAGGTCGGAAGTCTTAATTTCCTGATGGCGAGTGGCGTCGATCTCGGTGGCGAGTTCAAAAAGCTTCGTGACATTCTGGCCGGTCTCGCTACTAGTGATGAGGACGGGAGCGTAAGGGAGAAAGTTGAAATCTTGCTCAAGCTTATCGAGAATATGATCAGTGTCGTCGACGAGATCGGCCTTCGTTAGGACGACGATAATTCCCTTGCCAGCTTCGATGATTTGGCCGGCGAGAGACTGGTCGAGCTTAGAATGGGGCTCGGTCGCGTCAACGAGGAGGGCGCAAATGTCGGATTCTTCGATCGCGGCGAGAGTACGAAGGGCGGAGAATTTCTCGATGCCAACTTCGCGCTTGCCAGGCTTGCGGAGGCCAGCAGTGTCGAGGATTTCAAGAGTGCGGCCATGGAAGCGGACTTCGACGCGGTTGACATCGCGGGTAGTGCCTTGACGAGAGGAGACGAGGGCTTGTTGTTTCTGGCCGAGGGAGTTGAAGAGGCTGCTTTTGCCGACGTTAGGGCGGCCGATAAGGGCGAGCTTTAAGGATTCTTTCTGCGGGTGGCTGCGAGGGTTGCTATTTGCGGGAGCGGTGGCGCTCTCAAAATCGAACCCCTTCGCTTCGCTCGGGTCGTGATTTTGATCCGCGCCAGCCTGGTAGTTATGCTCCTGCAAATTAGCAACGCCTTCGCGCGCCAGCCCCGCAGAAAGCGTACTCAAGATTGTGCTTTTTAGGTCTCTAATTCCCTGCCCGGTAGTGGCGGAGACGCGGAAAGTTTGGTCAGGCTTGATGCCGAGGCGAAGAAATTCTTCGTCAGGGAGAGACTCGCCGAGGTCGGATTTATTCAGAAGTAGTAAGACCGGCTTGCGGGATTTAAGGGCGGATTTGGCAATTTGCTTATCTTTGTCGTCGGGATAATGAGAACTGTCGAGAGTCAACATGATAATATCAGCGGCGTCGATAGCATCGGCGATCTGATCTTGAATGCCGGCTTCGAAATCGTCGGTCGGATCTTTCAGACCGGCGGTGTCGATCAGGAGAAAACGATCGTCGATGCGAGCCATGACATTATCGCGCGTAGTGCCCTCTTCGCGGGCGACGATGGCGATGTTTTTATGCGCGAGGCGATTGAGAAGGCTGGATTTACCAGCGTTGGTCTGGCCGATAAGGGCGACGATCGGTAATTTTTTCATAAGATTATTTTATCACAATCGTTGGAGTTTCTCAAACTTAAGGATTTTGTCGGCGTTGAAAGAAAATGAGGTTGTGAAAATAGAGGAAAAGGCGCCGACGGGGCGGCGCCATGCAGAGAAGGCTTAATTCACGATTGGCTACCGGGGGGGGGGTGCATTATTGGTAGATTCGGACTCAGTATCGTCGTAATCGGGGAGGATGACGCTGTTGCAGGGATCGTAAGAGAAGAGCAGGCTGATAAGACCGGTCTGCGAGCGGACATCGGCGACAGCGTTGTGAAAGTATCGTCGGAGAGTATTTTTGTTGTG
Source organism: uncultured Candidatus Saccharibacteria bacterium (assembly GCA_948623715.1). Taxonomy (GTDB): domain Bacteria; phylum Patescibacteriota; class Saccharimonadia; order Saccharimonadales; family Saccharimonadaceae; genus Nanosyncoccus. The sequence goes on along the minus strand of CAPHDI010000011.1, from coordinate 3,214 downwards.
GCCGGAGTTTTCGGCAATTTTGCTGAGAGTAAGGTTGTCGAAGTAATAGGCAGAGAGGGCGGTAAGACCTTCAGGGTAGAGTACGCGGGCAAATTGGTGGAATAGCAGAGTGATGCCGTTGGGGCTGATAGGCGTGATGGCGTCGAGAAGCGAGGGGAGAGGGGGATTCTCTTGACGGTAAGCTTCAGCTTCGCGAGAGAGACGGGCGTAGGCGCGCGGGTTATTCTCCTGCATGTGTCGCAACTGGGCCGGAGTGGAGCGGAGGAAATTGAAGATGACCTGGTCGGTGGTATGGATACGGGGCTGGATGAGATTTCCGAGGGTGAGGGGCTCCTCGCAGGTATCGAGGGCGAGGCGATAGAATCCGGCCTGGGTGCTGTCGGGGATCTCGTCGGGATAGAGCGCATCGAGTTCAGCGCTAATGACACGGCGTTCCTGGCTGTTGACTGGGAGCGTACTAAGGAAGCCGTAGCGATGAAGCTTGCGGACGATCTCCTCGTTGACACCGAATTTGCGCAGTTTTTCGAGGTTCATGGAAGGCAAAACTCCTCTCAAGATTTGGTATTTTCCGTGAATTAGGCTAAAAAGAGCGCAGGAAAATACCTGTTCTTATCATTATAGCACAGATTAGTTAAAATGTCAAGAGTTTTCGGAGATTCGGATAGATTTTGAGAGCATTTTGGCGATGAAAGCGTGGATTTTGGGATCATTATAGATGGAGATTGATAAAAGCATAAAAGTTTTGTTTTCTGGAAAACGTGTGATATAATAGGCGTAATGGGCAAAGTTATGATTAACGAAACTGACGCCACCAAAACTGCGAGAAATGGTAGCTCAAACGAAAACCTGCGGGAAAAACGCAAAGGTGAGCGTGCGCATGTTGATGTTTCTCGGGGGGCGGAAAAGGCGAAAGATACGAAGGTGAAAGTAAATACAAATGATGAAACTGGCGATGCGAAAGGTTCTCAGCAGAGGGTAGATTCTGGTCGACCGAAGCCTGATAGTAAAGCGATAGCAGTGCGCTCGGAGAACAAGAAGAACTCTGTAGATAACAAGCCAAAAGAGGCAAAAACGCAGAAGTCGCCGCAAATTTCGCGGTATGCGAAACCGAAGACTGATAAAACTTCAGAAGTGAAGATTATTGCGAAAGAAACGCCGACGAGGAGCGCTAAGACGACAGCAGACTCTAAGGCTGCGAAGAAGCCGGAAATGGGCTTGGTTGTGCGGGGGGTAGATCCGGAGATTGCTTTGATGGCGAGCCGGGCGAAGGCGATGGAAAAAATGAAGCCGGGCATGAATCGGGGCGGAAAGTCAATGTCGGGAATGGTAGTGGAGGGCGTGCGCCCGATGGGTGGACCGCGCGGGACGCGGACTGGAATCGATCGGAATGGCAGGCCGATAGCCGAAGTGAAAGCTGCTACGATTGCCGCAGAGAAAGAGCCAGAAGAGGAGTCGAAGTATGTACGAGTGAAGTCGATGTTGATTGGCGTAGGGGTGGCGCTAGTAGTGGCGGTAGTTGGCTTCGCGGGGATTGCGATTTTTGGAAATAATAAGAATATGTGTACGATACACTTTGAGTCGAATGGTGGATCGACCGTCGAAGGAACGGAGATTGTCTGTGGGCGTAAAGTCGTACAGCCGGATGATCCGGAGAAGGAGGGGTTTAGCTTCGAGGGATGGATGCTAGAAGGAGAGACGTTTGACTTTGATAGCACGCCACTGTATAAGAATTCGACCTTAGTCGCGAAGTGGAAGGCGAATGATGGCACGGAAGTTGTGACGGTAAAATTTGATACGGATGGCGGGTCGACGATCGCGGCGACAGAGTTGGCGAAAGGCTCGAAGCTGCAATTGCCAAGTACGCCGACGAAGATTGGTTATGTATTTGAAGATTGGTACTTGAATGATAAGCCGTATGACTTTTCGCAGCCGGTCGAGAGTGATATGACCTTGAAAGCGAAGTGGGAAAAGCGTGAGACTTCTAGTAGTACAAGCAGTAATGGCACGAAGACGCCGCAGGTGACTGGAATTACGGTGAAAAATTTGTCCGTAGAAGAGGGGCAGACGGCAACTCAGACGGTGACGGTATTGCCGTCGGCGGCGGAATACTCGCTGAGTGTGACGAGCGCGGCGGAGTCGATTGCGACTTGTGCGATTAGTAATAAGAACGTCGTAAGTTGTACAGGTAAACTGGCAGGATCGGCAGTGATTCGGGTGCGCGATGTGAATAGTGGACAGAGTGCGCAGTTTACGGTGACAGTGACCGAGAAGCGGCAACCGGTAGATGATAAGCCAGATGTAAACCCAGGTGAAGAGCATAAGCACACGTATGTCGATGGTGTTTGTACGGGATGCGGTGAGAGCGACCCGAATTATGTGGCGCCAGAGCCGCCAGTGACACCAGATCCACCGGTAGTGGATCCGGACCCGGTGGTGCCACCAGAGCACGAGCATGTGTATGGCGATGACGGCAAGTGCACGGTGCCAGGTTGTACGGCAACGAGACCGGTTACTCCTGAGCCGGAAACCCCTGGTGAAGGTGGTGGAGAAGATACGGATGAAGGTTGATAGTTTTGCGGGCTGATGGTTGGCTCGCAAAACTATTAGGATGTAGAATGTGGGGGTATCGCAGATTTTATACTTCCCTTTTTCTGAATAATATGCTAGAATAATAATATCATTCAGAAATGAGTGAGAGAAGAAGGTTACGGTTCCGTCGTCTAGTGGTCTAGGACGTCTGGTTCTCATCCAGAAAATCGCGGGTTCGACTCCCGCCGGAATCACCATATTATAATGTTACGTTTGATACAAAACTCGAGAGAGTTATTTTTTGTTGGGGTTTGGGGTTGGCAAGTGGAATGGGATGGTATAAAATAGAAGGGACTAGATTTTACAAAAGACGAAGCGTTTTTTATTTATCGCCGATATTCATAACTCATTGGATAGAATGACGTCACGATGTCAGAACAATGAGTTGTAACGATTTTTCGCGAAGCTTTGTTTTTCTGTAAGGTCTAGTCGCCCATCGTGGCGTCATTTTTATTGGATTGATAGGAAGATGACGCCGCCCTGGGGACTAACTTCTCATGATTCCCTATCTTATTCATGCGAAGTTAGTAAAATCCTATCTACAAACTCAAAAGGAGGGCCAGATGCAAGGCAGACTAATATCAAAGTTATACTTTTTGTGGAGTAAGATTCTACATAGTATTCC
>CAPHDI010000010.1 GCA_948623715.1 uncultured Candidatus Saccharibacteria bacterium | reverse complement strand
CTGCTACACCTAGAGAAGTAGCTACTGGGTTTAACGGTATTTATGATATGCAAGATATGACTACTAGTATATGTAAAACTGCACAGAAAGGCCTCATTGGTAGTCTAGAAGATACGAGAGACGGTAATGTCTATACCGTAGCTAAACTCGATGATGATAATTGCTGGATGACCAGAAACTTATCTCTCGCCCTATGGGATGAAGAAAACAACCAGCCCATTACCCTCACTCCTGAAGACTCTAATGTGCAGGAAGAGTGGGTGAGTACGACGGGGGAGAGTGAGGTATGGGAGAAGCCAGACAAAAACTGTACCTCAGAAAATTCCATTTCTTGTTGGAATATTACTAAGTACTACGACGGCTCCAAGAACACGGACTGGCAGCCAGAATATGGATTCTATTATTCCTGGGATGCAAGCCTGGCAGGAGAAGGCATAAAAATTACTCAAAGTAATATGGATTCTACACAAGATATCTGCCCAAAAGGCTGGGAACTGCCAACTGCCACCATTTTCTCCAATATGTTGCAGGTTAGCAATATTGAAAATAACCTCAATGGAGCTAGTATTCTTCAAAAGTCACCATATAACTTTCCATTATCGGGACGGCTTCTCGGCACAGAAGAATTTTTAAATATGGGAGACATCAATGAGACATGGACTAGAACGTCTTCAAATGCTACCAATAACGCATATGCCTTGTTTATAGAAAGTAGAGATGCCGGTGAAGCTAGAGTTAAGTCTTACAATCGTGCCCGTGGCCGCACAATGCGTTGCATTGCCAAAGACGATCGCACCCTCTTCGACATCACGAAAATGCAAGACATGACCCCGCAAGTCTGCGAAAACACTGCCATCGGCGCCACGAAAACTCTTACTGACTCCCGTGACAACTCCACCTATACCGTAGAAAAGCTAAAAGATGGCAAATGCTGGATGACGCAAAATCTCCGCCTCGTGAATAAAACCATCACCTCTGCCGACTCTGATACAGCAGAAACCTTCACTGTTCCATCTTCCGCCCTCTGGACCGATACTTCCTATACCACGTCTCATGCCTACTATAACAACAACGCAACTTACGGCACCTATTATAACTGGTATACCGCCACCGCCGGTACTGGCACCAACTCAGTATCAAGCGGCAACGCCACTTCCAGCATCTGTCCTAAGGGTTGGCGACTCCCGAAAGCCGCCTCCGGCACCAGCACAAACGAATTCGCCGTAGCAGTAGGACTTACCAGCACTAATATCTCCGCAGGTTCTAATTACTGGACTGGATTATCTAACCCCTCCCTCGCCAACAACGCTTTAACAGTCAATGATACTACCTGGGCAGCTGCCGGTTATGTTAACACCAACAGAGGATCACTCGGAGGAGGTATAGACGTCAACGGCTATTATTGGTCCAGTGCAGTCAACAATACCACTAACGCATACGGCCTCTTCTTCGGCAATAGCGATTTCCGCCCCTTCTATAGCAACTATAAGTACGATGGCTTCTCCGTGCGTTGTCTCGCCCGCTAAATCCTGATAAAACCAGTTTTTCGCATTAAAGGGCCAGAAATGACCCTTTAAGCAATTTTCAGAAAAACCTTCCTCCCACCCCACTTTTTCCAAAAACTCCCCAAATCGCCTAAAAATAGCCTTAAACGCCATTTTCATTCCCCAGACCACTATTTTTACCCCTAGACATGACCACCGTTTTCACTTCCTAGAACACCATTTTTGTCCTCCCGGATTGCTTTTCTATCTAATCTGTGTTATAATCAATAAACTGACCGCTCAACATCCCGAAATACCTAAATCCAACCCACGTCAAAATCCCATATCACACATATATGCGCAGCAGTCCAGGAGGGGGAGTACTTTACATGAAAGACCGCAAGAAAGACGTCTACGTCATCAAGCTTACCAGCCCTACCGCCCTTACGTCCGGCACCATCCGTAATTTTCACCTACAGAAACTCACTTACGACGAAGCCGCCCAGACTTACCATCCTGTTTTTCTCAAATTCGTCCCAATCGAGCTTCGTATTGACCAATACTTCTCGCAGCCCGATGGCACCAGTCTGCCCTATGGCTTCATCGCCCACTTAGTTGACCATCCCGACAGCTATTTCGCCGAAAGCGACCCTATCCTTTCCATCCTTACCCCTGAACACGATTTAATGTTTCGGTACGACCCGATCGAACATCTCAGCTGCCTGATGAGTTACAGCTTCAGCTTTGCCCGCATCGACGACGCCCCGCTCCAGCCTCGCTGGATCACTACTATTCATCAGCGACAGCAATCCGACGCTTCTTCCGGCCTTCCGCCCCTCTTTTGAGGGGCTTTTTCTTGCCTAATAATCCCCTTCAGCCACTTCTAAATCCTCTTTACTTTTCTTGACATCTGTACTACAATGATATTGACAAGTCTGGTATCAGACTTTTTTTGATAGATGAGGTGTATGTTATAATATACCTAAGATTCAGAAAGTCAGCCCGACGAGAAAGGAAACCATATGTCTAATCGGACCAAAAAATCCAAGACCGACCAGCTCCGCGCTGCCACCGGCTCTAAAAACGGACCTCATATCACGAAGATCAGCGCCGGCTCCAGTCGTCGTTCCGACTCTAGCGCCGCTAGCTCAGACCGCCACAGCGACCAGAAAGGTCGCCCTGAAGCCGAGCTTATCGTCTCCGACACCGGCAAGACCGAGCTTCAGGCCGTCGACAAAGCCGACAAGGCTCTAAATACCCCGAAGAAGCTCTCCCGCGCTGAACGCAAAGCCCTGAAATGGTCCCAGAAATCTGACGAAGAGCGCCCCGTGAAGAGCTATTTCATTCTTTTCCGACCCTTTGTCGCCCTCGGCCGCTACCTCCGCGACTCCTGGCGCGAAATCCGCCAAGTCCGCTGGCCCAGCCGCAAAGCCACCTGGAAGATGACCCTCGCCGTCCTCGTCTATGTCGCCCTCTTCATGATCTTCCTGTCCTTGCTCGACATGTTCTTTACCTTTATGTTTGACAAATTATTTAAATAATTCATAGGAGATAAAAATGGCAGTAAACCGTTATGACGACACCCGTGCCTGGTACGCGATCAGTACCTACAGCGGCTACGAGGACAAAGTCGCGAATAGCATTAAAGAACACGTCGAAAGCGGGGAAGTCGACGGCAAGATTTTCGACGCCATCGTCCCGAAAGAGAAACAAATCGAAATCAAAAACGGCAAACGCAAAGTCGTCGACCGCAAGATTTTCCAGGGCTACGTCCTGATTGAGATGTGTCTCTCCGATGAGACCTGGTACATCGTCCGCAACACCCCCGGCGTGACCGGCTTCATCGGCAACGGCACCCAGCCTACCCCTGTTTCCGAAGCTGAGATTACGAAGATCAAGAAACGCATGGGCGTCGAAGATCCAAAGTACAACGTCAACTACGAGATCAACGAAGTCATCTCCATCATTGACGGTCCGTTCAAAGGCTTCGAAGGCACCGTTTCCGAAATCGACACTACGAAAGGGAAACTCAAGGTCATGGTCTCTATGTTTGGCCGCGAGACTCCAGTCGAGCTCGACGCTCTCCAAGTCCAAAAGCTCCAATAAAAATAGCCCCCGCAAGGGGGCTTTACTTTTACAGGCACATTGCCAGGATCGCGCTCGCAAAGCAAACTCCCGCCAACATCAGCAGCAAGACCATCAGCCACATCGGCAAGGCAGCTTTCTTTCGCTCCGCATCCAGCAGCACTACTACTGCCGTAACGCCGATCAGTATTACCGGCGCCACCGGAAACCCACGATACATCTCATTACCCCCATTTTGAAACTGTTCTGTAAAATCTAAAGAACTTTTCTCATTATGCCACGCATAGACTAAAGCGTCAATAGGGTTGTCAAACCCTGCTTTTTGCGTTATAATCAGATAGTTACGCACGATTATCATTAATCGTTCTGGGAGCTTCGCCCAGAGAAGGAAAAATATTATGGCAGGAAAGCAAGTAATTGGGAATCTCAAGTTACGCATCCCTGGTGGCAAGGCCACCGCAGGACCTCCAGTAGGTTCTACTCTCGGTCAATGGGGTCTTAACATGATGGATTTCATCAACCCCTTCAACGAAAAGACCAAGGAATTCGCCGGCAAAAATGTCATCGTCCACATCAAAGTCTACGATGATCGGACTTTTGACTGGGTCTGTCTCGGTCAGCCTGTTGACGATCTGATTCGTGAGAAGATTAAGATCGAAAAGGGTTCCGGCAAGCCTAATCTCGAAAAGGTCGGCAAGATTTCTCGCGCTGATCTCGAAGAGATCGCTAAGGTCAAGATGGGCCAGCTCAACGCTATCGATATGGATGGCGCTGTCAAGGTCATCGCTGGTACCGCCCGCTCAATGGGCGTCGTCGTCGAAGACTAGGACAAACCTAAAATCACCCCGCTAAAACGGGGTGATTTTTGCTATTGAATCTCATCCACAATGGTGCTATTATTAAAATAAGTTTAAAAGTGGGTATTATATTTTATGGCTAGGAGATACATTTTTCGTTACGACATCTGGATTTGTCTCGTGATCGGTTTTTTGGCCGGCCTCGGCGTCCAGAGCATCGCCACTAGCATCCTCGCCAACAAATACGAACAGCACAAAGCCGAGCACATCGTTGACGCCGGCGAAATCGGAGGCGCCGCTACCGATGACACTTTCCGCGCCGAGACCGTCGACGACCTCCTCGCCCACGACACTTTCACTGTCATCTCTCCCGGTATCGAATATCGCAACCGTGGCTCTGGTTTCTATAACGGTATGTCCCTCTACGCCCTCCATCTCCCCTCCGGCGAAATCGTTGCCGCCCGCATCAACACCAGCAACGTCCGTAAGACTGACGGCAGCGATTCTATCTACGGCGGTGAGTCCATCCTCCCGATCGGCCACATTGTCATGGAAGATCTCTCTAGTAACCCTACCTTTATCGACCAGATTGAATTCAAAGAACACCTCAGTCGCCGCGATTTCTACATCGATATGGTCGGCGACGGCGCGATTATGGACGAAACCAGCTTTATCGAAGCCCCTGTCCTCCTCTGGCAGCTTCTGACTATCGCCGTCGTCTTCGCCCTCATTCATTTTCTCGGATCCAAAATCGGCATTTTTCCCGCTTTCTACACCCGTAAGCGTCCAGAATCCGAGAAAAAATCTGATTGGGATTAATTTATTAAATTAAAGGAGTTATATGAAAGAAAAAATCCAAAAAATCAATATTCTCTACCTGCTCGGTTACATTCTCGGCCCAGCACTCTTCTGCGCTATCTGTTATACAATCTGCTATTTCTGCTTCCACGACGGCGGCACAGGCGCAGTCATGACCACGCTCGTCCCGACAATTCTCGCAGCGATCTGGTGGATCTTTGCCGGCTCCTTCATTTTCAAGAAAAAGACCAAAGAACTCGAAGCCCGCTTCTCCAAAGAAGGCTATAAGCGCAATCATACCTTCTACGGTCGCGGCAAAACCGTCATCCTCGACATCGAAAAGGGCATGATGGGCATCGTCTTTTTCTGGAATCCCTTCGAATCTTATATCATCCCGGCCTCCCGCATCACAAAGGCCTGGGTCGACGACGGTAAGATGGGCTCCGGCTTCATGGAAGGCAGCAGCCGCGTCAGCTTCCTCTTCACCATTGATAACGACATCAATGTTCGTGTCGACACTTTCACCTCTAATCAGCGTTTCCGCATGGACGACAAGCATATCTTGACCGCCATTTCGAAAGCCGACATGATGGTCCAGAGCATCAATCTCGCCAAAGCTAACTTCAAATCTGAGAAAAAATCCGACACTAAGAGCGAAAAACCTGCCGCCGAGAAAAAGTCCGACGCCAAGTCTAACGCTAAAAAATCCGAGCAAAAGAAATAATGGGTTTCCTCGACAAAATTAAATCCAAATTCAAGGATGACTGGTGCGAAAAGTGTACCGCCCCGATGCGTCTCGAAAAGAAACAGCTCTACATGCTTCCGACCATGACCGTCGGCCACTACGTCTCTCATGACGATCCAAACTATTACTATCAGAACCTCGTCAAAGTCGACAAAAAGGCCGACATCCCGACCGGTTTCTACGCCTGCGGCACTTACATTTATCACTGCGACAAGTGCGGCCGCGACGTCGCGAAGCTTGTCGTCTTCCTCCCGGTTCGAGACGCCGAGCAGGTCGAAGAAGCCTTCCTCTACGAAGATCCCGACCTCCTCAAATTCCTCCGCAGCTAGTCATCTGCTTAGTCTTTAGTCAGCAAGTTCAAATCCCCGAAACACCCGAAATCAGTCAGCGAGGTCAGGTCTCCAGATCGTCCGAGATTTTCCAGACATAAAAATCGCCGCTCTCATCCGAGAGCGGCTTTTGCAGGGGAGTGATAAAATGTTACTGCTTCAGTGCTTCGATCTTACCGCCCGCGTCTCCGTCGTCCCTCCGAGCATCACCAAGATCCTTCGTGACGCTTTCGCCAGGCGTATCTACTCCCGGAGTTCCCTCCAAGATATACAAAACCACCGACCGCCGCAGCAGCGTCAACCAAAACACAATTGCGACCACCATAATAGCCACTGTGATCATGGTCGTTATCACCGCTGCACCAGTCACGCCCAGCCTTTTCGCGAAGAATCGCTGCATGAGAAACAGAGCCCGTGTGGCATCCGCCTTCAATACCTTGTTTCGGCCGGGAACCTCCAGTCTCTGCCAGTAGCCCGGCACATACGTACCGTCGCCCATCTGAGCCAGGACTATCTCCGTGATCTGCATGTCCGCGCTTACTATGCACAGGCGCGCGTTCGGATCAGGCTCCCAGCCGCCAAAGGCATACGGCACCTCATGGGTACTCATCCAGTCGTAAAGGTTCGGCTCATAGCATCTTCCAACCAGCTCCGCCTGATCGTAATCGTCGATCCGGTAGTACGGATACTCTACGATTAGCAGCTGCTCGGGATGCATCGTCATCGCCTCGGACGCGATCTCGTCCGGCAGCATGACAACCCAATCATTCAGAAAATTCGGCGTGTCCCACCAGAACGCCGTCATCAGCGTCGCCAGCATGCCAAAAATTACGAAGACCATTCTCCTTATCTGCTGTTTCCGCATTTTTACCACTTTCCTTTCTCAAAATGTGCTCCCCCTACCTCCTCATTATAGCACACTTTCCCAGAAAAGTCAATAGCTACCGCCCTCCTCACGCTTTTCTACCATCAAAAACATAAAAATCGCCGCTCTCATCCGAGAGCGGCTTTTGCCATGATAGTCAAATTAACAAATCGTCAATCGCCCTAAGCAGCGCCTCTACCGCCAGCGCATCACTTGCCTCCGCCAGCACGTCGGAGCTCATCCCAACCATCAGCCTCAGCACCGGCAAAATCTCCCGATAACGAATAAAACGCAGCCGCCCTCCACGGTCGTCTGTCCTCGCCGTCAAACGCCACCCCACTGCCGGCTCGAAGATCATCACCATCTCGCCACGCGCAGCGTCGCTATTCTGCAGGATTTGATTTCGGGTCAGCTCACCATAGTAGCTCTCTTCTCCCGACGCCACAAATAACGTCGCCACTCCGCGCACCGCCTCCGCCCGATGCCGCAACGTCATCGAAACGCTCGTAATCGCCGGCTGCAATACCCGATCCAGCTCGCGCTTCAACACAGCCTCCTTATCATGCAGTTGCTGCACCGCTGCATCAAGCTCTGGAGTCGCTTGCGCGACCATTTTTCCTGACATTCCTATCACTTCCTCTATAAAAGTTGCGCTCTTCATGGGCCTAATCCCGATTATTATCGGTTTCAGCCCACTCCGAAGCACACCAGACCAGGGCAATCTCTCAAATTTGCCCTCATACCTCCATTATATCACACTTATGCTAAAAAGTCAATATATCCCTTGCGTTTTCGCGCACTTCTTGCTATAATGTACTCATTATTTAACATTGTGGGAGAGGAATTATATTTATATGATTCCTAGAGACTGGCGCGTCGAAAGTGTCGGCAATTTCTCGACAGCATCTCCCGGCTGGCGCGGGTCCGATTCTTTAGATGAGGAGAGCGCCACCGGCCGTCGAAAATGCCGACCCTCGCAGCCACCTCAGGAATCGCATAGCTATCATCCTCGCCTTACCACAGAAAGGGAATCATGTCTGAAGAAGACCTCAAAAATCAAGCTCCAGTCGACGAGACCGTTGAGACTACAAAAGTCGTCGAAGAGACCGAGCAGTTTGCCAAATCCGGCAAAAAGTCTAAAAAACACATCGAAGAAGTAAAAGCCGAAGAAGAGCGCCAAGCTCGCAAGGCCGAGAACAAAGCTCTCGAAGAAGCCGGCGAGAAGCCTAAGGGCGCCGCTCCTATCACCCGCCCGAAGATCGAGCGCCGCGGTAAGAAATACCAAGAAAAATCCAAACTCGTCGAAAAGGGCAAGGTCTATACTCTAAAGGAAGCCCTCGAGCTCGCCGAGAAGACTAACCCGACCAAATTCGACGCTACCGTCGAAGCTCACGTCCGCCTCGGAGTTGATCCTCGCCAGGCCGACCAGAACATCCGTGCGACCGTCGTCCTCCCTCATGGTAATGGTAAGACCGTCCGCGTCGCTGTCTTTGCGCCGCTCGACGAAGCGAAAAAGGCCGCTGCTGCTGGTGCCGACATCGCCGAAGACGAAGAATTCTTGAAGCGCCTCGAAAAGGGCGAGATTGAATTCGACGTCCTTATTGCTACTCCAGCCTACATGCCGAAGCTCGGTAAATTCGCCCGCCTCCTCGGCCCGAAAGGCCTCATGCCGAATCCAAAGGCCGGCACCGTTACCGTCGACCTCGAGAAGGCCGTCAAGGAGTCTAAAGCTGGTAAAGTCGAATATCGCGTCGACAAGCAGGGAATCATCCATATCGGCCTCGGTAAGACTAACTTCAGCACCGCTGACTTGGTCGAAAACGCTGAAACCTTCTTCGAATCTTTGAAGTCTCACCGCCCAGCTTCTCTGAAAGGCAGCTACGTGAAGTCCATCTTCATTACTACCTCTATGGGTCCGTCGATCGAAGTCGAGAATCTCTACAACTAATCCGACCATATACAAATTGCCCCTTACCACAAGGGGCAATTTTTGTGCCGCTTTATTATTCGCCGTTTTATGTTATAATGACATCAGCTACCTAGCCCTATCTGGCTAGCCATTTTTACCGTAGAGCTCTTTAGGAGGGGATTAAGTATGTCTAAGAAGTTTCGTAGCGCCTACCCAGCCCGTAGCACTCGTCGCACTCCCGCCCCCAGCCAGGCCGCCCGCGAACGCGCCCGGAAACGGCTCGCAGCCGCGCAGGCTCAACCCAAGCCATCCCACAGCAAAGGTCCGCGCATCGACTGCACGATCGTTGACGGCCCGACCCGCAAGCAGCTCTTTCGTGAAAATGAGCGCTGCCGCAATTCCGACGGCGAGAAGCAGTTTCATGCCGCCTTTACCATCAAATACCTCGGGCACGAACAGTACTGCCACGCCTGTATCACCCGCATCGACTGCCGTGACTACAATTCCTTCAATCTCGGCGGCGAGATTTTCTGTCGCCTCCTTACCGACCGCAAGAACGAACGCCACGAATTTACCTGCCACTACTATCTCATCGGCGACCACGGCCGCATGCGCATCTATGTCGACCCTGTACCCGCACCCAAGTCCAAACCCAGCCCTTCCGCCCCCTCCACCTAACCATCACGCCCCTCCCCAGAGGGGCTTTTCTTCATCCTCATACAATCAACATTACAAAAATACGTCAGAACAAAAAATACCCCCCAGATCTCTCTGGGGGGTGCTGAAGAAAGTTACCTGCCTCGCTCGTAAGCACATTTAATCACAATATCACCCCCGTCCATCCGGCGGCAAATCGTCCCGCTCACCGCAGTAACTCATCGTGTCAAAGCCGCTCCCGAAGCAATACGGACAGGCACCATTATTAAAGATCCCCGTACCGTTACAGAATTTGCATTCTTTGCTCCGATCGACTGCCAGAATACCGTTACCATTACAACGTCGACATGGCCGACCGTCAATTTCGCCAGTGCCCTGACACACCGGACAGTCTATCTCCTCCAGCTTCTTCTGCATCACCGAGGCATGCGCCAGCTCCGCAAATTCGCTCAACGTCATGCACGTCCGTGCGACGTAGAGCAGCGTCACCAGTCCCGCCACGATCATCAAGATGTGCGCCGGCGCCAGCTCCAGCGAGCAGTCGTCGAAAGCAAGCGTATACTTGAGCTGATACCATTCCGGCCCTCGATCGCGCATCAGGTACAGCATCTTGGTGCTCTCCGGCGAGCCAAACACCTTCTCAAAGACCGCGTCCCCCAACTGCAGCACCAAGATGACTCCCTGCACAAACCAGACCACCAACATCGCGACGACAGTAGCATGATCCAATGATTTTTCATTTTCAAGGCCAATATCTAACGCAAAAGCCCCGACGACCGTGAGATACGCCATCACCGCGATCAATGCGCACAACGCTAAGATTAGACGAAAATGGTACAAATAAGTACTCACAGTCACAAACAAGACTGCGGCACTGCAGACTGCCACCGCCAGACGTCGCCAATAGACCTTCACCTGAACCTTCATGCGCTCAGAAGTAGCAACCGTATTCATCAGCCAGCCCACATCTGCACCGATCGCCCAAGAGAAGAATTTCTTCGTCCCAGTTGCAATTAGACAGCGGATCCTCTTCACCAGCGCAATCAGCGCCTCCGGCAGTCTCACCAGGGAAAACTTCACGAACACCACGATCACCGCCATGCTCGCTACCGCCTTCATCAGCAAGACATTTAACGTTATCTCGCCCGGCGTCAGCAGATGCCAGATCAGTACCAGGATCACGCCACACAGCAGTGCATCGATAATTTTGCTCAGTTTCATTCAGATTACCCCTTCCTAATCTTTTAACTAAACTTCTAGTGAACGATCATCAGATTTCCGTCATACATCCACCTCGGATTCTACAGTTTCCAGTTATAGTTAGGACATTCTCGACATTTTCCTTTCTCCAGAATATTAACGAACCTAGGCAACACTACTATATACTTCCATTATAGCACACATGCTTATTTTTGTCAAGGTACAGCCTCTTATTTTCTTAAAATAACCTTAAAATTATGTTTTTACTGAAATTTTATCACGCAAATACCTTTTCGAAGGACATGAAGACTCGGCCTGAGCGGCCCGGAGCGGTCCGACGAAAAGCGTATTTGCGTGATAAAACTATCTACAAAACTTGCATTTTTCCCAATCTTTGATATAATGTAATCAGTTATTCTAAAGACAGTGGCGGAGGATCATACTCTTAATCATGCTACCGAAGAATTCTCTTAGGGGTCTTGTGGGTAACGATATTTAACAACTTGTTAGCAGATTTTATTAAAAATAACCAAGGATTTTTATGGCAATTTCAAAAGCGAAAAAAGATACTTTGGTTGCTGATTTGACGAGCCTCTTGAACGACGCGAAGCTCACTGCTTACGCTCGTTACCAGGGCCTCACTGTCGCAGAATTGCAAGAACTTCGCAAAGCTGCCCGTGAAGCTGGCGTCAAGATCAAGGTCGTCAAAAATCGTCTCGTGCGCGTCGCTATGCAAGAGATCGCCGTCTACAAAGACACCGACACTACCGGCCTAACCGGTCAGCTCGTCTACGCGATTTCCGACAGCGACGAAGTCGCTCCTGCGAAGGTCTTAGCTGAGTTTGCAAAGACTCACCCAGCTCTCGTCCTCGCTGGCGGCTTCAACGACAGCGGTAAGGCTATGGCCGAGGATGAAATCAACACCCTCGCTAAGATGCCAAGCAAAAACGAGCTCATCGCTCAGGTCGTCGCACAGCTTCTCTCCCCAGCTACCGATACTATTTCCGGTCTGTCTGGTGGCCTTTCCGGGATTATTTCCGGTTTGGAAGCAAAGGCAAACTAATTAGCAATCAATCACAATTAATTTTAACTTACAAAGGATTATAATTATGGCTACAGATATCAAAGCATTGGCCGAACAGTTGGTCAACATGACCATCCTCGAGGTCAACGAACTCAAAAACGTTCTTAAAGATGAATACGGCATCGAGCCGGCTGCTGCTGCAGTCGCTGTCGCTGCTGCTCCTGCCGACGGTGGCGCTGCTGCCGACGAAGGCAAATCTGAATTTGACGTTGTCTTGAAAGACGCTGGCGCTCAGAAGATCGCCGTCATCAAGGCTGTCAAGGAAATCACCGGCCTCGGCCTCGGTGAAGCTAAGGCTATCGTTGATGGTGCTCCTGCTACCGTCAAGGAAAAGGTTGCCAAGGCTGACGCAGAAACCATGAAGAAAACCTTGGAAGAAGCTGGCGCGACTGTCGAGCTCGCTTAATTTCCATTTCATGCTAACAAGTCGTAGAAAAGTGAGTCTCATCCGAGGCTCACTTTTTGTTACCAAATTACTTGACACTTCATCCTCGGACATAAAAAAGGGCGCCCGTAGGCGCCCGCGTTAGGTAATCACTTCATCGACTCACAAACCAGCTCACCATCCTCGTAAGAGAAGTTGAAAATCTCACATCCATCCGGCTTTCGCACTTCACTCTCATAGTAATCCCAAATCGCATGATACGCAATATCATCTTCTCCTTCATCGCCGCTCAACACGCCGATGTTTTCGTAAAGCTTGATATTGAGATAATACCCGTCCCAGTAGCGCTCCGTCCGGATGCCGATGGCCTGATTATCACTATCCTTGCTATACCAATACCGGTGTTCCTTCGTTTCGTCGATACGACATGATCCGATCACCCTTACATTCTGCTCCGTCAGAGCCAGCGCTATGCCGCGCACAGACGTGGCATCAAAATTGAGCATTACGTTTTCCGGAAACTCCGCAAAGGGACCGATAACCACCGATCGCGACAGCGCAAAGGCGTCTCTGGAATCATCGCCACTCCGTCCAGCCAGGAAACCAATCGTACCGTGCATGGAGTTTTTCTCATTGTTCTTACCATGGATAAACTCGAAAGTTGCATGGTCACACTGATATTCCCAGATCGCATGCCTTATCGCCTTATCGCCCCCGCCGAATGTCACATACAGAGACGCCAGTGCCAACATACCCAGAATGATCCTGCCGACCAGCCTCCATCCGCGGATCGTCGAAGTTTTGCCCTCCTGCGAAGACGTTACGGAATTAACTGTTTGCTTCATCATTACCCCTCCATCTGATTTTTGATTAACCTATTACCTAGATACCTAAAGGTTCAAATGCCCGATTTTTACTAAAATCCTACATCTATACCTCCATTATAGCACACTTTTCCTAAAAAGTCAATACTATTTATGCTAAGCGGCAGAGTTTTGGCTCCATCTATGGCGCCCCTTCCAAGGTTCTTCAAAAATAAGCGTTAGAACTATTGACAAAATCAACTTTCTGTGCTACAATGAAGACATAAGACTACAAAATCTAGTCCTACGCACCTTTCAGCTTAGCATTAAAGGCTAGATTTTGTGTCAATTTTTGAGGAGGGAAACTCATGAAATTTTCATATTCTGCCCAAGCAAGAGTCAACCGAGTCGTCGGCTATCTGCTCGCAACGGCCTGCTACGCACTCTTCGCGGCCTTCATCCTTTGCTTTTACCATGGAGATCGTCAAAGGCGAGGAGAACTCCGCGCCCTATGTCACCAGCTATCTCCCGTCTGAGAAATTCAACGACCTCACAGAAGAAATCCAGACCCTCAGCGAGACCCCGATCTTCGCTCTCACCGACGAGGGGAATTACCAGATTCGCCTCGGCATCACCGATTACGACCTCGACCGCACCCTCAGTTGGCAAGATCTCTCCCCCGCTCAGCCCGGCACCCTCGCCCTCACCGCCCACGGCGTAATGCGCCTGCCTGGCGGCACCTACGTCCTCTATCCCCACGATCCCTCGTCTTTTTCCGTCGCCATCGACGCTGACTATACCGCCAGCTACGTTGGCCGCATCGAAGAATTTCAGATCGCCCCCGAAGCCATCAACGACACTTTCGGCGCCAAGCTAGCCGGCTGGATCTATTTCCGGCTGACCGAGCTCGGCTTCTCCGTTGAGCAAGTCCACAACGCCATCAGTGCCTTCATCCTCGGCTTCGCCATCCTCATTCCTGCTACCATAGCCACCATAGTCATCCTCGACCTCCACGGCTACCGTAAGTTTCGCCAAACCATACCCGCTGCCAGCTAAGCTCTACCCTCCGCCCCCGGCGGAGGTTTTTATTTTCTCCATCGCCCATATACCCTCCGTTTCCTGCATAAGCTTATTCCGCAAAAAATTCAAGATGTAAATCCATGTAATTTTTACAACACTTTTGCCTCCACCGCCGTAATTCCAGTGGAAAACCTCCGAAATTCGCAGTTGACTTTTGACCTCGGGCGCGGTATCATGATAGTAGAAATATAAGTTAATTACGGACGGGATGCGAGGTTATGTCTGAATTACCAGAAAAACAAATCAAGCGACTGCGCGGCCTGATTCAAGAGGCCGAGACGAATCTTGCTGCCGCCAAAGAATTATTAATCTCAGTTTTAGGCGACGGCGATGCAATCACTGCTCCTCGCGAAACTGTAGTTAGCAGCCCTGATGGAAAAATCATCGAAGGCGTCTTCGATGGCCAGATTATGATCGGTCCTGACGGGAAGAATTACCCTGTCCCTGCGAATTACGCTTCGAAGTCCAAGCTCGTCGAGGGCGACATCCTGAAGCTCACTATTACCCCTGAAGGTCGTTTTCTTTACAAGCAGATCGGCCCTGTTGAGCGCCGCACCGTTATCGGTACACTCGTCCATCATGACGATAAGTATTACATTGAAGTTTCCGGTCGCGAGTACGAGGTACTCTACGCCTCCGTGACTTACTTCCACCTCCGCGAAGGCAGCCAAGTCTCCGCGATCATCCCCGCCAACAACGACCAAGCCGCCTGGGCCGCCGTCGAGGCCGCTCTATAGATGAGCCGCAAAGTCCTCTACCGTAAATACCGCCCCACGAAGCTCACCGACGTCGTTGGGCAGTCTCAAGTTACCGACGCACTTACGAATTCTCTTCAGCAAGGCAAGATTGGTCATGCCTATCTTTTTATCGGCCCCCGCGGCACCGGGAAGACTTCCGTCGCCCGGATTTTTGCGCACGCCGTCAACGATTTCGATTACGAAGTCGAAGATAATTATCTCGATATCATTGAGATTGATGCCGCTTCGAATACCGGCGTCGACAACATCCGCGAACTCCGCGAAAAAGCCGTCATCGCCCCGACGAAGGGTAAATACAAAGTCTACATCATCGACGAAGTCCACATGCTGACCAAGTCCGCTTCCAACGCCTTACTTAAGACCCTAGAAGAGCCGCCCGAACACGTGATTTTCATCATGGCAACCACCGACGCACACAAAGTCCCGATTACTATCTCCTCACGCACGCAAGTTTTCACTTTTCGTCTCGCCGACCCCGAAATTATGCTTCAATATCTCCAAAAAGTCGCCGAGAAAGAAGGAATTAACATTACCGACGACGCCCTGAGACTTGTCGTCCGTCGCGGTGGCGGATCTTTCCGCGATTCAATGAGCCTTCTCGATCAAGTTGCCACTCTCGCCGACAGTAAAGACACCGAAATTACTGCCGACCTTCTCGAAAACGCCCTCGGCCTCCCTCAGGATCAATCCCTTACCGATCTCCTCTCGGCCTACGCCGCGCATGATACCGCTACCCTCCAGCAATCTCTTAAAACCCTCCTTAATAACGGCCTGAAGCCGGAGATTATCGCCTCCGAACTCCTTGAGCGTATTATCTCCGACCCCCGCCCCGAGCGGCTCCCGCTCCTCGGTCAGCTTCCCGATGTCCAGCCTCCTTACCCCGAAGCTCGTCTACTTCTCGCACTGCTCAGTACGCAAAATAGTCCTACCTCGGCCCCGCAACCGACCGTCCAGTCGACCACATCAGTACCTCGACCAACCGCCCCCGCCAGCCAACCGACAGACCCTGCCAAACTAGCACAAGAGCCAGCCCCTCAACCAACCAAACCATCAGCCCAAAGCGCCTCCGACGCCCCGGAGCCAGCCAAAGAGCCGCATAACTCCATCCGCGATCAGCTCATCGCCAAGCGCAAAGCCGCAGAGCAGGCCGCCCGCATCGCCCGTAGCATGCCTGCCACCGCCCCGAAAGATGACGCCTCCGAGACTCCGACCGACCCCGCTACCTTGAACGCCACTTTCGCCCCCGTTAGCTCTGACGGTACTTTCGACTGGGAAAACTTCCTCACCACCGTCAAAGACGACAACGGCGCTATCGGCGCCCAACTCCAAAAATCTGACTATGAACTAGTCGGCGACGTCCTCCATATCTACCCTGAACATAAGCTCACGAAGAGTATTCTCGAAAAACCTGGCAATAGCCAGATTCTTGCTCGTCATCTCGGTGGTCTTACTTTCGAGATTCACGAAGCTGGCGAGCGTCAAACCCCCAAAGACGCTACACTTTCCAAAATTTCTGATATAATGGGAGATGTACGAGAAATAAAAGCAGATTCACCGTTCTAGCTAGACCATATTCTACACATCCAGAACTATCAGATCTGCCGGAGGTATCATGGAAGAAAGTCCACGCCCTAGTCATAACGACGGACGCGTTCCGCCGCAAGATTTAGAAGCCGAAAAGTCTCTCCTCGGCGCCCTTCTTTTGTCTGACCAGACTTTTCCTGACATTTTGACGATTGTTCGTGCCGAGGATTTCTATGATCCGCGCCACGTCGACATCTACCAGGGAATGACGAATCTTTACAGCCATCACAAGCCAATCGACCTCATGACCCTTACTGCCGAGCTCAAAAGCCAGAAAACTCTCAAAAACGTCGGCGGCTCCCCCTACCTCACCGAGCTAACAAATTTCGTCCCTACCGCTTCTCACGCTGACGCTTACGCCGAGCTGGTCGCCCAAGCCTCTCTCCGCCGTCGTCTCATCGAAGTCGGTACCGATATCGCCAGTGCCGTTTATAATAATAATGGTAAGATCGAAGAGCTCGTCGGCGAAGCCGAGCAAAAACTCTTCGCCGTCAGCAACAAGACCGTCAAGACCGATTACAGCGCTCTCGGCGACCTCCTTATCGACGCCTACGACCGCATCGAAGAATTGCATAAAAACAAAGGCGCCCTCCGCGGCCTAAAAACCGGCTTCCGCGACCTTGACAGTAAAACTGCTGGCTTTCAGAAAGGCGACCTCATCATCATCGGCGCCCGCCCGGCCATGGGTAAAACTACCTTTGCCCAAAACCTCGCCTACAACGTCGCCACCCGTAACGGCGAGACGAAAGGCGTCCTCTTCTTCTCTATGGAGATGGCAAAAAACGAAATCGTCGACCGCATGATCTCCGACATTGCCGGTGTCGACGCCTGGAAGATCCGCACCGGTAATGTCTCCGACGAAGATTTCGCCAAAATCGGCGACGCTCTCGGCGACATGAGCGAAGTTCCGCTCTACATCGACGACACCAGCTCTATGACTATCTACGACCTCTCAAATAAAGCCCGCCGCGCCGTCCATGATCATAATATCTCACTCGTCATTGTCGACTATCTTCAGCTCATTCAGGGGTCCGATCGCTATAAAGGCAACCGCGTCCAGGAGGTTACCGAGATCTCTCGCGGCCTGAAGACTCTCGCTAGGGAATTAGAAATCCCCGTCATCGCTCTCGCCCAGCTCTCTCGTGGCGTTACTGGTCGCGACGATCCCCGCCCCGTTCTCTCCGACCTTCGTGAATCTGGTTCTATTGAGCAAGACGCCGACCTTGTCATGTTCCTTCACCGCCCCGACTACTATAAGCAAAATAATGACGATTTCATCCCTACGAATATTACCGAACTTATTCTTGCTAAGCACCGCCATGGCCCCGTCGGCAAAGTCGAACTCTACTTCCATCCAGAACTTCTCCGCTTCATGACCCTCGACAAAGAGCGCACCGAAGAATAACTATATATTATATATAAGTTCACCATAACTTTTGGTGGACTTATTTTTATTTAACAACTTTTCTTCTCACTTATTTCCCAAAACCTTAACTTTTTATGTTACAATAAAACTGTTCTAAATTCACAAAATAAGCCGACGAGTTTTATTTTATAAAACTTTCAACTTCGCGCCAATAATGGCGCCATGAGCACCGCGCGAAGTCGTCGGTTTGTGGATTTAGAACACCCCGCTCGTGGTGCCATTTTTGTATTGAGCTTTTTACAAAAACATTCCTCCACGAGAAACTTACAACACATACGCCAAAGGAGGGCATAATGCTAAAAATAAAGAAAACTAAACCTTATCAATTTAGAAAGTTACATAGTAATTCAGTAACTTATAATAACTCATCTAATAAGTCTAAGTTATATACAAGTAGAGTTCTATGTAGCCTCGCTCTTATTTGTGGTATTGTGCCATCCTTAACGTTACTTACTTATTATAATCCATATACAGAATCTACTTATGCTGCTAGAAAGACACTAAGTAATATCACTACCATGCAGGAAATGACTACTGATATATGTAATAACTCTGCTTTAGGACAATCTAACACATTAACTGACATACGTGATAACTCTACCTATACTGTAGCTAGACTTAGTGATGGTAATTGTTGGATGACGCAGAACTTAAGACTAACCAAAGAAAGTCTTGAAGCTAATGGTCAATCTGCTACACTTTCTAGCACTACTTCGGATGTAGCAGAAAACAGTACCTTCGCAATGCCAACTTCCAGCGAGAGCGGGTTTTCGGATGATACAGCAAGTAATGCTTATTATGGCGATGATATAAATTACGGCGCATATTACACTTGGTGCACAGCAACGGCAGGATGTAAGGATAAGGACGGAAATAATCCAGTAGCAAATGTCGATGCCGCATCAAGTATCTGCCCGAAAGGCTGGAGACTCCCAAAAGGCGGTATCGGCGTCGGTACTAATGAATTTGCAAATATGGCGGGAATTGCATCCAACGTCTCCAACACTAATTATTGGAGCAATGTAAAAGACATATCTTTTACTGAAGATACTTTAATCGTAAATAGCAGCACATGGCTAGCCGCTGGTACCCATCTTAATGACTCTTCCGAGCGTATCGGATCCTATGGATACTATTGGTCAAATACAGCCTACAATACTACCAGCACATATAATCTCTACTTCAATAATAGCAACTTCTATCCCGCCAGCACCAGTAAAAGATACCGCGGAGCTTCCGTCCGTTGTCTCGCCCCCGCCTCCAACACTGACTTTCCTGAACTATTCGACGAGAAAGACTCTACCGTCTCCGTCACCGTCCCTAAAGTCCTTACTATCGATGCTATTAGTAAAGCTTTAACTATTGAAGCTGATCCTAATCAAATCATAGAAGGTAACATCTCAGCTACTATTTCCGCTAATACTACTTATTCTGTCCAACTTAGTGCCGAGAACCCCGACTTAACTAACTCTAACGACCCTGATCATACTATCCCCGCTAGTAAGAACGTCCAGAAAGGTACTAATGCCTGGGGTATACTAAATCAAGATAACTCTACTTATTCTGCTATTACTACTAATCCTACTACTTACTATAATACAGAAGAATATAATGATACTGAACAATCTACAAAACATACTTTTGGTATCGGAGTATCTATTTCTCCTGCACTTCCTGCTGGGGAATACTCTACTACTGTGACGATTACGGCGGTGAATAACTAGCTAACGCTAAATCATCATGCATAAAAGCGCCATCACGGCGCTTTTATGTTATAATGGTAGTGTGAAAAAACATTCGTTATCGCAACTTTTTCTCTATCGTTACCGTTTCCAGATTGGGTTCTTTTTGCTAGCAATCGTCTATATTGCGATACTTTTCGGCTTACCACTTCTTGCTCCGAATGGCCTCTCGGAAGCAGAAATGGAATCTGTTGCCCATTCTTACGCTTTACAGCCCGACTCGATCCTGAAAGGTGACCTTGTCGACCTGCCTTATCGCGCCTTACAAAAGTTGTCGATCTCGCTTTTCGGACTTACGGTTTATTCCGTAAAACTTCCGAGCATTATCATCGGGCTTCTCCTCGGTCTGCTCATGGTACTCTCACTTAACCGCTGGTTCAAGACTAACGTCGCCCTTCTCGCCTCAATTCTCGCCGTCCTCTCCGCATCCTTTCTCTTTCTCGCCGGCTCCGGTACGCCACTCATTATGTTAGTTTTCTGGCCAACTTTACTACTTTGGCTCGGTTCAAAGATTCAAGGCGTCACAAAACCAAAACCAATGTACTGTTTCGTCTTCGCTTTCGCCCTCCTCGCCTCGATTTTTACCCCCCACTTGATCTATCTCGCCGCTTTTATTGTACTTTTCGCCCTTCTACACCCACATCTCCGTTTTACGATTAAGACTCTCCCGACTATACCACTAATTTTGACTTTATTTATTATCCTCGTCGGACTCGCCGCTCTCGTCGTCGCCGCCTTCGTCAATCCTAGTATTATCGCCGAACTCCTCCTCGCCCCCGGTCTCACCCTAGGTGGCTTCATCGACAATATCAAGGTCGCCTTTCTCCCGCTCTTTTCCTGGAATACCACTCTCGAAAGTCAGTTCCTCTCGCCTTTCGTCGGTCTCGCCTCGATTGCACTCGCCGTTATTGGCCTCCTCTCCACTGCCAAAGGCTTCTTCGCCTCTCGCAATTCCATCGCTACCTGCCTCATCATTTTCACGATTTTTCTCGCCGGTCTTAACCCTGAATGCGCGATCCTTATCTTGCTACCGCTCGCCATCCTTATTGCTCACGGTCTCCGGTATATTCTCGATAAGTGGTACAATCTCTTCCCGGATAATCCTTACGCCCGCGTTAGTGCCGTCTTCCCGATCGGCATCTTCATAGGTATCATGATTTTCGGTGGCTTCACCCACTTTCTCTTCGGCTATCACTACGTCCCGATGGTTGCCGACGAATTTGACAACGATCTTACTCTTGTCCGTGAGAATCTTACCTCTGGAGAGACCCTCTACATCATCAACGATGAGACCGCCTACAACTTCTTCCAGGTTCTCGCTGCCGACGAAGGCACTATGAAAGTCGAAAATACCATCCCCGATCCATCAAATATGCCCGAAAAATACGCCACTTTAGGCAAAAAGTCCATTCCTGGCGACTTAAATACTATTATAACCTCGTCAAAATCCAATAATTCTGATAGAATATATATATATACTAATAATTATCAAGCACTAGAAGAGGTGGGCGAAGATTTAATTACTGAAGAAGAAAAGGAGTAAAAATGGGTGCGACGATGGATCAAATGAAAATGTTAAATCAGTTGCGCAAGGCGCAAAAGTCTCTCAAAAACGAGATTGTCGAAGTAGAGGCCGGCGATGGCGCCGTCACCGTCCAGATCACTGGCGAACTGAAAATTAAAAGCGTTAAGCTCGACCCGAGCAAGATTGACCTCGACGACATTCAAGAGCTCGAGCACTGGATTGAAGATTGTATGCGCGATGGCTATGCGAAAGCACAAGAAATTGCCACCGACAAAATGAAACCATTAATGGGCGGACTAGGAAGTCTCGGCCTCTAAAAAGGAGCTACCTTGATAGACAAAATCGAAATCAGTGGTAACAACTATAAAGTTTCCGATAGTTTTCGGAAGTATGCCACGAAGCGCATCGGCAAGCTCGATCGCTATCTACCTCGCGGGAATAAGAAAGATGTCATCGCGAAGATCGTCGTCACTGAAGTTGACCGCGCTCACGGCAATAAATACGACATCTCTGCTGCAATGGAAATCCCTGGCGGCAAAGTTATCACTGCGAAGGACGAATGCTCTAATGTCTTCGCTGGCATTGACATCCTCGAAGCGAAGCTAAAAGGTCAAGTTCGCCGTTTTAAGCTCGAAGCGACCCCGCATCTCAGCAAAAAAGGTCTCAAGAGTTTATTTACCAAAAAGTCCTAGCTCTCTAGGCGAATCTGACCATCTGTGATACAATGGAACGAGTAATATTTTGTGGAGAATAAATCATGGCTACCAGCACACCGAAAGACGAAAAAGCTGGCACGGAACCTGTCGTAAAAAAGCATTCCGAGTTAGCAAAACAGCCGAAACGCTCGGCGAAACCAGCAAAAGAAAAGAAGCCGACCGATAAGTTAGCTGACAAGACTTTAATGACAAAGATTTTGCAGGGTATTTTTGGTGATGCCCAGAAGAAAACTCTCCAGCGCATGTACAAAAAAGTTATGGAGATCGGCAAACTCGAGCCCAAGTACGCAGCCATGAGCGACGAAGAGCTCGCATCACAGACCGAAGTCCTAAAGTCTAAACTTAAAGACGGTAGCGAAAAGGAACTTAACGAAATCCTTGCCGATGCTTTCGCCGTCGAACGCGAAGCCGCGAAGCGCATTCTTGGTATGCGCCCCTTTGACGTCCAGCTGATCGGCGGCATCGCCCTCCACGAAGGCAATGTCGCTGAGATGAAGACTGGTGAAGGTAAAACTCTTGTCGCCCTTGCTCCAGCTTATCTCAATGCCTTGACCGGCCGCGGCGTCCATATTGTCACGGTGAATGATTATCTCGCTCAGCGTGATGCCGGCTGGAATGCCCCCGCTTACCACTTCCTTGGCCTTAGCGTCGGTGTCATTATTAACCAAGCTAGTTTTATCTACGATCCTGAATACGAGAATGAAGATCATACCGACGAGCGCATGCGCCATCTCAAACCTGCCACTCGCAAGGAAGCTTACGCTGCTGACGTCACTTATGGCACGAATAACGAATTTGGCTTCGATTATCTCCGTGACAACATGGTCAGTGAGCCGCAGTTCCTTCGTCAGCGTGAATTAAACTACGCGATCGTCGACGAGGTTGACTCAATTCTCATCGACGAGGCTCGCACTCCGCTTATCATTTCTGCTCCTGCCGGTGATAATCCAGATGCTTATTATCAATTCGCTAAAATTGCCGCACAGCTCGTCGCCGAAGATTACGTCTTTGATGAGAAACGTCGCAGCGTCGCTCTCACCGATCAAGGTGTCGAAAAAGTCCAAGTCCTCCTCGGCGTCAAGAACTTATACTCCACGAAGCATACTCGCCTCGTCTATCACATCGAACAAGCCCTCCGTGCCCAAGTCGTCTTCAAGCGCGATAAGGACTACGTCGTCACAAACTCCGGCGATGTCGTCATCGTCGATGAACACACTGGTCGCCTCATGCAGGGCCGTCGTTATAATGAAGGCCTTCACCAGGCCATCGAAGCCAAGGAAGGTGTCGCCGTCAAGCAAGAATCCATGACCCTCGCGACTATCTCCTTCCAAAACTTCTTCCGACTTTATCATAAGTTGTCCGGTATGACCGGTACCGCTTTCACCGAAGCCGAAGAATTCCAGCAGATCTACTCTCTCGACGTCATCCAAATTCCACCCAACCGCCCGATTCAGCGTATCGACAAGGATGACCTCATCTACCGCACCGAAGCCGGCAAGCTTAAGGCTATCGCTGCCGAGATTAAGAAATACCATGATCGCGGTCAGCCAGTCCTCGTCGGTTCCGCCAGTATCGAGAAGAATGAACTTATCGCTCGCTACCTCGACACGCAGGGAATTAAATACGAACTTCTCAATGCTAAGAACAACGAGCGCGAAGCCGCCATCGTCGAACGCGCCGGCGAAAAAGGCGCTGTCACCCTTGCCACCAACCTTGCCGGCCGCGGTACCGATATTAAGCTCGGCGAAGGCGTCAAAGAACTCGGCGGACTCGTCGTCATCGGCTCCGAACGCCACGATTCTCGCCGTGTCGATAATCAGCTTCGTGGTCGTGGCGGCCGTCAGGGTGACCCAGGCACTACTCAGTTCTTCGTCAGCTGCGAAGACGACCTCATGCGCATCTTCCAGGGCGACCGCATCGCCATGCTCATGGCTCGCCTCGGTCTTGATGAAGATACCCCGATTCAAAATAAATCCGTCTCGAAGACTCTCGAATCTGCCCAGAAACGCATTGAAGGCTTCAACTTCGACTCCCGCAAAAACGTCGTTCAGTACGATAACGTCATTAACCGTCATCGTAAAGTCGTCTACGGTATGCGTCGCAAGATTCTCGACGGCGAGAATATTCACAATGAAATCAAGCGTCTCATGAAGACCACTGCCGAAGATCTCGCGAAAGACAGCTCCCGTGTCAATCCGAAGTTTACCGAAGAATTCCTCTTCGTCTTCCCCGATACTGACGAGAAACTAGTCGAAGAGATCGGCAAGAAACGCAAAGAAAAGGACCGCATTAAGGCCGCCATCGAAGAGATCCAGCGTCAATATCAGCTCAAAGAAGATGAGTTTACCGAGGAGATTATGCGCAAGATCGAGCGCGAAGTCTACCTAAAGGTCCTCGATACACTCTGGATGCAACATCTCGAAAACATGCAACACCTCCGCGAAGGTATCCACTGGCGCAGTATTGGCCAGCGTGACCCGCTCGTCGAATACCGCAGCGAATCTCAGAAACTCTTCACTGGACTTGAGAAAAACCTCCGCGAAGAAGTCCTGAAGATTCTCCTCAGCCTCACCAAGCAAGAGGCTAACTCCGACAAGCTTACCGACGGCGAAGAATACGAATCCGAATTAACTAAGATGGCCAGCTCCGCCACCGAAAAAGGCGTCAATGAAGTTAGCGCTGGAGAAAAGAATCTCGACAAAGAATTCAAAGAAGACTCTGCTAGCTCAAAATCTCATGCCTCTGAAAGTTATAACCAAAAACACAACAAAACCAAACAAGACCGCAAAAAAGAACGCCAAAACAAGAAGAAAGGGAAGCAACAATAAAACACTCTACTGAAGAGATTGTTCTAGCTTCCGGCGCAAAAGGCCTTTTGATCGACGTACCTGGCGCTAGCGTCATGAACACGAAATTCCAATTTCGTGCCGGCATGCGCTACGCCCGTCGCCCCGAAGTCTACGAAATTGCCCACGTCGTTGAACACCTCGCCTTCGGTGCAAACGCTGAATTCTCCAACGAGCAGAAGTTTGAATCAGACTTTATTAAAAACGGCGCCTACCACAACGCCTGGACTTCAGATTTCTCCGTTTGCTACGAAAGCGAATGCGCTGATTTTGAATGGGAGCGCATCATGCATCTACAGCAGGTTGCCATCGCCCAGCCTAAATTCAACGATGAAGAACTTAGAAGCGAAAAAGGCAATGTCAAGGCTGAACTTACTGGCTACATGAACGATTACGGCCGCCTCCTCTGGCCCCGTCTCCAACAAGTTGTCGGCGAAAACGTCCCCGATCTCCAAGAACGTATCAAGACTATTCCTAACATCGAGCTAAAGGACATCCGCGAGCATTATCGTCGCACCCATACTGCGCACAATCTTCGCTTCATCATCGCCGGCAACCTTCGCGGCCGCAAGCACAAAATCATCCGCATGCTTAACCAATGGGACTTACGTCCTGGCGAACGCTTTGCCGTCCCGACCGACGAACTACACGGTGCCGCCCCTACCCTTATCCGCCGCAAAGATGCTACAAACATTACTTTTGCTTTTACCTGGATGATTCCGCGCCGCCTCGAACCGTCTGAGATCTACGCTATGAATTGTCTTAATCATATCCTGAATGGTACTATGAGTAGCCGCATCCTCGGCCAAGCCCGCAAGCATGGTCTCGTCTATGGTATGGGTAGCGACATCAGCAATGGCTGGCACGACACCTCCTGGGACTTCGACGGTGAAGTTAATGCCGAAAACTCCGTCAAACTTTTTGAGCTTATTCATAAAGAGCTTGCTAAAATTCTCGCTGGCGACCTCAGTGATGAAGATATCGAAAATGCCAAATCTTACGCCACCGGCCGTTATCAGATCGGCGCTCAAACCGTCAGCCAGATCTCCGACTACTATGCCGACGCTTACTTCACTAACGGTACCTTCGAGAAATATTCTCGCATGCCCGCCCTCGTCCGCAATATCAATAAAGACGAAATCGTCCGCGTCGCCCGCGAATTTCTCACTAGTAATATCAATGCTCTCGTCGCCGTCAGCTCCGTCGAAAAAGCCCTTATCAATGAACTCTCCGAAAAACTCACTTTTGCATAATAGCATCTCAATTTTGCTAATCACGCAAACCCATTGATAACCATATCTATTATAGGCATCAAAAATAGCCGCCCCAAAGGAGCGGCCTTGCGTTATTCCGAGTCGATATGTGTATCGCTTTTCTGATCCTTGACCGAAGGCAAGACGATCTCGTCCAACAATTTACCCGACAGCAGGATGCTCACGATGCACGATATAAGTGCCATCGGTCCTCCAGCCGCGCAATAGACGAAAAACAGATACACCAGCCACAGGATGAACTCCACGAAGAAATATACGAACGTCACCTTCCGCATCTCGCGGTCGTTCGGCTCGCGTCCTCGCAGAATAAAAATCACCACCGCACACGCCCTTATTGCCACGAACGAGATCAGAAAGGCCGCCGCCCATAGCGCCATCAATACCAGCGCCGAGCAAATCGGTCCGAGAATCCATCCCAGCTCAGTAAAAGCAAAACGCTGAGCCAATGACCACAGAGTGCCAGACATTTTATCAACTCCTTAAAAGAGCTCTGCCGCCACAGAAACTTTTTCTGGGCAAACAGGCAAGCATAGCAGCAGCCTAAACTACCCCTATACTTCCATTATACCACACATAGCAAAAAATGTCAATAGAATATTTTAAAATCACCCGACCAGGGCACCACAACCACAGCCGCAACCTGAGAAAGCGTATTTGCAGAACAAAGCAGGCATGCTACAATAGTCTCATGAAGATTGGGATTTTAGGTTACGGCAAAGAGGGGCAAAGTGTCGAGCAATATTTTCAAAAACATGATGCCGAGACGAAAGTCTTCGACCATTTTACCGCCGAAACTCTACCAGATTTAGACTATTCAGGTCTCGATTTAGTGTTCCGTACGCCTAGCGTCCCGCCTTATACTCACTGGCCTCGCACATCAGAGACTACTCCGCCCCCCGAACACTGGTCCAGTATTACGCGATATTTTTTCGCCCATTGCCCTGCGCCGATTATCGGCGTCACCGGCACAAAAGGCAAGGGGACTACTAGCTCGCTTATTACCACCCTCCTTCGTGCCCTCGGCCAAGAAACCTATCTCGTCGGCAATATCGGCTACCCCGCTCTCGATGCTCTTGACGACATTACCGCAAATGACGCTGTCGTCTACGAGATGAGCAGTTTCCAGCTCTGGGATATGCAACAGTCTCCGCATATCGCCGTCGTCCTTCGTATCGATCCTGATCATACCAATGTCCACCATGGTTTCGAAGATTATGTTAATGCGAAAACCAATATCACTCGCTATCAGACCGCCAATGACACCTGTATTTATTATTCCCCCGATTCCGACAGCGCCCGCGTTGGCTCCGAGAGCCCTGCTGGTCACAAAATTGCCTATCCCGTCACCAATCCTACTGAGCGCGAGGAATTAGACGAAATCCTCGACCATCTCACTATTCCCGGTCAGCATAACCGCGACAACGCCGAAGCTGCCCTCCTTGCCGTCAGCAGCTTTTATAATTTCAGTCTTTCCGAATTTCTAGCAAAATATCATGATATTATCATAAAAACCCTTACTGATTTCCCCGGACTTCCTCATCGTCTTCAGTTCATTCGCGAGTTTAACGGCGTTAAATACTATGATGACAATTTCGCCTCGGCTTTTCCCGCTCTCGACGTCGCCATCGCCGCTTTCCCTGATCGGCCCGTCTTCCTCATCGCTGGCGGCCAAGACCGCGGCATGGATCAGGCCCCTGCGAGCGAGCGTATTTTCTCTGCACTCAATGTCCAGAAGGCTTTCCTTATTGGCGAGACCAGCCCTAAACTTGCTGCCGGCCGCGACCCCGAGCACTTCCAGCTTTGTACCACTCTCGCCGAAGCTTTCGATGCCGCTCGCCTTGCCGCCGAAGCCACCGCTAAATCCTCTTCCGCCTCGCCTATCGTCCTCATGTCTCCTGGCGCCCCGTCTTTCGACATGTTTAAGAACTTCGCTGATCGCGGCGAAAAGTTTCAGAAGCTCATCCAGGAGTTATAATGTTTCGCTTTGTCGGTTATCATTTCGATCCTGCAACTTTCCGCGCCACTTTTTCCTATCAAGGCGCCGATGGTACAGATTTTTCTGAAGCTATCGATTTTGCGAAATCCGACCTTCCGATCAACTCCGGCTTGCTCGATCGCGCTCTCTTCTTGAGTTTTATTCTCATCGGTACTTCTTATTACAAATCCCATCCCACTCCTACCGTAGAGCTTGACCTTCCGCTTGACGAATTTCAAGCACACTTCTTCGATACCGTTTATCAAGAAGGCCTCTCCCAATTCGCCTTCGAGAATCATCTCACCCGCGCCGACCTTGCCCACTTCTCCGCAACTAGCAATACTCTTCCGCAGCCTCTTCCAGCTACAAATTATCATGGCATCCTCAGCCTTCAATCTGGCGGCAAAGATTCCTTGCTCACTGCCACACTTTTTCGTGACTTACAGCCGACTTATCTCTATGTCAGTAATTCTGGCACTCACCCGCATATACTCGACGAATTAAATGGCCCGCTCCAAACGATTCGCCGTACCGTCGACCTACCGAATCTCAGAAAATCCTCCGGTCTAAATGGTCACGTTCCGATCACCTATATCATCCAGAGTCTCGCTCTTATTCAAGCCATTCTCAACCACCAAAACACCGCCCTCACTAGCATCGGCCGCGAGGGGAACGAGCCTCATGCCTATATCGACGACCTGCCCATTAATCACCAATGGTCAAAGACCTGGCCCGCCGAGCTAGCTTTTGCCGAGTATATCCATCGCTATATTTCCCCAGATCTCAATGTCGGTTCACCATTACGCGGTTTTTCTGAACTAAAAATCGCTAAGCTTTTTGTAGAAAATTGCTGGGAACGCTACGGACATCTCTTCAGTTCTTGCAACGTCGCTAATTACCGTCAGAATGAAAACAACGAAACCTTATCCTGGTGTAGTAACTGCGCGAAATGCGCAAATACTTATCTGCTTTTCGCACCTTTTCTTCCAGCATCTACTCTTAATGACCTATTCGCCGATCAAAGTCTCTTCGAAAATCCCCGCCTTACCGACACCTTCAAAGGTTTACTCGGCATTGACGGCTTCATGAAACCCTTCGAATGCGTCGGCGAGATCGACGAACTTCGCAAGGCTTACGAAATGAAAGGTCCTGATTACCCTAACTTACCTTTCACTGTGCCAGCTTCTGATTTTGATTACGAAAAACCCACCCCCGTCCAGCCCTTCGTCGAAATTTTATTATCAGAACTCAAGAACTCACAAGTTAAACCTCACCCAGCCGAAGATTAGTCATGCAAGATAAACTTCTCCATCGTATCGACTCTCTCCGCACCCAGCTAGACGCAGCCTGGGCCAAACTTCGCATCGACGAAAAATCAGCTCAAATCACCGAGCTTGAAGCCGAAGTTGCCGACCCCGAGATTTGGAGCAATCCCGACCACGCCCGCCAACAAAACGAAACTCTCGCTCGTCTCACCGACGAAGTCCAGCCCTGGAAACTTCTGAAAATTCAGCTCGACGACCTTACCGAGCTCATCGCTATCGGCGACGAAGACCTCATCACCGAGCTCGACACTCAACTCACCGCTTCCGAACAGACTTTCGCCGAGCTAAAGAAATCTCTCCGTTTCAATGGCAAATACGATTCTCTCGGCGCTATCCTTCGCATCACTTCCGGTGCCGGTGGTACCGAAGCCATGGACTGGGCTAGTATGCTTGAGCGCATGTATCTCCGCTTCGCCGAACGCCACCATCTCAAAGTTACTTGCCTCGAACGCACTTCCGGCGAAGAAGCCGGCATTAAAACTGCAGTTTACGAAATTACTGGCGCAAATGTCTACGGTTTATTAAAAAGCGAACATGGCGTCCATCGCCTCGTCCGTCTCTCTCCTTTTAACGCCGACAATTTACGCCAGACTTCCTTCGCCCTCGTCGAAATCCTTCCCATTATCGAGACCTCTGACGACATAAAAATCAATGATAAGGATCTCCGCATCGACGTTTATCATTCCGGCGGTCATGGCGGTCAATCTGTCAATACGACCAATTCCGCCGTCCGCATTACTCACTTACCGACAAACACCGTCGTTGCCATCCAAAACGAACGCTCTCAACTCCAAAACAAGGAAAAAGCCATGGAAATTCTCCGCGGTAAACTCGCTCAGCTTCAACAAGAGCAACACGCCGAGAGTATCGATAAACTTCGTGCCGGCGAATCCGCTAGCTGGGGTCAACAAATCCGTAACTACGTCCTCCAGCCTTATAAGTTAGTTAAAGACACTCGTACAAAATTCGAATCACCCGAACCCGAAAAAGTTCTCGACGGGGAATTGGACGACTTCATCGACGCCTATCTCGAAAATAACTTAGCATAACTTCATTGTCATTCAATTATGTTTATGGTATCATATTATTATGATATTACTCGATCGTGTGACGAAAACTTATCCAGGCGACGAAGAGCCCGTCTTGGATAATATTTCTCTACACATCGATCCTCACGAATTTGTCTTCCTTGTCGGTAAATCCGGCGCTGGTAAATCTACTTTAATTAAAATGATCACAAAAGAGGAGCAACCCGACTCCGGCAAAATCGTTGTCGGTGGCATCGACCTCGACTATGTCAAACGCCGCCATATTCCGCATTACCGACGACGTCTTGGTGTAGTTTTTCAAGATTATAAGTTATTACCGACCCGTACCGTTTTCGAAAACGTCGCTTTTGCTCTCGAAATCGCCGGCATGAGCGGCCGTGATATTCAGAAAACCGTCCCCAAAGTCCTCGATCTCGTTGGTCTCGAAAATAAAGCTAATCGCTTTCCAGCACGCCTTTCTGGCGGTGAACGCCAGCGCGTCGCTATTGCTCGCTCTGTTGCTCGCCAGCCGAAGATTCTCATCGCCGACGAGCCAACCGGCAACCTCGACGTTCTCACTCGCAAAGAAATTATTGAACTACTACAAAAAATCAACGATTTCGGCACCACTCTCCTCGTTACTACGCACGACGAAAACATCGTCAACCATCTTCGTAAGCGCGTCATTACCCTAAAAGACGGCCGCCTTATCAATGACCAAAAAGTCCACGGCGTCTATCGCCTCAACGAAGATGACGAAGCTCCCGACCCTGAGCTTTCTCGCCCGCAACCGGAGCATTTCCAGATTATTACCCGTCCACCAATTATTCAAAAAATCTACTCAACTAATGGCAACATCCGCACTTCTGCTGCGCCTCGCACTAGCCGTAGCACGAATGCCATGCCAAAAGTCAGCCCTTCTCGCAACAGTGTAAGTCCCGTCCGCAATAGCTCCCCCGCCAAAACCGCTGCGCCCTCTAAAAAGTCCGCCGCCCCAAAGAAACCAGCCACTCCGCCCAAAAAACTCGAACGCGACTCCGCCAACCAATGGTACGCCGCCAGCAAGCCTCTCAAAGCCGCTCCGAAACTCAGCCGCCTCAGCCCTAGCCAAATTCCTAAACTTAAGCCCGCCCCCAGTATCAAACAGGTCATCAAACGACCGCTCAACAAACCCAACAAACAAAAACGCATCGCTTAGGAGATAAAAGTGGAGAAAAACAAACCCAAACGCAAAGTCGCAAGCAAAGAAAAACGCCTCCGACAAAAAGAAAATCTCAAAACTCTCGTCGAGAATAGTAGTGTTAGTAAAGTTCGCAGCGCCGGCCGCGTTGTTAAGTATGGTGCAGCCGGTTTTACTCGCAATATCTGGCTTTCCATCGCCTCGACTTTAGTCATGACCGTTACATTAGTTATTCTACTTATGACTATCGGAGCTAGCTTAATCCTTAATAGCACCGCCGAGGCCATGCGCCAAAAGATTGACATTACCATCTTTTTCCGTCCCGGTACTAGCCTCGAAGTCCTCGAGAACATGGCTGACATGATCGAAACCGACGAAAACGTCCGCAGCATCGAAATTGCCGACTCTGCTATGGAATATCAGCGCTTCCTTAACGAAAACCAAGACAATCCAGACCTTCTTGCCGCCCTCGAAGATGAAGCCATGAATCAGCTCATGCTCGACACTATGCAAGCCACTATGCGTATAAAAGTCAACGACCCCGAAAACATTGAATCGCTCAAAAACATTGTTGACACTACCCAAATCATCCAGGACAATCTTGACGACGAAAAAAAGCCAACTTATGACGTCAACAAGACCGAAATTGCCACCATTAGCTCCTGGGCTAACGTCGCTAAAAACGGCGGCCTCATCCTCGGTGCCATCTTCCTCGCCATTTCTATTCTCATGATCTTCAATACCATTCGCATGGCCATTTTCTCTCGCCGCGAAGAAATCTACATGATGCGTCTCGTCGGCGCTGATGGCGGATTCATCCGCGGACCTTTCCTCGTCGAAGCTCAAATTTGCGGTATTATCTCTGGCATCCTCGCCAGCACTATCGCCTACTTCGCCTACAGTTTCATCGCTCCAAATCTCACTTCCTACGGCATCGACGTCTCCTCTGTATCTGATTTTATGACGACCAGTCGCCTCGTCCTCGTCTACCTCGGCACTACCGGCGTCGGTATTCTTATTGGACTTATCTCCGCCCGCCTCGCCATGCAGAAATACTTAAAATAACCATAAATTATCCCAGGTTATATCTCGATTAACATAAGTATGTTATAATTAAATCATGAAAATGTCACGCAAACACAAAACTCTCGGTCTCCGCTCTATTCTCACACTTTTAGTTCTCAGTGCGACTATCATCCTCGGACAAGTTATCATCGCCAACAATGCTGAAGAAGCTCAAGCCGCCTACCCCTACGGTTGTGTTACTCAAGCTTGTCGCGAAGCCGCTGACCGTGCCAGTGCCTCCGAAGCCCGCGCCAAAGAAGCCGCTGCCGCCGCGACTACCCTCGAAGGCGAAGTCGCCCGCCTGAATTCCGAAATCGCCGCCCTCGAAGACGAAATTCTCCGTAATCAAGCCGTCGCCGACGATCTCGCCGCTCAAATCTCTACCAACGAAGAAAAATTAAACCTTCAGCAATCCGCCCTCGCGAAGTTATTAGTCAATATTCACTTCGAAAGCGAACCCGACGCCATCATTATGCTCGCCAGCAGTAACTCTCTTGGTGACTTTGCCGAGAAGCAGTCTCGCCAATCCACCGCGAAGACTCAAATCGCCGCTTCCGCTGAAAGCGTCCGACTTCTCAAAGAAGAACTCGAAAAGCAAAAAGCCAGCATCGACGCTCTCGTCGCCAGTAGTCAAATAAGCCGCGACGAGATCACCGCCCGCCGCAACGAACAAGCAAATCTCATTGCTCGCTATCAAAACGACAGCGCCGCCTACGAAAGTGACGCTGCTGCTGCCCGTGAGACTATGCAGATCGAAATCGCCGCCGAAATTGCAAAATACAATAGTGGTGGTATTGTCGGCGAAGGTTACAACTCCTACCCCTGGGCTGGTCAATGCCCCTGGGCTAATCTTAACTTCATCACTGTCGGTGGCTATGTTTGCCAATGTACTAGCTACGCCGGTTATAAAGTCCAGGAACGCTGGGGCTATTACATCTCTAACTGGGGCAACGCCTACAGCTGGGGCAATAGTGCCGCTCGCGCCGGATTCGTCGTAAACAGTACCCCCGCTCCCCATACTGTTGCTTATTCCACTTCTGGTCAATGGGGTCATGTCATGTGGGTCGAGAGTGTCAACGCTAACGGCACCATCAATCTTACCGAATATAATAATAGTGCCAGCTCGAAGACCGGGTCTATTGCCGACTTCGGCGCCCGCTACAACGTCAATCCAAACGCTTATCGTTACATTCATTTCGACCAGCGTTTATGGTAAAACGCTATCACGATATCGTCGCATAGAGATCTAGTGCCCAAAGCAGTCCCTCAAAAAGTGTATTTATGCAACGATATATGCTAAAATGGTATTATGCAAAAACAATGGGAAGAAAAAAAAGTTAGTCTCGGCGGAGCAATTATTTGCTGCGTCGTTACCTTAATTATTGGCGGAATCATCGGTCTTAACTGGGATAACTTCGCTGCAAATTTTCTCCCTTATCTCGGTTTCCAGACCCAACATACAAATGATTGGTCTAGTCTTGATGAAGTTTATTCTGCCTTAGTTAATAATTACGACGGCGAACTCGATAAAGCCGAACTTATTGAAGGTGCAAAAAAGGGTCTTACCGCCGCCGCCGATGATATTTATACTACCTACATGACTCGCGAAGAAGCTAAAGATTACCAAGCCGCCCTCCGCGGCGACATTGGCGCTGGTATCGGCATCGAAATGGCCCTCCGTGACGGTTATGTTCGCGTTCTCCGCACTCTCCCTGATAACCCTGCCGGTAAAGCTGGCGTAAAAGCCGGCGACATTATTTACAAGGTCAACGACGAACTCGTCTACGACAAAGGCTCCGAATATATCGCCTCCAAGCTCCAGGGCGAAAAAGGCACGAAGGTAAAACTCACCGTCATGCGAGATGGCGAAGAAAAGTCTTTCGAACTCACCCGCGAAGAAATCAACAACGTTTCTGCCTATGTTACTTATGACGGTGCTACTGCAATTATCACCGTTACTCGATTCGACAAAGACACTGGCACCCTTGTCCAGAAAATCGTCGCCGACGAATTCAAGGATCGCAACGTTAAAAAAGTTATCCTCGACCTCCGCGGCAATGGCGGCGGATACGTCTCCGCCGCGAAGGATCTTCTCTCGCTCTGGATCGACAGCGAACCCATTCTTATCCAACGCGGCAAGAATGACCAGGAGGCCATCACAAAGGCTAACCGCGGTCAAGCAAAGCTTGCTGACACACCGACTGTCGTCCTTGTCAATGGTAGCACCGCTTCCGCTTCCGAAATCGTCGCCGGAGCCCTCCAGGATTATAATAAAGCCACCATTCTCGGCGAACAGACTTACGGTAAGGGTGTCGTCCAGACCCTCCTCGACCTATCCGGCGGCACTTTGCTAAAGGTCACTACCGCCCGCTGGTACACTCCGAAAGGCAATAGCATTAATGGCGAAGGCGTTACTCCTGACGTCGAAGTCGAGCGTACTTACGACGACATTAACCATAGCCGTGATCCTCAGCTTGACGCCGCTAAGAAACAATAGTACAATCATAATATGATTAAAGTTTACACTACCACCACCTGTATTTACTGCCACGCTCTTATGGAGTGGCTCGACGAACAGGGAATTGAATATGAAGAAATTGACGCCAACAGTGTCCCCGAGAAACATATTACTGCCGTCCCTCTCATTGAAATCGGCGATATCGTCATCGAGGGCTTCAATCGCCCCGCTATCAAAGAAGCTCTAGCTAATCTCGATCAACCTGACGACGCCCAGGCAGCTTAACTTTCAATCCAACATGCCCGCTGCACCTGATCATCCCAATACTATAAGTTCTCTAAAAAAACCCGATCTTATTTTAGTCCATGGTTTCCGTGGCTCTCCGATCGGTCTCGCCGAAATCGCCAAGTCACTCCGCGCCGCCGGTTATTCCGTCCACACCCCTGCTATTCCTCCTTTCGCTGGCGCTCCTGCGCTCCCAGATTATACCCCCGAGTCTTACGCCGATTTCCTAGCCGGCTATGTAAAATCCCATCACCTCGACCATCCGATCCTCATTGGTCATTCCATGGGGTCCATTATTGTTGCCGCCGCCCTTGACCGCCATCCGCAAGTTTTCAATCGCCGTGCCGTCTTACTTTCGCCGATCGCCAAGCGTACTGCTCTGCCCCTTCGCATTATCTCACCACTTTCCGCTATTTTACCTCGCCGCGCTATTGACGACATTACGACTCTATATCTATTCGTCCCGAAAGATAAAGATCTCCGCCAAAAAGTCCTCGCCGCCACTCACGATTGCAGTAATGACTGTCCTCCGAAAAAGTCTCAAGTTTTTCGCGCCGCTCAGTTTTCTACTCGTTATGCCATCAGCGATTTCCCCCTAAAGCAAAACGTCCTCCTCATTGCCGGAGAGAAAGATCGTATCATGGGTCAAAAATCCATCCTTACCCTCGCCGAAAACCTCCAAGCCGACGTCAAGTTCTTGCCAAACAGTGGCCACTTACATAATTACGAACAACCAATAGAAACCGCCGAACTTATCCTCGATTTTCTTCAAGATAGCTAAATTACTATTTCTTCCCAAACAGCTTTTTTAGTACGCTGACGTTTTTCTCCGCCTTTTTACCTTTTAGCTCAATCGCTTCTTCATAAATTTCCGCGAATCGCTTCAACGTCCGGTTCAGATCATGTTTCTGTGCGATTTTCAAACTTTCCGCACTATATTTTTCTTGCAGCTCCTCATCGTCTAAGATTTTTACGATCGCTTTCGCCATCTCCTCAGTATCCCGCGGTTTGCAGAGAATTCCATTTTTCTTATTCTGACATAACTCACGCACTGCCCCCGCATCTACCGCTACCAGCGGCAACCCAATCGCCGCCGCCTCAATCAGCACAATCCCTTGCGTCTCCGTCTCGCTTGCCGTTACAAATACCGTCCCCGACCGATAAATGTCAATAATATCCGGCACCATCACCCGCCCGAGAAACTTCACCTGCTGCTGAATATCTAACGCTTGCGCGAGATCCATCAAATGACGTCGGTCTGTCCCATCTCCGACAATTACCAGCTCCGCTTCTGGTACTTTTTCCAGCACTCCCGCAAAAGCCGTCACCACGTTACTAATACTTTTCTCCGGATCCACCCGCCCAACGTAGAGCACGCGCTTCGCCTGCGGCTCCAGGCCATATTTCTTCAGAACTTTTGCTTTTGGCCGCCCCGGCGTATACTGCGACAAGTCTACTCCATTCGAAAGCGGCTCTACCGTCACATCAAAATGTCGCCGATTTTTCGGCACCAGATCTTCAATCGCCATCTCCGTCGGCATCGTCGCATATTCTGAATGCTTCAAGAAGCTCGCCATATAAGTCCTAAGCACCGCATCCAATGGCTTCTTAATCGGTTTTAATAACTTTACCTGACTCGTCAAATTATCCGGATACGCATGCCCCGTCGATACCATCGGCACATCATACTTCTTTGCATAGCGCCGCGCTGCGATCGCGATCATCTCTGCCGTTTGATTATGAATTACATCCGGCCGAAACTTATTTAGCGCCTTCTTTAGCTCCGGGTACGGATCCACTGTGATCCATAATCCTCGTCGATACGCCAGCCTCGGTAACTGCACCCCGAGAATCTCCTTTCCCGTCGGCACTGCGTTGATCTGATCCGGATAAAACGGAAACCGAATCGACCGCAGATACATTGTCGTCACGCCGTCTTGTCGTGAACGATGACGTTTTCCCGTAAAACTCGGGCAAATCACCATTACTTCATGTCCCTGCTTTACCAAACCTTTTGCAAGATTGTGCGCAAAAACCGCCACCCCGTTTGCCATTGGGTAATATAAATCAGATGTAATCGCTATACGCATATTATGATATAATTATACTATGAAGAAAGCAAAAACTCCAGCCTCCGTCACGGTTAACCGCAAAGCCCGCTTCGACTACGCCTTAGGCGACGAGCTCACTTGCGGTATGATGCTTTCTGGTCCTGAAGTTCGCCTCATCCGCGATCATCATGTTCAGCTTAAAGGCAGCTTCGTCACGATCCGTAATAACGAACTCTGGCTCAATAATCTCACTCTCGGCGCCGACACTGCCCGTAATGTCAAGCTTCTCATTACGAAGAAGCAACTCGCCCAGCTCTCCCGCGCCAAGCAGGAAGGACTCCAGCTCGTACCCGTCAAGCTTCTCGGCGGCGCTCGCTATATTAAACTTGTCATTGCCGCCGGTAAAAGCAAGAAGAAATACGACAAACGCGAGACGATCAAGCAGCGCGATATCATGAGAGGGAAATACTAAAATGTTGTATTTTTTACAACATTTTCCGGCTCATTTAACCTCTAATAACGTTGTAATTTTTACAACACCTTTGGAGACGCTATGAAGCTTTTCTCCTGGAACGTTAACGGTCTCCGCGCCGGCCTAAAAAAGGGCACTTTTCTTCAATTCCTAGCGCAAGAAAATCCCGACATCCTCTGCCTCCAGGAAACTAAAGCGAAAATCGATCAAGTCGAAATTGACCTTCCCGATTATGAAGAATACTGGAACAGTGCCGAACGCCCCGGCTACTCCGGCACCGCAATCTTCTCAAAAATCCCCGCCCAAGATTGCTGTGTCGAATTTGACGCCGCCCTCCAGCAGAAATACTCCTGGCATGACGACGCCTACGGCAACCCTCTTAGCGAAGGTCGCCTCCAGATTAGTGAATTTGAGCATTTTTATCTAATCAATGTCTACGTCCCGAATAGCAAACGTGACCTTTCCCGTCTCAAACTACGCGAGCAAATTTGGGATCCCGCCCTGCTCGCCCAGCTCCAGCTTCTCGAGCAGAAGAAACCTATCGTCATCTGTGGCGATTTTAACGCCGCCCATACCGACATTGATCTTGCTCGCCCGAAGCAGAATCAGCATAACGCCGGTTTCACTCCCGAAGAGCGCCAAGGGATTACGAATCTTATCGACGCTGGCTTTATCGACACTTTTCGCGCACTCCATCCTACCGACGTTCGCTATACTTGGTGGGCACATTTCGCCCACGCCCGCGAGAATAACATTGGCTGGCGCATTGACTATTTCTTCATCTCGAAATCCCTCCTCCCTCATCTAAAATCCGCTGAGATTTACGAAGACATTCTCGGCTCCGACCATTGCCCCGTCTCGATTGAGCTGGAGTTTTAACATGACCTCTGGCTTCGCGAAAATCCCTCAAGACCTCAGCTACTGGCAAAAACAACGTCAGCCCCTTTTCGCCGATCTCGCCTGGAACATCCCCGAGCAGAAAACTGGCCACCTCGCCCTCATTGGTGGTAACGCTCAAAATTTCTCCAGCATCATCCGCACCGCTGAGTTTCTCGATCGTACTTTTCCTCTCAAACAAGTTGCGACCATCCTCCCGGCCTCTCTCCGCGATAAGCTTCCCGCCTCCGAGAACATCTCTTTCGCTCCCGCAACTAGCGGCGGCACTTTTACCAAATCGCATGAGCTCCGCAAAGCTATCGAGTCAGCCGATTTTGTCATGCTAGCCGGCGACCTCTCCCGTAACGCCGAGACCGCCATCGCTATTAGCGATGCGATTACCGCCAGCGAAACCCCTCTCCTCGTCACCCGAGACGCCGTCGACCTTCTCGCTCCTACCGCCGCACAATTACTAAGTCGCCCCCACATCTTTCTCGTCGCCTCCATGCTCCAACTTCAGAAAATCTTCCGCTCCGTTTATTATCCTCGCATGATCATGCTTTCTCAGCCACTCGTCCCCGCCATCGAAACTTTACATAAGTTCACCCTCTCCTACGACGCGACGATTTTAACTTTCCATGAAGACAATCTCATCGTCACCTCACATGGCGATCTGACCACCACGCGTATTTCCGATACAAGTTATATGCCGCTCACCCTCTGGTCTGGTCAACTCGCCGCCAAGATCGCCGCTCTCAACTTGTACAATCCTAACAAGCCCCTCGAAGCCACTACCGCCGCCATCCTTTTTGAATAAAAGTCACCACAATCCGTGCATATTATGATACAATAAAAATGTTATCAATCTAATTTACCATACAGAGCGCGCTTTTATGCGTTCCGCAGTCTAAATGGCACTATGAGGTCGCCAAATTTGCGGAGTGCGTTCGCGTGCAAAAGTAAATTAGGTTGATAACACCCTCGTGGTGCCATTTTTGTTGGTAGACAAGTTGCATCTGGCATACCAACGGTTTAAATAGGTATAAAAAGTAAATAAAATGGCACCCCGAGAATCCTATCACAACAATACAAAAGGAGGGCCACATGCACCAACAATACTTACAAAAACATAACTTTTTGCGCGGAAGTCATCATAGTATTCCAATAGGACTTTGCGCAGGTGTAGTGGCTCTGCTTTTGTCAATGGCAGCAGGAATAGGTTTTAGTAATTCAGTTTTTGCGGTAGTAGAGGCTTGTACCGGTTCTCGTCCTAGCGATTATAAGGAAATCTATGTAGAGGATCCTAATACTCCTACCATTAAGTTTTGCATGTATGTCCCCAAACTTACAGAACCTAGCGTTACCACTCTCACCCCTACTATCTCCATGTCAATCGATGGGAGTTCTGGACTTAGCGCCTCAGAACAAATCGTGGCAG
>CAPHDI010000009.1 GCA_948623715.1 uncultured Candidatus Saccharibacteria bacterium | reverse complement strand
AGCTCATGGCCAAGGAAAACGGCTATGCCACTTTGAAAATGCCATCTGGCGAAATGCGCAAAGTCCTCGTGGCTTGCGAAGCCAGCATCGGTACCGTCGGCAACGAACAGCACCAGAACATCAAGATCGGTTCCGCTGGTCGTCGTCGTCGCAAGGGTATCCGCCCAACTGTCCGTGGTGTCGTCATGAACGCTACCGACCACC
This sequence comes from uncultured Candidatus Saccharibacteria bacterium, assembly GCA_948623715.1. Lineage (GTDB taxonomy): Bacteria > Patescibacteriota > Saccharimonadia > Saccharimonadales > Saccharimonadaceae > Nanosyncoccus. The sequence continues at coordinate 43,852 of CAPHDI010000009.1, read as the reverse complement.
CACACGGTGGTGGTGACGGTGGTCGTCACGGTACCGGTAAGGCACCGCGTACTCCATGGGGTCAATTGACACTTGGTTACCGTACCCGTCATAATAAGAAAACTAATAAGATGATCGTGCGCAGTCGCCACGAAGGAAAGAGGAAATAATGTCTCGGAGTCTGAAGAAAGGTCCATTCGTGGACTACAAGCTCGCGAAGAAAGTTGCCACCCTCTCTGCCGAGGATCGCACCGTGATCAAGACCTGGGCACGCCAGTCCACTATCTCGCCAGAGATGGTCGGTCGTACTATTGCCGTCCACAACGGCAAAGTCCACGTCCCAGTCTTCGTGAGCGAGAATATGGTTGGCCACAAGCTCGGCGAGTTTGCTCCAACCCGCAAATTTAAGCGTCACGGCGGCAAGAAAGCCGCTGAAGCTGCCGCAGCAAAGGGAGGTAAGTAATCATGGCTACTCTCTATGCTCGTGCTATTGAAAAAGGTATCGACAGTCAGCCTCGCAAGGTTAACATCGTCGCTAGCCTCGTCCGCGATCGTTACGTTGCCGATGCAGTCGTCATCTTGGAGAACACTCCTCGTCGCGCTGCTCGCGCCGTCCGCAAAGCTATCGAATCCGCTACCGCCAACTTGTTAAACAACTCTGGTGTCAGCATTGATCCGAAATCTATCCGCATTGCTCGCATCTCAGTTACCGCCGGTACTCGCATGCGTCGCTATGTCCCCGCTTCTCGCGGTCGCGCTCTTCCGTTCGAGAAGATCCGCAGCAACATCTTCGTCGAAGTTGCTGGCGAAGAAAAGGTAAAGAAAACCGAATCGAAACCTGCTGCCAACACTGCCGCAAAGGAAACTAAAAAGTCAGCAAAAGCTGCAGAAAAGGAGAATAAGTAATGGGTCAGAAAGTCAACCCGGTCTCTTATCGTCTCCAGATCAGCAAGGATTGGTCATCAAAGTGGTTCACCCGCAAAGCTGACTTCCGCAACTGGCTGGTAGAAGATACGAAGATTCGTGATCTGATCGAGAAGCGCTACAGTAGTCGTCCGACTATCGCCCGCATCAACATCGAGCGCAGCGCTAATCTCACCACGATCACTATCTTGACCGCCAAAGCTGGTGCCGTCATCGGCAAACAAGGCGCCGGTATCAACGAGCTCAAGAAAGAACTCGAGCAGATCGTTAAAGGTCCGATCCGCATCAATGTCGAAGAAGTTAAGAAGCCTGAGCTTTCCGCAAAGCTTGTTGCTGAGAATATCGGTTTCCAGCTCGGTAAGCGCATGAACTTCCGCCGTGCCGTGAAAATGGCCTGCCAGTCTACTATGAACGCTGGCGCTAAAGGCATTCGCGTTGAAGTTTCCGGTCGTCTTAACGGCGCCGAGATGTCTCGCCGCGAGAAGTTTATCGAAGGCTCCGTGCCTCTACATACGCTTCGCGCTGACGTCGACTTCTACATCTGCCACGCTCCGACTATTGCCGGTATCGTTGGCGTAAAGGTCTGGATCTATAAGGGGGAGAAATAAATTATGGCAATTCTTACACCACGTCGTGAAGCTCACCGCAAAGTCCGTAAGGGCAAGAATAACGGCACCGCTTCACGCTGCAACACTGTCGCTTTCGGCGATTGGGGCTTAATGTCCCTCGACAACGAACGCGTCACCAGCCGCCAAATCGAGGCCGCCCGTCAGGCGATCACTCGTTACGTCAAGCGTGGCGGTAAAATCTGGATCCGCATCTTCCCGCACACCCCAGTCACCAAGAAACCTCTTGATGTCAAGATGGGTAGCGGTAAAGGCGAACCACAGTTCTACGTCGCCAAGGTCAAAGCTGGCACCGTCATGTTTGAGATCAGCGACGTCACCGAAGAGCAGGCTAAAGAAGCTTTCCGCCTCGCTGGCCACAAGCTTCCAGTCCGCGTGAAGATTATTAAGAAAGAGGAGTTTTAAAATGGCAGGAGAATTACAAGGTATTGTGACTTCTGACAAGCGCGACAAGACTATCACTGTCTCGATCGCTAGCCGTGAGACTCATCCACTCTATCGTAAGCAGTACACGAAGACTCGTAAGTACACCGCTCACGACGAGAACAACGAAGCTGGCGTGGGCGACAAAGTCGAAATCGTTGCCTGCCGCCCTTTCTCCAAGACTTGCAGCTACAAGTTAGTCAAGGTTTTGGAAAAGTCACACGAAGCTGTTGAGCTGAAAGATGAAGTCCTAGGCAAGTCAGAAGATGCCGAGGGGGAGGAGAAATAATATGATTCAACAGGAAACTAGATTAAAAGTCGCTGACAATAGCGGCGCCAAGGAACTTGGTGTAATCCGGGTCCTCGGTGGTACGCGTGCTCGTTACGCTCGCGTTGGTGACATCGTCACCTGCAGCGTCAAAGACGCCAGCCCGACCGGCAACGTCAAGAAGAAAGCCGTCGTCAAAGCCGTCATCGTCCGCACCAAGCAGCAAATCCGTCGTCCCGATGGTAGCACGATTCGTTTCGACGATAATGCCGCCGTCCTCGTCAACGACGACAAGACGCCAAAAGGTACCCGTGTCTTCGGCCCGGTACCCCGCGAACTTCGCGAACTTGGCTTTAATAAGATTATCAGCTTAGCTCCGGAGGTGCTCTAATATGGCAAAGTGTTTGAAAGTAGGCGATCGCGTCAAAGTTATCGCTGGCGACCACAAAGGCACCGTTGCCTCCATCGTCAAGGTTGACAGGGAAGCCGGTAAAGCTATGCTCAAGGACATCGAGGTCCGCGAGCGCCACATCCGCGCTACGCAGTATAATCCTAAAGGCGGTAAGAAAAGTGTCCACGCTGGAATTGACTTTTCTAACCTCAAAAAGGAGGATAAGTAATGGCTAGCACGAAAAATATGCCTCGTCTGAAAGCATTATATAACGACGAAATTGCTAAGAACTTACAAAAAGAACTTAATCTTGGCAACATTCATCAAGTACCAAAGCTCGAAAAAGTCGTCATTTCTAGTGGCGTCGGTAAAAAACGTGAAGACAAGAAATTCACCGAAACCGTCGAACTTACTCTTCGTAAGGTCACTGGCCAGGAGCCGACTTCTCGCCTCGCGAAAAAGTCCATTGCGACTTTCAAGATCCGCAAAGGTATGGGCGCGCCAGTTGGCTACCTCGTTACTCTTCGTAACGACAAGATGTACGAGTTTGTCGATCGCTTGATCAACGTCACTCTTCCACACGTCCGCGATTTCCACGGTGTCCCGAAGAACTCTTTCGACAAGCAAGGTAACTACAGTCTCGGCCTCAAAGAGCAAACCGTCTTCCCAGAGATTACTTTCGAAGATGCGAGCGTCTTGCATGGTCTAGAAATCACATTTATCATTAAGAATGGTTCGAAAGAAGGGAGCACCAAATTGTTAGAAGCATTTGGTATGCCGTTTGAGAAGGAGGGCAAATAATATGGCGAAGAAATCAGCCGTCCTCCGCGACGAAAAACGACGCAAAATGTACGAAAAATATAAAGCAAAACGCGCTGAGCTGAAAGCCGCCGGCGATCTGGAAGGCTTACAAAAGCTTCCTCGCAACGCTAGCCCAACCCGTCTCAAGAACCGCGATATGCTTGATGGTCGTCCACGTGGTTATATGCGTTACTTTGGTCTAAGCCGCATTAACTTCCGCGAAAAAGCGTCTAAGGGAGAAATCCCAGGTGTTACTAAGAGTAGCTGGTAGGAAAGGAGAGAATTATGTCATTACAATCTACTGATCAAATCGCCGATCTTATCACTCGTATTCGCAACGCTATCATGGTCGGCAAGACCGAAATTCGTGTCCCGACCAGCAAGCTCAAAGTTGCTGTCGCCGAGGGCCTGAAAGACGCTGGCTACATCGAATCTTGCGAAGTCGAAGCTGGCGAACCTCGTGGCGTCTTGCATGTCGTCATCAACGAAGAAGGCATGCCTGCTCGCATCACCGAGATTAAAAAGATCTCGAAGCCTGGTCGCCGTGTCTATGCTAGTGTCGAGGAAATCCCGACCGTCAAATCCGGCCGCGGTATCGTCCTCATCTCTACATCGAAGGGAATCATGACCGGCAAGGAAGCCAAGAAACAACATCTTGGTGGCGAGATCCTAGTGAAAGTTTATTAAAACTTCACCTCAAAAGCAAAAAGTCCTCCCGCAGGGGAGGCTTTTTGTCGTCAACCTCTTGCCAAAATCGGAAATGTGTGCTATAATAGTATTATACACTAGGATTTTTGAAGCCTGAGTGTGAAATTTTACAAGAAGGAAGGGTTAGAAATGAAGTTCTGGAGGCAAATCGTGCTGGCGGCCTGCCTGGGGCTGGCGATGTGTTGCCAAGTCGCATATGCGGCACCCCCGGACGACCTCGGCATCACGACGCCCATCGCGCTTGAGCAAGCCGAAGAGATCATCGCTTCGCTTACAGATCAAAACAATCCAAACGCAACGACAACCACCGTCGACACTCGCCCCGTCCATGTCGTAGCGCCAGACGACCAGATCCTCGACCTCAACATGCTCTACGGCAGCCGCGTCGTCATCCCGGAAGGCACGAAGTACTACGCTTCGGCTGATGGAGGCGGCAGCGGCGGCTACGGCACCATCGGAAATCGCTACACCCCGATCGGCACCGACCTCTACGTAGGTGGTTTCGCCCAACTGGACGAAAACGACCGCTTGCAGAGGCATCGGACTTACAATCCGACCTACGTCCCAGTCTCGGATCGCTGGCAGGAAGATGTCGGGATCCTATGGGACCGCATCTGGGTCGCGATTTACCTCCGCCCGAAGGATCAGACGCCGCTCGGTTGGGTCCCAGCGCGTTCGATCGTCGTCGTCAACGGAATTTTGGGTGACGACAATTCCAATGCCAAATACGCCAATGGCGTAGTCGTCGACGAGAAACCGGCAATAGGTCCAGATTTAGTGCAAGATGCCCTCAAGAATCCCGACAGCATCGTCCCCGAAATCATCGACACTATCTTACCAGATCCGGGTAACGTGATCGAGAATATCGTCATCAACGGGCAAAATCCGCCCGGCGACCCCAGAGACATTTACTACTACGATCCCGACGACAGCATCCCCGCCATTACGACCCGCGAGATCGCCTACGCAATCGAAGATTACGCCGACAATGGCGAGAAGGTCGCCCTGCTACTGGATGCCTCCGCCTCAGTCACGCGCTACATGAGCGACATCTCCAGCTATGGTGCCTACATCGACAAAGTCAACAAGGCCGACATCATCATCACTTTCGCCAAGGAGTATCAACAGATTTTCGCGGAAGAGTATATGTCCACCGACGTTGACGGCTCCGGCACCGACCTCTATCAGCCGCTCAACGACCTGGCTAACATTGCCGAGTATGACCGGATCGTCATCGTGACCGATACGCAGCATAATGCCGAGACGGTGTTGCAATCTGCAACCAGCTTCACTGGCAAAATCGTCGTGGTATGCCCGCAGATCGACGACATTTACCTCAGCGTCTTAGACGAGATCGACGCCGCCTTTAATACAACAGTTTATCTGTCCCGACTCGACAACGAGTTGGATCGGATCTTGGCGTTACAGATCATCGCCCGCGAGCAGGCGCTCTACGATTCCTTAGCAGCTTAACTTTGTCCCCCGCCACGACGGGGGATTTTTATTATCAAAAATAAACCCACAATAAAATAAAGGCCGTCTCCTTGCGAAACGACCTTTATTGATTTCATACGGCATTACCGGATGTATTCCACCACTTCGACCTTGCGCGTCGTTGTTACATGCACTCTGTCGCAGGCAAACGTAGTAGCTCGCCGCACTCTCCCATCTTTGTCACGCTCAACAAACTCAAAGAAACCCTGCCGGCACTTAATAGCATACATCTCCGTACCGCCGTCTTCACGCGCAGTAGTGACTTCGATATTGGTGCTATTGATGCCAGAACAGTAGTCTTTCAGGTCCAAAGAAACGTGCTCCAGCCCCATCGCAACATGCTTATCCGGATGGTTATAGAATTCGTCGAGGAAGCCATCCACGCTGCACTTTTCGGGATCCAAGGCCTTGGGATTTACCAAATCAAAATGCACCGCGTCGCCAATCGCCGTGGACACCAATTCACACCGAAACACCTTCCAGTCGCTCGGTTTTCCACATACTGCGTCCACGACCTCCGGCGCCAGAACATCACTATCCTCGCAACCGGGCCTCAGTTTTTCACGAAATGTCTGCTCCGGCGACCGCACCCGCATTTTCTCATCACATCCCGAAAATAGGCAGATTTGCAGCCCCGGCGCCGCTAGCACCTCGGCGTTTGGCACCAGCACGCCATCATCTGCTGCCGAACTCCAGATGCGAAACGGAAAGCCATCCAGATCGATAAATGCGGCATACTTCCTGATTAACATAATTTCCCCTCACATTTCCATGTTTTCACCGTATTCTAAAAGTTCATTGGACTCGCCAACCAGGGGTAGCTTTAGATAAAATACCACCCTATACTCCCATTATAGCACACATTACCAAAAAAGTCAAGCTTATTACATAAAATCGCCATTTCCCCTTGTTTTTCTCTATATCTTGTGCTAAAATAGTCTAGATATTAAGTTATAAGGGGAAATATGAGTCGTATCGGAAAACAACCCATCAATATTCCGGCGGGAGTGACAATCACGGTCGGCGACAAAGATATTACTGTCGCAGGACCGAAGGGTTCACTCATCGTTCCGCTCCAGGAAAACGTCAAGGTCTCGATCGATGGTAACATCCTTACCGTCACCCGCGACAATGACGAACCAAAATCTCGCGCTTGGCATGGCCTACAGCGCGCACTACTCAACAACGCCGTCGAAGGCGTCACCAAAGGTTTCGAGAAAAAGCTCGAGATCAACGGTGTCGGCTTCCGCTTGAGTGGCGGTCCGAAAGAAATCGAGATGGCCTTAGGCTTTTCTCACCCAGTAAAATACCAGGCACCAGAAGGCGTCGAGCTCAAGACTGACAAGATGACTATCACCGTTAGCGGTATCGACAAACAGAAAGTCGGTCAAGTCGCCGCCGAGATTCGTGCCCTCAAGAAACCTGAACCTTACAAGGGCAAAGGCATTAAGTATGCTGACGAAGTTATTCTTCGCAAGGCAGGAAAGGCTGGTAAGAAATAATGAATAATCTATTTCGTGCAAAGCGCACCCGTGCTAAAATCCACGGCACTGCTGAGCGCCCACGCCTCAGCGCCCACATTAGTAATAAGCATATCACCGCTCAGATCATCGATGACGATAACGGCGTTACTCTTGCCTACGTTACTACCGTTGGTAGTAAAATGAAGGGCAACAAGACCGAGTTAGCCGCCCAGATTGGCCAAGAAATCGCCAAGAAAGCTCAGAAAGCTAACATCAAATCCGTCGTCTTTGACCGTGGCGCAAAATTATATGCAGGTAGAATGGCTGCTCTCGCAGACGCTGCCCGCAAGGAAGGATTAGAATTCTAATGGCAGATTCTGACAAAACCGCAAAAGTGGTCAACAAATCTGGCACCCTCAAGATGACCGACCGCGTCGCTGCCGGTAAAGTCCAAAAAGACATTAGCGGCCGCTCCATGCCTCGCCGCAACAACCGCCGCGACCGCAACCGTAATCAAGACACCACTCCAAAGGAGTTTGATACCGTCACTATTAACATTGATCGCGTTTCCCGCACCGTCAAAGGTGGTCGTCGCATGCGCTTCAAGGCTCTCGTAGTTATCGGTAACCACAAAAATAAGGTCGGTATCGGCGTCGCTAAAGGCGGCGATGTCACCAGCGCCGTCCAGAAGGCTACCGCTAAAGCTAAGAAATCCATGATCGAATTCAACATGGACGGCGAAACTATCTGCCACGAAGTCGAGACTCGCTCTACTGGCGCTGACGTCCTTATGAAACCGGCTGCTCCTGGTACTGGGATTATTGCTGGCGGCGTCGTCCGTAGTATTATCGGTCTCACCGGTATCAAGAACTTGATCTCCAAGTCTCTTGGTAGTACCAACAAAGTCAACATCGCTTACGCCGTCATCGACGGTCTCAAAGAGCAACTCCCGCGCGATCAGTGGATTGTCAACCAGGGCAAAACCGCAGAAAAGTCTGCCAAAGCTGACAAGTCCGCGAAAAAATCCGCCAAAAAGGAGGATAAGTAATGAAATACAATGATCTAGAAGTTAATCGCAATACTCGCCCGACTCGTTTCGGTCGCGGTATCTCCGCCGGCAAGGGTAAAACCGCTGGTCGTGGTACCAAGGGTCAGAAAGCTCGTACTGGTCACCGCAAGATGCCAGCCGGCTTCATGGGCGGTCAGCGCGCCATCATGCAAGCCATCCCGAAACTCAAAGGTTTCAAGAGCTTGCATGACAAAGCCACTGTCGTCTATACCGACCGCCTCAACGGTCTTACCGGTAAAGTCGACAACTTCGTCCTCGCTGACCAAGGTCTCATCGAGAATCCTTACACTAAGGTAAAGATCATCTCTCGCGGCGAACTCACTGCGAAGATCGACATTGAGACTCAATTCGCCAGCAAGACCGCCATCGAAGCCATCAAAAAGGCTGGTGGTAACTTCAAGAAAGTCGCCATCCCACAGCGTATTGCCACTAAGACCACCGAATAGTCTTAAAAACAAAAAATAGCTCTTCCTTAGGGCTATTTTTTGTGGTACAATACAAAGTATGAGTGAAGAAATCTTTTTACATTTCTTCCAACCGACAGTTCACAGAACTTATAAGAGTAGACGGAGTTAAGAGTAGGGAAGTATGAATTTCAAGACTATATTCAAATCACTGAAAAATAAAGACATGCTCAAACGCATTCTGATTGTTTTTGGCTTATTGATCGTTTACCGCTTCTTAGCGCATATCCCTGTTCCTCTCGGCGAGGCTGCAACTTTCCAGGAAGCTATCCATAATATCTTGCAGAAATCAGATTTCGGCAGTTTTCTCAACTTAGTCTCCGGTGGCGGCTTTACTAGCTTCTCCATCCTCATGATCGGTATTTCTCCATATATCACCGCCTCCATCGTCGTCCAGCTCGTCACAAAAGCTATCCCCCGCCTCGAAGAGTTATCTCAAGATGGCGAGACTGGTCGTCGCAAAATCAGCCAATGGACCCGCATTCTCGCTGTACCTCTAGCTATCATTCAATCCGTCGCCTACGTCTTTATTCTCTATCAGACCACTCTTGCTTCTAATACTTCCGTCGCCTACACTCCGACTACTGCCGACTGGATTCTCTCTATTACTGCCATTGTTGCCGGCTCCATGATTCTTATGTGGTTTGGCGAACTGATCACCGAACAGGGGATTGGCAATGGTATCTCGACAATCATTATCGCCAGTATTATCGCCCAGTTGCCATCTACCCTCGCTGGTCTTGGATCCGCCCTCTTCGACACTTCCGCCGGCGAGTTGTCCATCTTCGGCTGGTTTAACCTCCCGGTCAATCCAACTTACTTCTGGCTTATTCTCGGCTTCGCCATCGCCATCTTGATCGTCATTTACTTCCTCGTGAAAATCAACGAAGCTCAGCGCGTTATTACGGTCAATTACGCCAAGCGCGTCCACGGTAATAGTACCTACGGCGGCATTAAATCAATCCTTCCACTAAAGCTCGTCGCTGCCGGTGTCGTACCAGTCATTTTCGCGACCGCATTCCTCTCTCTCCCGGCCCTTGTCGGTCAGCTCATCCAGACCTTTAACCCTGGCAACGAATTCGGCGCCACCCTGCTTACTCTCTTTACCGCTCCATCCGCCGACAATTTCGCTACCCTTTACCCGAATGGCATCACCGCCCAGTGGTTCCTCTACCCAGCCCTCTACTTTATCCTTGTCGTCCTCTTTACCTATTTCTACACTAGTATCATCTTCAACACTAACGAAATCGCTGACAACCTCCAGAAGCAAGGCGGCTTCATTGAAGGCGTCCGTCCTGGCAATCAAACCGCTGAGTACCTTGGCAAGACCATCAACCGCCTCAATCTCTTCGGCGCTCTCGCCCTTGGTCTCATTGCTATGTTACCATTCATTACCGACTACCTTTTCATCATCCTTGTCGGATACCCGATTGGCTTATCCATTTCCGGTACTGGTCTTCTCATCATTGTTACCGTTGCTCTTGAGAACTTGCGCCAAGTTAACTCTCGTGCATTAATGGTTACTTATGACGAATATAAATAAATCAACTAGAAAGGGCGTGGGAAAAGTGGAGAAAAAGTCATCCATCTCTAATAAATCAATCGCAAAAAACTCTGATAAGTCGGCAAAAAAGTCTGCGATAAATAAATCTGACAGCAAATCAAAAAAGCTAAAACTGCCACTTATTCGTAAGGTTCATATCCGTCCGACTTATCTGATTCTTAGTGCCGTCGTCACAATTCTCGCTATCTTCTTCATTCGCGTTTCCGTCTGGGAGCATAATTATCTCGCCGCGATGGAGGGCTCCGCCCGCGATGTCGCTGCCATTGAAGTGAACGAGACTACCGCCACCGAGGAAGTCGACGACACCGAGCCGACCGAGCAGCAAATCGTCGAGTATGTCGTCGCCCCTGACAAACCTCGCTATTTCTCTATTCCATATCTGGGTATCTATAATGCCCGCATCGTCGAAATCGGCCTCAAAGGTCAAAATGAAATGGCCACCCCATACAATATCTACGACGTCGGCTGGTTTACCGGCTCTGGTTCTGTACTGCCCGGTCAAAATGGCGTCACTTTCATCAACGCTCACGGCGGCGATCTCGGCTACGGCATCTTCCGCAGCCTCCCGAAACTCCCCGTCGGTGAGGTTATCAAAATCGAGATGGGCGACGGTCGAGTCTATACTTACAAAGTCGTTGAAAAAGAGTTCAAAGAACTTGGCGAAGACGCAAACAAGTACATGTCAAATTTCGCTTTCGCCCCGCTCAGCGGCACTACAAATACGCTATCCATGGTGACTTGTACTGGCGACTGGTGGGAAAGTCAACAAACCTACTCTCAGCGTCTCTTCGTCCGCGCCGCGCTTCAATAATTCGCAACAAATCATAATTAACGCAACATAACAATATCACGGGTGAGCAAATGGCAACAGGTCCAGACCAACGTCTCTCAACAAATCCAGAACAACAATCTTCTCCAAAAAATTCCGGTCAGCTAACTGGTTGGGAAGAAGTTGCCGCTCTCGCGAAAACTCCGGAAGAATTCGCAACCAGCCTCAAGCGCGACGAAGCTCCCGACGCAACATCTGACACCGCCGCCTCAATCGACCTCGCCGACGAAGTCAGCCCCTACGATGAGTATGATGAGTATGATGAGTATGATGAGTATGATGAGTATGACGACTATGACTACGAAGAGCCTGACCCTAATAGCCCTGAAGCGAAATTCTTTGCCAAATATGATGCCTACGAAAAACTAGAACCTCAATTTAAGTCTAGCGTACATACCCTTCTTGACCAGGCCGATGAATATAATCTCTACTCTGACAAATACGACAATTTTCTTATCACTGCCGATTTTCTTCCCGAACTCGCCGATTGTACTGAAGACAAAGATATCGCCATCATCGCACGTAGCAGCTTTGAGGATACCCTCGACGACTGGGCAAAGGAACAAGCCTACGATTATCAAGGCGACGAAGATCCTGGTCACCTAACCAACCAAGTTCTCGCCGCCTCTACTATTCTTGCTACCAGATTACACTCCGAAGGCGACATTTCTGATCAACAATTCGACTTGTCCAAGCGCGTTATTAATAATCTCGGGCTTACCATTCCGTTAGATCCCAACAATTATTTTGTCCGTGACGCCTTCACTAATATGATTGCCGAAAATCCAGAACTCAACTCCCAGCTCAAAACCGCTGGCATTATTAATCGAGAATTTTTTGATACTATTCATCGCAATGATCTCGCAGAGATCTTCAAAAAGTCTCACGTCGATATTCCTGACTACCTGCAAAATTTTTCTCCCGAAATGCAAAAATACTGGGACGATATTTCCGAAGATTTAAATATTGACGCCCTCGGTACTTACATCGACTCCATTAAAAGCTCTCTTCGGCATTCGCAGCTCTATCATCCCGACCGCCCTATCTCTCCCGCCATCTTTTTCAACGAACAGGGTCAGCCCACTCCGATTGCCTTCGCGAAGGATTCACCACTCCTTTCCGAAGCTTTTCGCTCTCCGGACGAATACAGAGCCCACCCTGACACTTCCTATGCATTATTAAATAAGTTTGTCGATAAACTTCCTCCGGACGGCAAAATTATGCTCAACGCCCTCGGTAGTACCATGACTGAAGACAATAAAGATCTGCGCCACGAGCTCATCAGCTTCTATCGCAGTGATTACTCCAAACGCGACGATCTTTTCGATGAAACTGGCGCACCCAACCAAACTTTCTGGAGCCGCGCCAACCTAGACTACGATCTTGGTCTTATTAAGCTTTTTCCTAATTACGAAAAACACTTTTCACCCTCCCGTATTGCCGCTACCGAGCTTCCAACTGACGCCCGCAAACATCTGCGCACATATATCAATAAATTCTGGGGCAAAGAGGATATCGTTCTTGACAATACTCTTACTCCCGACGGTCAACTTTCACAAGATTTCTACAACAGGAAAGTCCTCGGCAATCTCTCCGCCGAGAATCTTGTCAAAGATTTTCCGAAAACGCTTGCCAAACATTTCGATGCCACCGCACGCTCCTATCTCGACCTCCCTTCCAGCTATCGCGACTTTCTCATCCAACATAGTGAAGACCTCGCGAAAAACCAGCCTGACTTTGACTACAAAAAATATATTGAAAATTATATCGACGAATCCGGACCAACCGACACTCTCTTTAAAGATGCCTTTGCCGACGGCCGCTTTGACCTACTTCTCCATTCGCCTCTCCGCGAAGAGAAAGACCTCCCTCTTTCCGCCAATCAGCGCTATACTCTCGACCACTACGAACAAATATTGCGTAATGGCCCCGAGCGCGGCCTCGAAATCGGCAAGGAATATGCTCATGCCGTCACTATGTTTAATCTCGACGATCTTAGCCATGAACAAATTGATTCGCTTACCGCCATCGTCCATCGCGTCACAAACTCCAATGCTTACGAACTACGCAATTCTGGCCAAAATTTTCTCCACGACATTATCCACTCTGACGACCCCGATCATGCCATTGATCAAATTGAACAAGTTTTTCTTCACAACAACTTACCCTACGCCGGCAAAGTTTTCCGCACTTTTCAAGTTTTACATCCCGCTGACACCGCTTTTGATCATGAATTCAACCGCTCTAATGTCATTACTCACGGAGTTTTAAAAAATCTTCCTAATACCGGACCTCTGAGCCGCGAGTCCGTTCTTTTTGCCGATGTTATGAAAGCCAGCATTATGTCTAATAACCGCCCGCTCAAAAAATATATTAAAAACTTACGCGCCGGCCAGACTCTCACGGATCAAATTCTAGGCGGCGAGACTACCTATGCTGACTTATCCGAAGCCGAACAATCTACTTTATCGACTTTTACCGACCACGTTGCGACCTTATATAACCAAACTTACAAAGGGAAGCACGAAACTTTCCGGCGCACCGACGACATCGAAACTGATCTCAAGCAACTTTCCGAAGCTTTCGGCCAAACCAAGCGCCACAATCTCTCCGATCGCATCGTTCGTAGTTTTTGCCAACCTCTCGGCATCCGCGGACTTGACGATTTAGAAATCTACATGAACATGTCTACTGAGATCGCCGACTCGCGTAATCGTGAACGCTTTGCTGCCAACGATTTCACTCTTCAAGAAAACGATCTTGTTAAAGCCGTCGACTCTCATTATATCGAACAGATCCTCCAAAACGGCGCCGTCTGCAAGGAATTCCTCAACGGCGAAGATACCTCCGACGCTACTCCGCTTGATGCCGACCTCACTCGCCTCGGCGCTGAATGCACTGGTAATATCAGTCAGGCTATTGATTGGAAAAATCAACACGCCTCGTTCATTTCTACGGCCGTTAATCTTGTCATTAAAAATAGCGACCTTATCCAGACCAACGCCAACCATTATGACCCCAGCAAGCTTGAACTTATTGATAATGGCGACTCCAACTGCGGTATCCGCACTGGCTTCCCAAGCTCCGTAATTGATTTTATCGTTTTTGATAGCCAACCCGAGCCACACCTCAGCTATTCTGCCAACGACCGCAATCGTCTCTATTCCGAAATCGCTAAAAACGGCTTCTACATCCCTGTCGTAGACAAAGCTTCAGGTGAATGTATTTTCTCACCCGACGATTACGACAAACTTCGTCGCAAACTCAGCGGCCTCGAACAATATGACGCTCCAGAGTTTCTCTTCGCCAGCGACACCGATCTTTATACCCCTGGTATCGAAAACTTAACCGACGCCGTACTTGCTCAAGATGCCGAGAATTCCCGTCAGTATTCCACTATTCAAAATCATTTCAATAATATCCTTCGGCGTAACTTTCCCGATTTTCGCGGGCTGAAAGATATTGCCGATGGTGATTTAACTCCAAACTTCATCGAGCTTATCGACACTGGCTCGACCGGTCGTGGCACTAGTATTCCTGGAAGCAAAGCCGACTTCGATTTTATTATGCGTATCGACGCCTCGACTTACCTAAACTATCGGCGCCTTTCGGTTTTTGAAGACACTTTGCGTCAATCCCTCTCCGCCGGCGAAGATAGGTCCAATAGCAACGGCCTCCGCTTGAAGGACGTCCCAGTTCCAGGCTTAGGCGACCCCGTCGACATCGATGTCAGCTTTGTCCAACGTACCAATCATCTCGAGTTTTCTTCCGACCAAGCCATCAAGGAACGCCTAGAAGCCATCCGCACTCAAGACCCCGAGCGCTATCCTGCCGTCGTCGCTAACATCGCCCTCGCCAAACAACTTCTAAAGAATGCCGATGTTTATAAACCAAAGCATTCCAGCGATACCTTCGACCCCGAGAAGAAGGGTGGTCTCGGCGGTATCGGCATCGAAAACTGGATCCTCCAAAATGGCGGCTCATTCAAAGTCGCCGCCGAGAGTTTCGTCGCCGCTGCCGACCAAGCTGGAGACGATTTTACGACTTTCTGTGATAATTATCCGATCTGGGATGCCGGCCAAAATCATTTCGCCGTTCGCGACAACGAAGAAAAACATTACAACACTGCGCCAGTTTACGACAACTTCGTCATCAATAATATGACCCCTGATGGCTTTCAACGCATGACCACCGCCCTCCGCAACTATCTCTCGCTGATCAAGACTTAAACCTGCTTCGCAAATACACTTTTCGTCGGACCGCTCCGGGCCGCTACGACTTCGTCTATCTCTGCCTGCGTCGCTCAGAAGAAAATACTCGTATTTTCTTCGTTCGCTATCCTCGGCATTTCAGGCTAAGTCTTCATGTCCTTCGAAAAGGTATTTACGAAGCGGGCATAAAAAGTCTTTACAATAACTATAATCCGTGATAAAATTAAAGATGTAATTTATGGCTAATCAAAAGTCGACTTCTAAGGCAAAAAAAGCTGAAGCTCAATCCAGCAGCCAAAAAGAAGTCATTAAACTCACAGGCAAGGTTGTTGAGGCGTTGCCAAACACCCAATTTCGGGTGGAGCTTGAGAACGGTCATAATATCATTGCACACATGAGTGGACGTATGCGCAAAAACTACATTCGCTTGGTGCCGGGAGACCGGGTCGAAGTTGAGCTTACCCCTTACGATCTGACTAAGGGCAGAATCAGCTTTCGCTTGCAGTAGAATATTAATCATGCTGCAACTTTTATATCACTCCTGCCAGAAGTCGTAAACAGGAGTTATATATCGCATATATATTATATATGCAGAGTTTCAGCGACCTAACGGAAAGGATTTTTAGCACTGTGAAAGTACGTGCAAGTGTTAAAAAAATCTCCCCTGATGACATTATCGTTCGTCGTAAAGGCGTCCTGCGTGTCATCAACAAGAAAAAACCTAAGAATAAGCAAAGGCAGGGTTAAGCATGGCACGAATTGCTAGTGTGACCATTCCGAATGAAAAGCAAGTTTGGATTGCTTTGACGTACATCTACGGAATCGGTCAGACAACGAGTAAAGCCATCCTTGCGGAGGCTAAAATTGAGCCTACCACTCGGGTGAAAGATCTCACCGAGGCTGACATTCAAAAGATCAACGACATCATCAGTAACAACAATACTGTTGAAGGTGATCTGAAACGCCTCGTCACCAATAATATCAAACGTCTGAAAGACATTAATTCCTACAAAGGCGTCCGCCACAAAGCTGGTCTTCCAGTTAATGGTCAACGCACCCGCACGAATGCACGTACTCGTAAGGGTAAGGCAATTGCTGTCGGTGGCGCACAGCCAAAAGCAGCAAGTAAGACTTAGTATTAGGAGTTAAAAATGGCAGAAGAAATCATTAAGGAAAATGCCGAAGTCGTCGACCAGAAGGCCGAAACTAAGGTAAAATCCAAAGGTAAAAAAGGCAAGCGCGTCGTCACTTCTGGTCAAGTCCACGTGCAAGCTACATTTAACAACACCATCGTCACTGTCACCGACAAAAGTGGTGGCGCTCTCGCTGCGAGCTCCGCTGGCGCGAACGGTTTCCGCGGTAGTAAAAAAGGTACCGCCTACGCCGCTCAGGTTGCCGCCGAGAAAGCTCTTGAGACTGCTAAGCGTGAACACGGCTTGAACAGTGTCGACGTCTACGTCAGTGGTATTGGCCTCGGCCGTGATAGCGCTATCCGCGCCGTCTCTACCGTCGGTATCAAGATTGATAGTATTACTGATGTTACCCCGATTGCGCACGGTGGCGTGCGTCCTAAGGGAGAAAGGAAACCGTAATGGCACGAGATATTTCTCCAATTGTCAAACAAAGCCGTCGTGAAGGTTACGCTCTTGCGCCAAAGGCTCACAAAGTCATGGCGAAAAAGACCGGTATCCCTGGCGAACACGCTGACATGCGCGTCCGTGGCGGTAGCCTCTATCTCACCCAGTTGAGAGAGAAGCAAAAAGTCCGTAGGCTCTACGGTCTACTCGAAAAACAATTCGCTAAGCTCATGAAAGAAGCTGCTCGCGCTGACGGTCTTGCTGGTGAAAACCTCTTACAATACCTTGAGCGCCGCGCTGACAACGCCGTTTATCGTGCTGGCTTCGCTACGACTCGTCGTCAAGCTCGTCAGCTCGTATCTCACGGCCACTTCTTGCTCAATGGCAAGCGTGTTGACATTCCATCCATCCGCCTCAAACCTGGCGACGTCTTGGAAGTCCGCCCAAAGTCCCAAAAATCTGAGTATTTCAAGAACTTAGAGAGCATTGTTGCGAGCGCATCTACCACTCCCCTCAGCTGGCTCAAATCCGATCCAAAGAAAATGAAGATTGAAGTTACTGGCTTGCCAAAGCGCGAAGAGGCTGAAGCCGGTATTAACGAACAGCTAATCGTTGAGTACTACTCACGTTAAGGAGAACAATAAATGACTACAAAAGTTATTCACGAAGCAAACTTAGCTGAAGTTAATGCCTTGAGCGACAACAGTGCTGAGTTCGTGATTCGCCCACTTTTCTACGGGTACGGTAATACCCTGGGCAATTCACTCCGTCGAGTTCTGCTCTCAAGCATCAAAGGCGCCGCAATCACATCTTTTAGCATTGAAGGTGCCTCTCACGAATACACTGCTATCGATGGCATCCGCGAAGATGTCGTCGACATCATGCTCAACCTTAAAAACATTCGCTTTAAGTCTCACAGTGACGAGCCTATCGAAGTTTCTTTCGAAGTGAAAGGGAAGGACGCCGGCAAAGACGGCGCAGTCCTCGCAGGCGACATTAAACTTCCTGCTGACCTCGAAATTGGTAACCCCGATCAGATCATTTGCCACATTGACGATCCTAACTTCACTTTGAAAATGCGCCTCGTCGTTGAGACCGGTCGCGGCTATCTCACGATTGACAAGTCTGGCGAAGATCGCATCCATACCGACATGATCGCACTCGATGCTGTCTTCACTCCAGTTTTGCGCGTCCGTTACAAGGTCGAGAATACTCGCGTTGGCCAAGATATGAACTATCAGCAGTTGACCCTCACGGTCGATACTGACGGTACGATTACTCCGCAAGATGCTTTTGAAGAAGCTGCGGCTATTCTCGTTAATCAGTACACCGCCCTCGCTGGCAGTACGAAAGTCGAATCCGCTCCCGCTCCAGGCGTCGAGACTGAATCAGATGATTCCGGCCTCTCCCTCCCGATCGAAGAGCTCGGCCTCTCGGCTCGTACTACTAATGCGCTCATCAACAATGATATCAAGAACGTCCACGATCTCGTCTCGCTTTCCGAAGTCGATCTCAAAGATCTCAAAGGTTTCGGTAGTAAGGCCCTGGACGAAGTTAAAGCAAAGTTAACGGAGTTACTCTAATGCATCGTCATGGATATAAAGGTCGCAAATTCGGTCGCGAAACCGACCAGCGACGTGCGCTAGAACGTGGGCTGATCCGCGCACTCATAGAAAATACGTCGATTACGACGACCCTCGCGCGCGCGAAAGAAATCCGTCGCGAGTCAGAAAAGTTAATTACTATCGCAAAGAAAGGTGGCTTAGCCAACCGTCGTCTCCTCATCTCAAGGCTTGACGACATCAAGACCGCCGACTTGCTCATGGACGTTATCGCTCCGCAGGTCAAGCGTGATTCTGGCTACCTCCGCATTGAGCGTGCCGGCTTCCGCCGCGGCGACAATGCCGAAATGGCTACTGTCTCTTTCGTCGATAATATTGACTTGAAGGAGAAGAAGTAATGAAAACTGTAAGCAAAACTTATAGCCAGAAGCCTGCCGAAATCAAGCGCGAATGGTACTTGATTGACGCTAGCAGCATGCCTCTCGGCAAGCTCGCCGTCGTCATCGCCGACAAGCTCATGGGCAAAAGCAAAGTCACTTACACTCCGCATGTCGACAACGGTGACTACGTCGTCGTCATCAACGCCAAGAACATTCAAGTTACCGGCAACAAGATGATCGACAAAATGTACTACCGTCACAGCGGTTTCCCAGGTGGCCTCACCGAGCTCAAGCTCGAAGAAGTAATTGAAAAAGATCCTAAGGTCGCGATTGAGCATGCCGTCAAAGGCATGATGCCAAAGAATAAGCTCGCTACTGATCGTCTCAGCCGGCTCCGCGTATTCGACGGCGCCGAGCACGCTCATACCGCCCAGAATCCAAAGGAGATTAAATAATGGCAGAGAAGAAATACATCTATGGCCTCGGTCGTCGCAAAGCTGCGACTGCTCGCGTCCGTCTCTACGAAGGCAAGGGCAACATCACTATCAATGATAAGCCTGCTATCGAATATCTCTCCGGCAACAAGACTTATCTTGCCGAGATTACCGATCCGCTTGCTCTTGCTGAGAAACAGAATACCTACGACGTTTCGATTCGTGTCGCTGGTGGCGGTCTCGCTGGCCAGGTCGACGCAATCAAACTCGCTCTCTCCAAGGCCCTCACTACTGAGATGGCGGATCTTCGCCCAGTCTTGAAGAAAGCTGGCTTCCTGAAGCGCGATCCTCGTGAAAAAGAACGCAAGAAATACGGTCTTCGCTCCGCGCGCAAGAAAGAGCAGTTCTCCAAGCGTTAATTCGCAAAATCATACGAGACTACTCACAAAATGGACATATATAATATATATGTCCATTTTTGTTAAGATAAGGTATAATGATAACTATGTTACCGAAAGCCCTAAGTGAAACCATCGAAGCCCTCGGCCATCTTCCCGGCGTCGGCCCCCGCACCGCCGAGCGCTATGCTTATTATCTTTTCAAAAGCAATCCTCGCCTCAGCGAAGATATTGCCGTTACCCTCAGCACCCTACACGATAGCGTGAAGAATTGCCCAGTTACTTTCGCCCTCATTGATGTCGATGAAGAAGTTTCTGAGTTCTATAGCGACCCCGAACGTGACAAGTCTACTATTCTAGTCGTCGAAGAGCCGCTCGATATCTACGCCATCGAGCAGACAAAGCAATTCTCCGGTACTTATCATGTCCTTGGCGGAGCCATCTCTCCGATCGACGGCATCACCACCGACCAGCTCCACATCCGCGAGCTCCTCGATCGCATCGAGAAAGATAATGTCAAAGAAGTTATCGTCGCTACCAACCCTAGCGTCGAGGGGGAATCAACCGCCTTACTTTTACAAAAAATGCTCTCCGAGAAATATCCCAGCGTAAAAGTTACCCGCCTCGCCCGCGGCCTTCCGCTCGGCGTCGACTTATCCTACGCTGATCAGATCACTCTCTCCGCCGCTCTCGAAAACCGCACGAAGCTATAATCGTCTATCTATAACTTTTACAATAAGTTTTATAACTTATTTTCTTGCCAAACCACTTATCTTCCTATATAATTAGAGATGTTCAGACAATTAGTTAAATCGTTTATACAGCGTAATTTTGCGTATCATGCGAGAAATTTTCAGCATTAGTAACGACACCATAAGGTGACGAAAAGTGCTGATTGTGACCTCGCTGTTACGATTGTAAACTATTTGTCTGAACACCCCTTGTGGTGTCGTTTTTGTTGGTATACATTTTGCATCTGGCTACCAACTTTCATAGATAGGTAAATACGGCATCACATAGGGATTCCTATCTAAACCAAAAGGAGGGCCACATGCACCTAAGAATAATATCAAAGTTAAAGTTTTTGTATGAAGAAAAGATACATAGTATTCCTATATTATTACTTCATTCTAGAATACATAAACATAAGTTTTCTTCACATCAACTCCCAAAGGCTTTTCGGTATTTATATTATAGTATTCCAACTTTTTGTGCAACGGCCCTGCTTTTGTTACTTAGCAACTTATTTATCATAAATCCTAGCAATAAAACTTACGCCGAGACAAACGAAGAAAACACCGATTCCGACATTATGCCTCTCGCCAGCACCGCTACGCTAACTCTCGCAAATAATAATCCATCCGCTAATATATCTAATACTACCACGCCCGGCAGTACAGCTTATGTTAGCACAGATGTAACCTATAGCGCTAGTGATATATCTGACTATGCTATCAATATTAGCTATGCTTCTGGGCAATCTGCTCCTAGTAGTGGTGGTAAGACTCTCGGTGGAGCTGGCGGAAAAGCAGTTGCAAGCATGGAAGGCAATACTTGGGGCTATTCTTGGGTCGATATTGCTACGACTATGACCGAAACGCAGATGTCTACTCTTATTTATAACAGTATGCCAGCGTCTGGCAGTGCCTCTGTCGTCCCGAAAACTACTGCTTCTAGCGTGAATAAGACCAGCAAGATTGTCTTCGCAGCGAAGTTCGGAAGTGATGCTCCGACCGGGCACTATGCTACTTCAGTCCAGCTTTCCATGGTTGCCACCCCGCTGACAACCTATACTATCTCGTATAACGCCAACGGCGGCTCTGGCGCCCCAGCAGCAGAAAGCGTAAAGGCTGCCGATAGTACTAAGGCTTTTACCGTCTCCAGTACAAAGCCAACCCTTTCTGGACGTACCTTCCTCGGCTGGGCAACTACCGCTAGCGCCTATTACCCCGAAATAGCTTATGATTCCGGCAAAAATGTTACACTCACCGCTGCAAACCCAAATCTCACACTTTACGCCGTTTGGGGATGGCGCCAGCACTTCCTTCTCGACTAGCTCTATGCAAGCCATGACTCCGGCAATCTGTGCTGCCGTAAAAGTTGGCACCTCTCGCTCGATGACCGATTCTCGTGGCAATACTTCCTACACTGTAGCAAGGCTCAGCGACGGCCATTGCTGGATGACATCAAACCTCAAGCTCGATATCAGTCAGCCGAATACTTTAACATCAGCTAATTCCGACGTATCAAGTAACTGGCCGACAACTACCGTATCGACTCCGATGGAAACTAGCAATGGTACCTGGTCAACTGATCAGGATGCAATTCTCTTCGCAAAAAAACCGGTAAAGATTTTCAATAATGGCGGTTCATATCAAGGTTCTTACGGCTATTACTATACTTGGTGCGCTGCAACTGCAGGGAGTTGTAAGGACAGTAGCGGTAATACCTTAAGTAGTGGTAACGCTAGTAGTAGTATTTGCCCGAAAGGTTGGCGCCTCCCGACTGGCGGAAACAGCGGGGAATTCCAAGCACTCTACAATAAATGGACTACAGCAACTTGGGGTGCTAATGGCGGTGTAAATGGTCGTTGGTTCGGCGGTGCAAATACTGCTTCTGGCGGAGCTTTCTTCCCCGCCGCCGGCGTCATTATTGATCCCGGCCTTAATTACAGCAGCCTCGGTGGCGATTATTGGTCTAGTACTGCCAGCAATAGTGGTCGCGCGTCCAGCCTCTTCTTTACTAGCAGCGGCGCCAATCCCGCCTACGGCGACGATAGGTACATCGGCAACTCCATTCGCTGCATCGCCCGTTAACCTCATTTTCTAAATCCTCAAAGATAGTGCCACCCTCCGGCACTATCTTTATTTTTCGTCAACCCCCATTCCTCTACCTCCCACAAAACCATTAAAATCACCTCCAGCACAACATTTTCCGCAAAAAGTATGTTATAATCATAATATGTATCGCTTATCTTTAATTATTAGTGAGATCTACAATAAATACCTCCCCCTCGCCGAGAAAGACGGCATCGTCCTCAATCTCGACTTTTCTGACCCGACCAAGGAAATCTCCGACCCCGACCGCGTGAAAAAGTATCTTGATGAGAATCTTAGCTCTACCCTGAAGCGTAGCGACAAAGGCGAGGTCACTATCGGCGTCTCGAAGGACGCTATCACGATTACCGATAGCGCCACCACTCTTTCCCACGCCGCCTGTGCTCTCCTTAGCAATCGTTATATCGACGTCACTTCTCGCATCGGTTTCGGCACTACCGTGAAGATCTTTCTCAAGCCCCGTGATCTCCCTGCTGAGCCGAAAGAGCACCAACCTCTCCAGGTCGAAGGCGCCGCTGCTGCTATTTCTGTCGACAATACCGCCGCCGAGCCTACTCTCCAGAGCGAAGTCCGCCTCGCTGCCAAACAGGGGAAGCAAAAGCGTAAACTCGGCGTCAAGCTCAAGCTCACTGGCCAGAAAAAGACCGCGAAATCCGCTACCGCGCAGAAAACTACCAAGAAATCCCTCCCCGCAAAAACTGCGAAAACCACCAAAGCGGCAAAACCAGCAAAAATCACCAAAGCCACAAAGAAATCCACTAAGAAAACCGACCGCCAGCTCGCCGCTGCCGCGAAGAAAGCCGACCGCGAAGTCAAACGCATCGCCAAGAAAGCTAAGAAGAACACCAGCAAAAAAACAAAAAGAAAGCTAGAAATCTCATAGTTTTTACGCTATTTTAGTCTCCTTATGCTATAATATATACATACACGGAGGTAATGTATATATGAAAAGTGTTTTTCGACGCTTGAAAAGTTGCTGGTCTTGGCACGATCTCAATCCTTTCAACTGGTCTAACCGCGAGATTAAGTTCTTCCTGCTTTCTTTCTTATCACTTATGCTTCCGATTTATCTTTTTATCGGTCTCCAGCCTTCCATTCCCGCCGAAGCTGCCAGCTATCCGACCCTCGAAATCAATAGCATCAGCCTAAAAACGCCTGTCGCACCGCTCGTCATTACTAATCAGCAGCTTTACGCTCCCGACACTCTCGCTGGCGCCTATTCTCAGTCCGAAAATAAAACCTTTATCATCGGCCATTCCTCCACTGTCTTTAAGAAACTTGATCAGGTCCACGTTGACGATACTTTAACTTATTCCAACAAAATCTACCGCATCGTCGAACTCAAAACTCTTCAGAAAGCCGACATCGGCATGACCGAAATCCTCCAAGCCGAATCCGAAGATACTATTATTCTCATGACCTGCGCCGGCGAACCTCTTCCTGAGCGTGACGCCACTCACCGTCTCATTATTACCGCGAAATACGTCAGTGACGCCTCGTCTGACTAAGCCCCCGGCCTAACTCTAACTCAGTATTACTATTCCATAATACGCCACAAAAGTCACCAACATCGCAATTCCTTCCGCCCGCGTGATTTTCTTTCGCGTCGTCGCGAAAATAAACAATAATACCGCCGACGCCACCAGCATAATGATATCAATCATCTGAAAACTTTCCGGCGACACTGACCCGAATAAAGCCACTGGCACTCCAAGCACGATGCAGATATTAAAGATATTACTTCCGATAATGTTACCGACCACGAGATCCTGTTCACCCCTTCGCGCCGCCACTACCGTTGTTACCAATTCCGGCAGAGAAGTCCCGAATGCAATTACCGTCAACGAAATCAACCTCTCGCTCCAGCCGATCGCCGTCGCGATCGCCGTACAATTCTGCACCACCATCTCGCTTCCGATAATAATTCCCGCCAACCCCAGCAACACGAAGAGCAGTGATTTGCCCAACTTCATCTCTGGTTTTTCTTCCTTGACTTTATTTTCTTTATTATGTCGCGCCAACGTAATTAAGTAATACAGAAACACTAAGAAAAACAATAAAACCACAATCGCATCTGATCGCGAAAACACGTTTTCCGTTCCACTCATTAGCGCCACGTCTAAAAACAATACCGCCAACAATGTCGACAGTAACATACAGAGCGGCAACTCTTTTCGTACCGTATTTGCTTTTATCTTTATCGGCCGAATCACCGCCGCCGCCCCCAGAATCAACAGGATGTTTAGAATACAACTCCCGATTACATTTCCCAATACCATATCCGTACTGCCCGACGCCAACGCCGAAATCGACACTGCCAGCTCCGGCGCGCTCGTCCCGAATGCGATGATCGTCAGCCCAATTAGCATTTTCGATACTTTGAAATTTTGCGCCGTATTTGATGCGCCGTCTACAAATACATCCGCCCCCTTAATCAACAGCACAAACCCCACAATTAATAATAATATATTTAGAAACATGTTTTTACTTTTTATTTTTAAATTAACTTAAGCTTATTTTACCATATTTTCTCAAAAATAAACCACAAAACCATGCTATAATAAACTCATGACGGAGGAACAACTTACTACCAAACAAAAAAATAAACTTGAAGCAATCGTCATCACTTTTACAGTTATCGTACTCGCAATCTTTTTCGGCGTGCAGCTTATCATGAAAACCGGCGTCTTTCATGAGCCTGGTCAGCTTATCTTTGCCGACTCCATGACCGAGGCGAATCAGGATTTCGTTAACAATAATCTTGAAGACATTAACCATCTTAATCTCGCCGAAAACGTCACGATCAATGCCCTTGAATCCACAACTTCACTTACCAACCTCTCATCTTCCACGACAAAAGACGATGTCACCACTGAGACTCGATTCATTCTTTATGATATTCTACTTCCAGTCACCACTTTTGACGACCCTACCCTCACCATCACTCCCGCCGCCGCAAAGTCCGGCAACCTCATTTCCGTCTGGAATCTCACTCCTGAGCATAAATTACTTGCCCTCTCTGAAAATTCCGAAAATATCCTCGACGCGAAATATTATCTCGACGATCTAACTAATGGCGCCTTCTTCCAATATCTCGAAATCTCTGGCACCGATATTCATGATGTCGATAAAATCACTGACCAGCTCCGACCAAAAATCGCCGCTTTCCCGACCAAAGATACTCTCCTCACCCTCGCTCAGACTGGCGTCACCGCTCTTTCTCGCCGCATGAATACGAAGCTTAATCAAATCGGCGATGCAACTTATTTTGCTGAAAAAATCGCCCCCTTCCTCAGTAGCTTCGATTTCACCCATACTAGCAACGAATCCTCTTTTTCTAATTTCGCTAATGGCTCCAACATCTGCTCTGCTCCGATCATGATTGATGCGCTTACCGCTATCGGTCTTGATATCGTTGAGCTGACGGGGAATCACAACCAAGATTGCGGCGACGCCGACGCCATCGCCACTATCGAACAGTATCATGATCTCGGCATGCGGACTTTTGGCGGCGGAGTTTCCGCCAGTGCCGCTGCCATTCCGCTCACTATTGACGCGAAAGATACTAATATCACCTTGCTCGGCTACAACTTGTCTACTGGCGGATATACTCTCGACGAAACTCCCGGCGCAAATTTCTACACCGAAGAAAAAGCCCGCCAAGACATCGCCGACGCCAAAGCTCGCGGCGACTTCGTCATTGTCGACGTCCAATACTACGAGTGCAACGAATATGTCGACATCAATGAAAATACCACCTGTGATGCCGCTACTTCTTCTGCTGGCGATCAAGTCGGACTTTTCCGCAGCCTCATCGACATGGGCGCTGACATCGTCGTCGGTACCGCTGCACATCAACCTCAGACCTTTGAGCAATACCATGGCGGCACTATTTATTACGGTCTCGGCAATCTTTTCTTCGATCAAAGCGCCTGGCCTGGCACTACTCGCAGCCTCATCCTTATTCATTATTTCTGGCAGGGAAATTTAATTCAGACCCGCATCGTCCCGACCGTTTACGACGGCAATCTCCAGACTGAACTTATGTCCACGATTAACGCTGAAAAGTTTCTCGCCCGCCTACTAAACGCTCGTCCTGCGCCCGCCGAAGATTAACCATGTCTTCTCGTCCTACTGACCGTCGCCGTATTATTGAACTTATTTTCACTATTATTGTTATTTCACTCTGCATTCTTGCGATTGTCATTAGTAGCGTACTGAAGCTTCGTCGCAATAGCCACCCCAACCTCACCGATACTCCCGACGACAATCTTTCTACCACAGAACCAACTACACCACCCTCCGAAGATTCGAATCCCCCTGAAGATAGCTCCAATTCTTCCGACGAAGATTACCGCGAAAACATTCCTGATTTTATTAACCTTCAGCCCATTGTCGATCAATGGCTCGCTGCCCTCGACAATACCGAAAAGGTCGGTCTTATGATTTACGATCTCGACAACTATCGCATAGCCGCCGAATATCACGCCGATGAAGTTTTCGATGTCGCCTCACTCTATAAATTACTCTTCGTTTACGACGGTTATCTCCAAATCGCTCAAGGCCTTGCCGATGCCGATGATTACTATACTCGCACCGCCACAAAGGGAAATCTTACTCTCTCCGCCTGTCTCGACCTCATGATTCGCGAATCATACAATGGCTGCGCCGACAAAATGTTCGCCGATTCCACTCGTCGCGCTCGCGTGCAAGAACTTATTTCTACGCTCGACTTATCTCATACTTATGATTACGGCCTGCGCTCTAGTGCTTCAGACCTCACGAAGATTCTTCAGACTTATTGGCTGCACAAGGAACTCACTCCCGACTTATGGGCGCAAATCGCCGATTCTATGCTTAACCAACCTCCTGCACTCGGCGAAGGCGACAAGATCTACGATTGGCGCCAAGGTCTTCCTGCCGGCTTTTCTAATAATGCTGACGTTTATAATAAAGTCGGCTGGGAATGGGATGATAACAAGTGGCACACCTACGCCGATGCAGCTATCGTCGATTTTCCTGATTTTAATCGTACTTATACGATGGTCGTCATCACCAGTAACCTATCTACCGAGCAGAAAATCACCCGCCTCGGCACCATCCTTGAGGAGTTTATCACCCTCCACTCCCTCCGCCTCAACTAATTGGTCGAAAAGATCTGCGACCAATACGTCTTATGCTGTGAATTCGGATCGAAGATAAAACCTACCGTTAGGTATTTAAACTCTGGATCAAGAATATTCTTCCGGTGCTCTGGCGACCCCATCCATGTCGCCACTACCGTCTCCGGCGACACCGCTGCATTGTCTACGGCGAGATTCTCACCAATTTTACCACCAGTCTCTGCGATTTCTGGACATGCAGTCGACCAAGAGCTTCCATCTGGTCGCGTATGCGAGTAGCTCACCATCTGCTCTTGTACCCGTACGTCCGCCGCCGTCTGACATGCCCCGCCCCAACTCAGCGCCGCAAGACCATTATTTGCTCGCTCCTGATTCACTAAAGCCAGCACATCTCGTTTCCACTGCTCGACCGGCGGCGCAATCACCGTCACCGTAATTTTATCGTAATACTTACCATCATAAGTTCCCGCCGTAATCGTCGTCGTCCCCGTGCCCACAATCACCGGATAACGGCATCGATCCGGCGTATAGCCAAGCCACGTCCGTGAAGTGTTATAAAACTTCGAAATCACCGCTGGATTATCCGACTGCCAATACATATCTCCTAGATTACTCAATCCCGCCCCTACACAGATATCGTAATCCGCCGTCTGATACATCGTAATGTTCGTCTCATTCCAAAGTTGGCCCGACGGCACTGCGCCACCTCCAATTCCAGCACTCCCACTTGGTGTATAGCTCCCACCATTCGTCACTGGCGCTTCACCGCTCGGGAAAGTCGTCGTCTGACCGCCCACGTTCACCGACACCATCGGCGGCTTCAGCTCCTCCACACCTGGCGCCACCAAGCTTAATTCTTCAAGATCGCCCGCCACCACATCCGACCTCGCACTCACGACCTGCAGCTCAATCCCCCCATTCAGATTAATCGCCGAGAATATCATAATTCCTACGATGATAATCGCCACTGCATTCAACGACAAAAGTATCATCACCTTAGTCTGATGCATCATTTTCGCTACCATCGCTAGCTATTTCCTCGCACTTCTTTCCTTAAACTTTTATAACTCAAACTTCTCACTTAGACTACGCGCGGAGATGTTTTTCTGAATCAATCACCGTCGCTACTAAGTTAATAATCATCTCTAGCTGGATCAGGTCCCGTCGCTCGAAACTTGCCTTGCCCAACGGTTTGCCTACGACTAATTGACCGAAAGTTTTACCTTTCGCATTACGCAGCTCCGCCACCGCCTTCAATCCTAGCTCGTCAAAAGTCTTCTGCACAGTTTTATTCGGCTCTTGCCATACGCCACGCGAATTCGTCTTCAAATGCGAAATACTATTTAGCTCCGCCGGCGACATCGCCAGAGATTTCGACCCGTACAACCTGCCGTTGATAATAAACCCAATATATGCAAAGTGCAGATGATCCGCCAAGAACCCCGCTAGATCTCTCAGATCCACATTCCGTGAAGCCAGATGATTCAACTTTTTAATCACGTAAGCAATATCAACTTGTCCGACTTGTATCATCGAGTTAATCGACGCCATAATTTCATTAATTACTGGCATCAACAATAGCACAATCACAATCATCAAGAAATTCAATACTAACACTGACGCCGACGGATTTGGTAACTTAAATAACGCCGTAAAGACAAGGTAGAAAATCAACATATACACTACCACGCCAGAAGTCAGAATTACTACATAAGCAAGTACTTTTAGTAGCGGCGTCGACACCGAGACTACCCGATATTTCAAAATCGCATAGAAATAAGTCAACATCACCACGCTCAGCGTCAACGGCCCCACCCAGATCAAACTATAGTTACTTGGCGGCATAATCAAATTCGTCACCAACGACACCACACCAGCAATACTCAACCCAACCAATAATATATAGTCCGCATTACGCAAGCGTTTCGATCGTGCATGTCGCGCACTATAGAAAGTCAAGGCGTTAAAGACTATCACCGACAATGCGATTATCACGGCATACGCATAGTAATACCATCCACCAGAAGTTACTAGCTCAACTCTGTTTCCAGAATTATTTAAGAAAATTCCTGAATACAATAATGACGGATCATGAATCAGCAAGACACTCATCACTGCGCTTGCCACAATAAAAAGTACCGTCAAGACTTTTCCAATTCTATACTTCCAGCCCGAAAAGCCAATCAATGGCACCAGCATCACAAATGCGCCGATATAAATACCTCGCACAAACCATGGCGCAATTTCCGTCGCATCGGGAGGCAAATTCAAAAAGTATCCACAAGATATTGCCCAAATCACCGCCCCAAGATTCGATACGAAGAACCACGCAATCCGTCCGCGATCATTCTTTGCTGCACCCGTGACCGACAATAAACCTGACAAAAACGTCAAAATCGCTGTCGTCGTCAGCAATATCAATATTAAATTCACTTGACCTCCTTCAATACTGTAGTATACTAAAATTATAGCATATACATTAAGAAAAGGTCAATAAAATGCCTACAAAAAAATATAAACAAAAGTTATTAAAACACCGTGTCTGTATGGTAGCACGCGTCGTTGCTTGTGCCTCTTTTTTGGTGTTAGCCATCATCGGCGTTTCATCACTTGTCCGTGCAATGACCCTCGAAGGCGTCGAGAATCAAAACGGCATCCCTTCGGCTTGGCAAGTCGCTTCGCTAGGCAGCCCTGAGACGATTACCGTACCGATCACCTACTGGGACCAACGCCAAGATGATTGTAACGATCCTGAACGTCAATTTGAATGGAGCCAATGCCAGCTCTACGCGAAGGGAATCATCCCCAATGTTGTCAAAAGCACGCTCGGCAGCGACGGCCTCCCCGTCCCAACGTATAATAATAGTTCGGAAGCTTGGGCCGCTTATCATGATGTTTTTACTGCTAACGTTATCGGCAATGACCCCGTCCAGCCGACCGATAATTTCTATCGCTGGTTCCACGAAGCCACCGACAAAAACGGCAAACAAGTTTCTAAACGTATCGACGGTCGCGAAATTACCTTCAAAAAAGTTGCCGGCACTACGAATTCCTACACCTATGGAAGCCATGGCGTCTTCCCGATCGACGACGTCAACTTTTCCAAAGATGATGATGCGACAAAAACCGGCCATAATTTCCACTTCACTGCACACCTTCAGATCCCTATGAAAATTTCTGCCGACGGTACCGAAGAGTTTTACTTCAACGGCGACGATGACGTCTGGGTCTTCCTTAACGGTCAATTAGTCCTCGACCTTGGCGGTCTCCATATGGCCACTAACGGCTCCTTCACGATCGACAAAAACGGTAATGTCATCTCCACCGTCGAAAACACCAACATTGACCAATCTTGCCGGCAAAATAGCGTTTTTAATCCAACTGCCGTTGGATACAATACTTATAACTCCCAAGTCGAAAACAACTGCCCTCGCCAGACCAAAATCACCACGATCGAGACCAACTTTAAACCTGGCGACATCGTCAATCTCGACTTCTTCTACGCCGAACGCAGCACCTCTGAGTCTAATACGACCATCACTATCACAAACATGAACTGGCCGATCTCGGCCGACAGCAACGTCAGCGGTAAAATCGTTGGCAAGATCGAAAACAGTGAGAGTAACTTAGTCCGCTATGACACATACGTTAAAAACCGCGACCCGCAAAATAAGCTTGTTCTCCAGCGTCTCTCTAGCTACATCAATGACAGTTCGAAATCCACCAACGCTGACGGCACAGAAGAGACCATTACCAATTCCGGTTTTATTCCGCTCAATGTTAAAACTCTCCAATATACCACCACTCCAGCCAACGAAGACAGCTGGACTTCGGTCGACATTTCTGCCCCATTAAACTCTCTTGACGGATTCACGCTCGCCACCCCGATCACAATGGCGCCTTCCGGCCAAGCCGGCGACACCCTTTATTTCCGTTACTACGCTGAAACTTCCGAGTACTCTGGCGATATCACTAATGTCACTGCTTACTATACTGAGCTTAATGGCGTTTCCGGCGTGACTTACGACCAAGTTACTCTACCCTACACCGGCAAGACCACGGAAGTACCCGACCCCATCGAGCCAACGCCGACTTACAATCTTACTATCAACTACGTGGTTGACTACGATGGAGCCGACCCCGACCCCGAAATTGAGGCACAAGTCCCCGAAACTTATCGTGACACCCTCAAGCAAGGTAACCCATACAGTGTCCCAACCAAATCCATTGAAGGCTTCACTCCCGATAAGCCCATCGTTTCCGGCAATCTCACCGAAGACACCGTCATCACTGTCACTTATAGGAAGAAACCTACCGAAGAACAGCCTAAGCCAGTCCATAACGTCCTCATCGAATACCTCCACAGCGAGACCCGCGAGCCAATCTTCCCCGAATATAACGAAAATCACGAAGAGGGTACTAGCTTCGTCGTCATCCCACAAAACAAAGATGGTTTTACCAAAGATCACGATCGCGTCATCGTCAACGTCGACAAAGGTGACGTCCACATCGTAGTCCTCTATACTCCAGAAAAGACTACTCCACCCACTCCTGTCGACCCCAGTCCAAGCACGCCGATCGGCCCGACTGATCCTGAGACCCCTACTGACCCAGAAACCCCCGAAGAGCCTGAAATTCCTGGCGACATCACCGACGAACCAATTCCAGTCATTCCCGTCATTCCTAGCGACGACGAAGACCTTATCTATGTTGCTCCGTTAGGTCAACAAGTCGCCTTCGTCCCGAATACCGGCGTGATTAGCGATTTCGTCGCCCCGATTTTCGAACAATACTTTGCCGACGTTATTCTCTCACAAGGGTTCGTCCTCATGGCTCTGGTTATCTTCGCCGGCTCCTTTGCGACTTACTTCTCCCTCCGTCAGTACCTCAATCTCGCTACCGCCACTCGCTCCGCACCAGTCCGTAAAATTCCAAAGATGCCGAAGAATCTCTCCAAAACTTCTTCCATGAATAAGTCCAAAAAGTCCTCCCGCAAAACTTCCGTAAATAAGTCAACAACTTCCGCCAAATCTACAACTTCCAGAACCTCCCGCAAAAAGTAGGCAAAAGTAGTTACTAACAAAACTCCCGGACCATCCGGGAGTTTTTCTAAGTATAAACAGCCATAAAAATTCCCCCGCGTTGCGGGGGATTGATTAGTAAGGAGGGTTTTCTGGCGTGACTTTCATGTTAATCCGCCCAGTCGCCCGGGCGCTCCAACGTGAAGACCATACCGATCTTCGGGGATTTCGGCCGCAAATCCGTCCGAAGCAGCTGTGCATCACAGACGTCGAAGCCCACCTTCTGACAGGCTTCCCGGATCCGCTTTTCCGCGCCCTTATCCGTAACATCCGGCGACAGCGGCGGGTTCGTATTCCAGTCCAGCGCAAATTTGCACCGGAGCAGACTGACGTGCAGCAGCTGCAGATCCATCACCAAGCGTCCGCCGACCTTCAAGAGACTCCGCAGCCCCCGCAGCATATGCAGCGTCTGCATCTCATCCTGATAGTACGACATGAAACCGTTCGCGATGATCAAATCGAAGTAGCCGTTCCAGTTTCCGTTGCGCATAAACTCGCTGAAGCTCATGTTGTAGTACTGGATGCCGAGTTCCTTGACAATCTTGCCGTGGACCTGCTGGAACAAGAAGTCGATATTACTCCAGACCCCCCTATCCTCATCAACCGCGACAACCTCCTGCTGCAAGAGGAACTCCGTCGGGTAACCCCAGCGCCGCAACTCCGGCGCCCGGCCTGCCCCGACAAACAGGATCCGCAGCTTTTCCTTCCGCTCACCCCGGAGAATCGGCTGCATCAGTCGACCGATCTCGCCCTGCGCGTAGCAGACACGTTGACGAATCCCCGACAACACCGGTTCTCTCAGCGACCAGTAAAACGCCACGTCCGTCGGCGACAGCGGTCCGTACTCTTCGGCGATATTATAGCCGTAGCCGAAAGCATTCTCCATCGTCTCCGAGCACGGCACCCAACTCATGAAGTTGAGCAGGCTCGGCGACCGCGTCGCGAAGTCCATCACATACTTGTAGACCGCCGGATGTTTCAACATCCGCTGCTCAAGATTCGGCCAGATCTTCTCCAGCCCTTCCTGATAAGCCTGCCGATCACCGCCATACTTCTTGACATACTGATCGAGGTAATGCTCGAGCTTCTGCCGCGCCAACAGCATATCGACATGGTCGACCCGCCGATGCAGCGCCGTCTGCTTCAGCTCATAGGTGATATAGCTCATGGAATAGCCGATGTGGTTCATCGGCGGGAACTGCCTGAAATCGTTCTCGTACTGATCGATCATCTCCGACTTATAAAACGCCGGACGATTCTCGTTCATACGAAATAGCTTAGCCATTTCGTCCACCTCCTCGTAGTGTTAAAGAGCCAGGCTATTGCTAACTGTTTTTAGTTTCACCTCCGTTTACCCCCTTACTCTCCCTATCATAACACACCCACCTCAGTTCCGCAATCTATCTCCTCAATAATTTCCTCAAGAAATATGTTATAATTAGCTAATGAAAGCTTCCCATCTTCATCTTGCCTACGGTACGAAAATCATCTACGACGACTGCGATTTTAACCTTGAGCCGACCGACAAAGTCGGCATCGTTGGCGTCAATGGCGCCGGGAAGACCACTCTTTTCCGTATTATCCTTGGCCAGCAATCCCTTGACGACGGCGAGATCACTCTCCCTAGCCTCCGTCTCGGCTACCTTCCGCAGGAGATCACTATTCCGCCTGAACACGATGGCATCACCGTCTGGGAATATGTCGCCTCCGGCCGCCCCATCGACGATCTCCAGAATCGGCTCAACGCCGAGTACGAGAAACTCGCCAAATATCCCGACAGTACCACTATTCTCGATCGCATTAATAATCTCCAGGATCTCATTAATTCCTACGACCTCGCGAATTTCGACTACGAGTTATTAAAAATTCTCGACAAAATGCAACTTTCCGACCTCATGGATCGCAGAATGAAAGAACTTTCTGGCGGTCAGAAGTCCAAAGTCGCCTTCGCCCGCGTCCTCTTCGAGAATGCCGGACTCCTTCTCCTCGACGAGCCGACTAACCATCTCGATGTCGAGACAAAAACTTTCGTCGCCAACTTCCTCCGTAATTACAAGGGTATGGTTCTCGTCATCTCCCACGACATCGACTTCCTCGATACTATTACGAATAAGGTTCTTTTCGTCAACAAGTCCACCCACAATATGAAAGTCTACAAAGGGAATTACACTGATTTCCGTCGCCAATACGCCGCCGACCTTGCCGCCGAAGATGCCCGCATCACCGAGCAGGAAAGGGAAATAAAACGCCTCTCCGAGTTTGTCGCCCGCGCCCGCGCCGCCAAGCGCAGCAACACTGCCCTCATCGGCATGGGGCATCAGCGCGAGAAAGTCCTCGCCAAGAAACTCGAAGAGCTCGGCACTCGTGAGCAGACTTACGCCCGCGTCGCTATGAATATCTCCCCCGCGAAGCAAAGCGGCAAGACTCCTCTTGAAGTCCAGAATCTCTCTTTCCATTACGAAGGCGGTCCCATGCTCTACGACAATCTCTCTTTCTCCCTCACCCGCGGCGAAAAATTCCTCATCGTTGGTGAAAACGGCGTCGGTAAGTCGACTCTCCTTAAGCTTATCATTGGCGAACTTACACCCGATTCCGGCTCCGTCATCATCGGTCAAAACACCACTATCGCCTACTACGCCCAGGAGCTCGAGATTCTCGACGAGCGCCGTACCATCCTTGAGAATGTCCAAAATTATGATTTCACCGACACCGAACTTCGCGGCATCCTCAGTAACTTCCTCTTCTATGGCGATGACATTTATAAAAAAGTCTCCGTCCTTTCCCCCGGCGAAAAGGCCCGTGTCGCTCTCTGTAAAATTCTCTTGAAGCGTGCGAATCTCGTCATCCTCGACGAGCCGACTAACCATTTCGACCCCGACACCCAGAAAATCATCGGCGAAAACCTCAAAGATTACTCCGGCACTATCATCATGGTCAGCCATAATCCCGCCTTCGTCGAACAGATCGGCATCACCCGCATGCTCATCCTCCCGCCCCGCACTGCTACTACTGAGTCCAGCTCTCCGCAGAAGCTCACCAAATCCGGCGACAGCTCCCGCCTCGCCCTAATCAAAAATTACTCCCGCGACCTCCTCGAATACTACTATTACCTCAATTCTGACCTTATCTAACCCAAACAAAATGAAAAACTCCCCCATTTCGGGGGAGTTGAGTCTCATTTTCCGCCCCGTGCCGCCTGGATCGCCCGCCCCTGCATCTGCACATATTCTGCACCCTGCGCCTGCAAAATGTCATGCAAGCGCTTGCTTGGTATGTCGCGACTGATATCGCCGAAAATCTCCTTATGCGGATTCAACCGCTGCTCAAAGGACAGAGAACTGTCTTCGTTTTGCTCATCCAGCTCCACCAAAGCCAGCGCCAGATTTGTCGCCGCCAGCACCGAGTTCATCCGCATACCTTCAGCTTTCTCCGGCGTCAATTCCGCAATCACCTCGACCAGCACCTGTGCCAGTTCCAGCATCAACCCGTGCCGCAGATAGTTGCGCCGCTCCGCCGTAGAGATCGAATACTCATCCGGCCCCGCCGGTCGCCACGCCGGCATATGTCCGCCATCATCACCGACAAATAGCCCCGGCAGATGCTGCCCATCTTTGCCGACATAGCTTTCAACGTCGTCGTCCTCGAAGTACCGCTCAAACGTCGCGAATCGCTCCGGCCCCGGCTGCCACAGCAGACTCCGATACATCTTCGCCAGCCAGTTAATGTCACTCGCTGAGTAGCGCGTAAAATCGGCTCTCACGCCACCGTTGAGCGCCTTTTCCAGCCACTCAATCCGCGAATACCCGATCCGCGGCAGCTGCACCAACACGTTTTCTACCTGAAAATCTTCCATTTTCGAGACTCCTCTCAAAGATCTTGGCCTTCGCCACGTTTTTCTAGATTCGGTCTAGATCTTTATTATAATCCCTTTTCCGCCCTTGTCAAACCCCAGACCAAAATCCATTAAAATCTGGTCGCAAGTCAAATGTTCTTTCAAAATCTACTATTTAGGAGAATTCTTATGAGACGCGCAACAGTAAATCAGCATCTAAGTCCACACCCCGCAGCATCCCTTCTCACACCACCCTCCAGGGCGGTTTTCTTAGCTTCTACTCCCTCAACCTAGCAAAATCCCGAACCCAAAGGTTCGGAAATTTGCCTGGCTGGGGAAACGGTATAGATTTCGAACCTCTAGAGACTATCGCAACAATTAAAAAGTTATCTGCAATATACCTCACTAAAACTACTGCGAGTTAATTACTTCCGCAAAACGCTCAACAATCTCCATATTACTCATATTTGTAATATTATTCGTCCGCACCAACGGAAAACCCGCCTCCCTAAAAATCCGCTCCACCTCCATATCTCGCTCCTGTCGATGTCTCCATTCATGCGTATAATCATCTAACTCTACCGCACAAACCGGCTTCAACGTCTCCTTATTTAGCAATACGAAGTCTACTGACTTCCGATTAATGTGCTGAAATGCTCCATACCAATTTTGCCCTTTTATTTTATAATCAAACAACGTGCCTAAATGCACTTGCGGAATTACATAAAACTTCTTTTCAAACACTCTTACTAGACGTCGATATGAATCCTCCTCTTTTTGAGTCATAATACGGCTTTTTATTTTATAACGATATTTACAGGCGACTTCTTCTTTCCATTCCTTCTCCTCTTTTTCTTCCTCTCTTGTCTCTATAGCCTCAGCTCGAACCGCAACCGACCTTTCCATTACATTACTAGGCGGTGCTTGATATTTACTTTTTCTAGCATTCTTTATAAGTATCAAAGCAATCAAAAAAACAACTATAATTAACCAGCCAAAGACCCATTCCTGTGCACTCATATATTCTTACTCCAATAAAAATGGACAACCATTATAGGTTGTCTACACCTAACGCAGGATTTTATTCGCTGCAATAATGGTTGCCCATTCTTAGGAATAAAATCCTAATATACGTTAGATGTAGACCTACTCATTATCTCATAAACTTGTAAAAAATACAACAAAGTCTTGCACTTTAGAAACCCTTATGCTAAAATACAAGTAATAAGTCTGTAAAGAGTAATTATTATAGGCAAAACGTAAAAACCGAGTAGATCTCACTTTACTAAAAGCTCGGTATCAAATATTAAGACCTGAACGATAAGATATAAAAGACTTTTAAATCGCTTAGGTCTATTTTATTTGAGGATAGACACTAACGAATAATCAGAAATAACCCTAAACAAGGAAAATAATTCTATGTGTCTATTTTTGACGCGCAAAAACACTCAATCTTCTGCGCCCAAGCGCACCACCCGCAGTGCGGTGAAGGGCGCAGATGTGTCCTGTAACTTGATATACAGGACACTTAGGGGGTCAATATGCTAAATAATCAATACTTTGATTCTAATGTTATTAAGGCTCAGGTCAAAATCTACCCTACACTAATCAGTATATACCTCCCAAAAACGCCAATCGTTAAAAACCGATCTTTATCACATAATTCCGTATCGGAGCTAACAAAAAACTCCAGCCCAGACGAAACCACAGAAGAGCGATCGCTTCGTCGAACTTGCAAAGTAATTAGCGACTATGTTTTATGTAACAGCTTCTCTATGTTCGCAACTTTTACTTTTGCGAAGAATCGCACCGATATAAGTGAAAAACGCCATCAGCTTTCAACCTGGCTTAAAAATCAACAGAAACGCAACAATAAATTTCAATATATTGCCGTGCCGGAATTCCATAAAGACGGTAAAAGCCTACACTTCCACGCTGTTCTAGCAAATTACACCGGCAGAATCGCACCAGCCATCAACCCTAAAACTAATCGTCAAATTTTCCAACATGGCAAACCAGTCTATACATTACCTGAATTTCGTCTCGGATTCACAAATCTTAAATATATTGACATTGTAAATGATTCTCGCAGCAAAGTAGCTCATTACATTACAAAATACATCGTAAAAGACATGCCCACCTTTAAG
This sequence comes from uncultured Candidatus Saccharibacteria bacterium, assembly GCA_948623715.1. Taxonomy (GTDB): domain Bacteria; phylum Patescibacteriota; class Saccharimonadia; order Saccharimonadales; family Saccharimonadaceae; genus Nanosyncoccus. The sequence continues at coordinate 5,267 of CAPHDI010000009.1, read as the reverse complement.
GGCAAGAAGCGCTATTTTTGTTCAAAGGGTCTCAAAACTCCTAAAATCCTAAATAATCCCACCACCTGGTACGAAAACATCACGCCAGACTGGAGTATCGAGACCGATAATGGTACCATCATGCGCTTCAACGCCGGCTCACATCCAATAATCGACCGTTTATTGAGGCTTTATCAATGAATACTCAAGAGCAATATAATCTAGCCGAGTATATTATGCTACTCTATAAATTAAAGAAATCGACAAAGGAGCAGAGATGATATATAATGTAAATGCTAACCCGATAAACGAAAAACTATCTTGCATAAAGATAGGTAGTTGTGCCAATGAATTCGTTTGTTGGGTTAGCCACGACTACCTATTTTTATGGAGGAAAAACTAATGGACGCAATTATACTTGCAAGAGTTTCCAGCAAAGACCAAGAAGAAAATTACTCTATCCCATCACAGGTCTTTCGTCTCAAAGAATACTGCAAAACATGCAACCTCCATATTATTGAAATCGTGTCTCTCGTAGAATCATCCACAAAAGGGAATCGCGCAAAATTTCAATCAGTACTAAAGTTCATCCGTCGCTATCATAAACCCATCGCCCTCGTAGCCGATACCATCGATCGCGTCCAGCGTGGCTTTAACGAAACCGGACCGTTATTAGAATTGACTAAATCCGGAAGACTAGAAATCCACTTTTATCGAGAGCGCTTAGTTATCAACCAAAACTCCACCAACGCCGACCTAATGCGCTGGGATTTCGGGACGCTACAAGCCAAAAGCTATGTTACTCAGCTCAGCGACAACGTCAAACGCGGACAAGAGGAAAAATTACGTAACGGAGAATGGCTCAGCCGAGCACCCTTTGGCTATAAAAACATCCACCTAGAAAACGGCAAAACCTGGATTGTACCAGACGAGAATGCGCCAATCGTGCGTAAACTTTTCCAGTGCTATGCAACCGGAGTATGCAGCATTAACGAACTGCGTAAAATCCTTAAAGACACCTACTCCATCACCAAACCTTCTAGTAAAATTCACAAGCTGCTCAATAATCCCTTTTACTGCGGCTCTATGAATGTAAAAGGTAAAATCTATACACACAAATACGAGCCCATTATCACGCAAGATCTTTTTGATGCCGTACAAGACGTCTTTTTAAGCCGCCACAGAAACAAGCCCGTCTATTCTGGTAAAAATTTTGTCTACCGAAGTATTTTCACCTGTAAAGAATGCGGCTGCATAATTACTGCCGAACAGCACAAAGGCCACATATATTATCATTGCACGCAACACAAAGGGAAGCATGGAGCAAAATGGATTCGCGAAGAGAAGCTTACTCAGCAAATCCAAGACTTACTAGCAAAAATTTCTCCATCCGAGGCTGAATACAAAGAAACAATTCAGACCCTACGACATAGATTTGACTATAATATAAGTACACAAAAGCAATTAAAACAGCTCATTTCCTCCAAACTTGCACTCAACAAAACTAAGACATCGCGATTGCTAGATAAATATCTGGACGGAATGATTGACGATGAAATTTATAAGACTAAAAATGATGAATTGAAAACCGAAAAAACTTCACTCGAAAAACATCTTTTAGAACTCTCCCGGCTCGATAATAGCTGGTTTAACGATCTCAAAGAGCTTATAGCTCTAGTCAAAGATGCGCCTCTGTTATTTTCAGAAAGTTCGAGAATCACCGAAAAACGCCAAATTCTCAAACTACTATTCTCGAACCTGCAAATTTCTGGAGATTCTCTCTGTTGCACATGGAAAAAACCATTCGACAGAATGGCCTTTTCCACAAATAATGTCTATGGCTGGGGATGAGGGATTCGAACCCCCGAATGGTGGGACCAGAACCCACTGCCTTACCACTTGGCGAATCCCCAACGCATAAAGCTTTGTCCGAGCAATCTGGAGACACCCTCTCGCTCGTCTGGTTTTACCCTTCTATTATACCACAACTTTCCCCAAAATCTACTATTTTCCGCAAAATCCCCACATTTCCCGCACAAACCATATTATTCATGCTATAATGGAATTGCCTAAGTCAAAAAGAGAACGATAATGCGAATAGCATTATGCGCATTGATGACGTCGCAAGACGAGCGTAGTGCGTTTTGCATTATCATCTCGTTTGGCTTAGGCGCCCTTGCGGCGTCATTTTTGTCTATCAAACTTCCTATCATTGATAGAAATCATCTCCGCTCGGGCAAAACCTATCAATCCAAAAGGAGGGCCAGATGCAACATAGGCTAATATCAAAGTTATACTTTTTGTGGAGTAAAGTTCTACATAGTATTCCAATATTACTTAAGAAAAGTAGGCGTAGAACAATAACTCTCAAGAATAGTAAGTTAAAAGGTTCTAAACAACTTACAAAACATACTAACACTTTGCGATATGTGTCTTATAGTATTCCTCTAATATGTAGTCTGGCTCTGCTTTTGTTGCTTAGCAACTTATTCATCATAAACAGTAGCCAAGCTAATCAGGCCCACGCAATAGATTCTCCTGACACAACCACTTCGCTATCGATCTCCAACCCAAATCTATCTACTACGGTAGCACCGGGCGATACAGGGTATTTGAGTAGTAATATAACCTATAGTGCTAATAATATTACCAATTACACACTCCGAGTAACTTATGCTAATGGTTACAATTCTCTAAAGCAAACAGGTAGCGCAACAGCCCTCACCGGAGCGGGGACCTCCGGCGTTACCGGTAACAGCCTTAGCGATAATACCTGGGGTTTTGCCTGGGGTAATACTAGTGACGTCGATGGAACTATGAAATACTACACTATGCCAAATTATGGCACTACTGGTACTAGTATAACAGACGGTTACTTAGCAGGAGGAAGCGCTTCTGGCGTTGCCAGCACGACGAAAAAATTAAGTTTCGCAGCGAAATTTGCTAATAATAATTCGAATAGCGGTCATTACCAAACGGCCATACTTTTATCACTCATCGCCACGCCACAGCAAGTTTACAATTATAAGCTTACTTATGACGCAAATGGAGGCACAAATGCGCCAGAAGCACAAACGGCATTAGGAAAAACTGAGACTAGTATAATTTTTACGATTTCCGATACAGAGCCAACCAGAAGTGGATATATCTTTCAAGGTTGGACAGATAACTCTGCTTATGCTGCCAACAAATATCTACCAGGCGACTCGATCACACTAAGATCTAGCGCGCCAGACAGAACAATTTACGCAATTTGGAAGCAGATTACTTGGGATACTATGACCACGATGCAGCAAATGACAACAGATGTCTGCACAAAAGCCCCAACTGGGTCGCCCAAAACCCTCACCGACACCCGCGACGACAGTACCTACACAGTCATGAAACTATCCGACGGTAATTGCTGGATGACCCAAAACTTACGCATTGTTGATAAGGAAATTACCTCAGCCGACTCCGATGTTACTAGTAATTTCACAATTCCAGTCTCCGCCTACTGGCAAAGTGTCGTCATTAAAGAAAGTCATGCCTATTACAATAACGATCCTGTCATTGGCGCCTACTATAACTGGTATGTCGCGACAGCCGGCACCGGCTCAGGTATAGGTTCTACAAACGCTCAAGTCAGCATATGTCCCAAAGGCTGGAAGCTACCTACAAGAACAGATTATGCTACCCTATATGAAAAGTATCCCGGTTCTGACACGCCCGTAGATTGGATCGATTCAACTAGTAGTCCCGACGGTAAACCCGGACTATGGTTTGGTGACGCAAGTAGCTCTGATGGCGGCGCCTTCTTCCCGGCCGCCGGTTATGTAGACACCAACCTTTCCGCCCCCAGCGGCGTTGGATCCGGTGGATACTACCTGACTAGTACATCATATAACGGCGATAATTCCACCTTGTTTAAATTCAATAGTAGTAGCGGCATAGGATTTTATACGCTCCATAAATATCGCGGAGGGACCATCCGCTGCGTCGCCCGTTAGACTCTGATAAAACCAGTTTTTCGCATTAAAGGGCCAGAAATGACCCTTTAAGCAATTTTCAGAAAAACCTTCCTCCCACCCCACTTTTTCCAAAAACTCCCCAAATCGCCTAAAAATAGCCTTAAACGTCATTTTCACTTCCAAAATCACCCACAACAACAAGACTCATAAAAACAATAAAGTATGCTACACTAGAAAGATATTAAAGGGAAAGACTGGCATCTATATCGCCCCAGGACGAGAACCGTGGCCACAAGAAATGCGAATAGCCCAAATTTTATCGCGCAGGGCGTTATGTTGAGTTTTTAGCCGAAAGCAATCTACCAACAGCAGATGTGCGCATAGATAGCGTTGAGTACGAAATAAAATCACCAGAAACCGCCAAACTAACCTCTATTGAACAGCTCATTCGTAAAGCACTAAAACAATCACCAAATATCATTATCGATTCTTCACAATGCAAAATTAGAGATGATACATTGCGACGCTACTTAGTATACAAAAGCAGAGAACAAAAACAAATCAAACAAATGCTATTAATCACAAAGAGCCGCCAGATCATTGACATTAAAAGCTTAATTTGATAAAATAAAAGTATCGAAGTCCCCGCAGGGCGCAGTATGCACTTAGCGCGGGGACTTCTTTTTAGTAAAACCCAAAAACTACCTAGTTTTCCCTCAAACTTTCCGCAAAATCCCCACATTTCTCCCGCAAACCATATTATTCATGCTATAATAGAACTGCTTGAAACATTTTTAAATAATAGTACGTAACAATATTATTATGTTCAAACGACCAATTTACAGCATCGCAGGTGCTTACGTTTTGTCGTTTGACGTAGCGTTTCAAGCAGCATCTACGGTGCTGTTTTTGCTTGTATTGGCCCTCAAGCATTGCCGCATTTCGGATGCTGCATATTAAATACCAAAAGGAGGGTAACGATGCGTCACAAAAGAATAAAGCAAATATCAACAGGCTCTGCTCATAGTATTCCTTTTTTAAGGCACCGCCTCGGCGAGCGAAGCAAAGATAGGTGCAATTCTCTCGCCACATATATTCCTCTATTACTTTCCGCATCCGCCCTACTTTTGGTGTTATTCAACTTCATTTTCATCCATACCGATTCCACTGTTTACGCCGAAGAGGGAATCTCCACTTACGCCACCACCGCCAATCCTACCACCACTCTTCAGATTTCTAACTCTAGTCTCAAGGATATAGTTTCTCCCGGATCAACTAGTTATGTTAGTAGTAAAGTTAATATTACTGCGCAAGACATTACTGACTATACTTTAATTA
>CAPHDI010000008.1 GCA_948623715.1 uncultured Candidatus Saccharibacteria bacterium | reverse complement strand
ATTGGAATACTATGTAACTTAAATTTTGATATGTACTTATTGCGCATTACGGCCCTCCTTTTGTTGTATTGATAGGACCTCGTGGCACCATTTTTACCTATCTACTTCCGTTGGTACGCCACATGCATCTTTTTCTATACCAACAAAAATGGCACCACAAGGGTGTAAAACAATTTCATCCAATAAACCGTTAAGTTCATCAGCTAAATTGGCCTTGTGATGCCACAAATACTGACGAACGCGGTCTTTACACAGAAAAACGGCTCATTTACGGATTGAAATTGTTTTACAATTCTCATTATACACAAACTTTTCCAAAACCACAACGCCAAAATTACAAAATCCCCCTATTTTGTAGTATAATAATAGTATTATGTCAAAAGTTTATATCTGCACAGCGATTCCATATGTCAACGGTAACCCGCATCTTGGGCATTCGATGGATTATCTTTTGGCTGATACTTATGCGCGCTATCGCCGTCTCCTCGGCGATGAAGTCCGCTTCCAGGTTGGTACTGACGAACATGGGAATAAAGTCTTCAGCACCGCCGAGAAACATGACATCCCTGTCGAGCAATATGTTCAGGAAAATTCCGATAAATTCCGTAAGTTTATCGACGATCTCGATGTATCCTATACTGATTTCATTCGCACTACCGACCCGAATCATGTCTACGCCTGTCAAGAAATCTGGAAAAAGCTAGAACCGCATATCTATAGCGCCGAGTATGATGGCTGGTATTGCGAAGGCTGTGAGCGCTTCGTTACCGAAAAGGAATACGAAGATAATCACGGCATCTGTCCGGACCATCAGCGCGCATACGAACATCTCTCTGAGAAGAACTATTACTTACGCATCAGTGATTTCAAGGATCAGATTCGTGCTGCTATCGAATCCGACACTATGAAGATCACCCCCGCTTTCCGCAAGCAGGAAGTCCTCAAACTCCTTGAAGATGCTCCAGACATTTCCATTTCTCGCCCGCGCAAGCAGCTCTCTTGGGGCGTACCCGTGCCTGGCGACGAAGATCAGATTATGTATGTCTGGGTCGATGCCCTCTCAAATTATATTACTGCTCTTGGTTATCCTGACGATCCTGCCGCACTCGACTTCTGGCCGGCTACGGCGCAGTTCATCGGTAAGGATATCTTGCGTTTCCACGCGATTACTTGGCCAGCGATCCTCCTCGGCATCGGTCTTGAGCTTCCGCAGAATCTCGTCGTCCACGGTTACATTCTTGCCAATGGCCAGAAAATGAGCAAGAGTATTGGTAACGTCGTCGACCCGATGGAGGTTTTATCGCGTAAAGGTCTTCCGGCTTTTCGCTACTACTTCCTCCGTCATGTTGATAACTTTGACGATTCTGATTTTACTGACGAGAAGTATGAAAACGCTTACAATAACGAACTCGCCAATGATCTCGGCAATCTCGTTCAGCGTCTTGCTACTCTCTGTAAGAAAAATCATGTTTCCGGCGTCAAGATTACTCCTGATCTCGACGGCAAATTCTGCGAACTAATGGATCAGTTCGAGTTTGCTCGTGCGCTTGATTATGTCTGGGCACAGGTGCAAAATCTCAATAAACAAATCGACGAAGCGAAGCCGTGGGAACTTGCGAAAAACGGTGAGACCGAGAAAGTTCAGTCTGTCCTCCAAGACCTTGAGCAGGGAATCTTAGAGGTAGCCTTTCAGCTTCAGATCTTCCTCCCCGAGACTTCTGCGAAGATTACAGCAATTTTCTCCGCCGAGGAAGTCACTCCTCCGGTCGAGCCACTTTTCCCAAAAGCAAAATAAGTTTCTGTGCATAATTTTCATTCTGAACGAGCCAGGTCAGCGCAGCTACTGACGCCGAAATGGCCGTTCAGAGCGGAAATTACATCCCGTCCCAATATTGCTCGCCGTACAATATATCGTAGTTGACTAGCTCATACTCCACCAATGCCTCAGTTGGCTTGAAGCGATTACCGTTTTCGTACGCCTGCGTCAAGATCGGTGTACTCGTGCATACTTCGTCGAGCAGGTAGAATAATGCCGGCTTCTCAAGATTTAGTAGATTATAAGTCGTATTGAGCAGACAATTCGGCGTAGTTGTTGGCAGATCTACATCTCGCGTCGAGAATTCGAGCCCCTGTTTTTTATTCATCTTCGCAACTTCTTGTGTTGTATAAGGACTCTCGATTTCAAAATTTGCGTAGACAAAATATGGCGTGATATGCGCGAGATCTCGATCTAGTTTATCTTCTGACTGCGTGTACTTATCGAGCGTCCCCATTGCGTGATCACCAAACCATAGCACTACTGTTCTCTCGTCTAGCTCATCCAGCTCTTTGATAAACTCTCCGAGATATTCGTCTGAGCTATGCAAGCTCTGGAAGCTGTGCTCGATCAGCCACCAATCACCTTCGCGCTGTAGTAGCTGGAAATCTAGGGTTTCATACCCAGCTTGTGCGTACGGCGCATGGTTTTGCATTGTAATTGTGCTAATCACTTGCGGCTCGTCGCTATCTTTTAATAAATCTAAAACTTCTTGATAAATCGCACGATCATTTAGTACTGAACTTTTTGCTTCCTTTTCCGTATGAGTAAATTCCGACTCGCCAATCAGCTCATCGTATCCCATCGTCCGATAGGCGAGATGACGTTTGTACATCGTCTTGTCGTACGAATGAATTCCTCTTGCTGAGAAGTCGTAAATTTCTCCCGCCTGCGCCGGGCTAATCAAGCTTTCTAGCTTCGGCAGAATATTCACATATGGTGTCGTCATTGCCCAATAATTCGATAGCCCCGTCTGTACTTCAAATTCAACATTCGCCGTCCCTCCACCATACACCGTCGAATACATATATCCGCTCGGGTAATTCCGGAAAATCTTATGTAGATTCGGCGTTACGTCCCCGCCAGTATGTGCATAGTACTCCGTCAATAACGACGGATCATAGAAAGTCTCATTGAGAATAATAATCAAGTTATCGATTTCTTCACCCCAGGGTAGACGACTCGTATCAGCAGCCTTTTCTGCTCGATATTTGTCGGCGATCGCTAAGATGTGCCGCTCACTATAACCCTCCGGCTCTTCAGCGCTCGCCCCACCGAGATTATAAAGGAATCCAATTACGAAGCCGTTCTTCTCGTAGTTTTCCGTCTGGCTCCAATCTACAAGATCAATCCCGTCGATCCATGCGTAGTCTTCGCGATGGATCACCGGCCGACAAATCCCGCCCAGCATCGCCAACCCCGCCATCGTAAACGTCACCCGCGGAACTAACGCAGTCCGACTCCACCACGGCAATCGCTTCAAATCCCGCCCTACTAATTTTCGCACATAGAATTCCGCCATGACCGACCCTGTAATTACAAATATCACGCCAAAAACTAACCTCCATACTCCGGCCATATCGATAAAATCTGTCATATTTCCGACCGACTCCGCCAGCATAAACTCTTCCGGCAGAAGCGGCGCCGCGCGCAGACGAAACTTTTCCATGTTGATAAAAGTAATAATACTAATAATCACAAAAAACAAACCCGTACTGAAAAACGGCCGCCACGTTATCGCTGTTATTACCGCCATCAGTGCTAGCACGACCAGGTAGCTATAAGTCACTACGCCAGGATTATTTTGCACGAAATCCCAAGTCGTATCGCCGTCGCACATATTCTGTCGCCAGAAGATAAACCACGTAAAGAAAATCGCCATCACGATCAAAAACAGCACCGTGCACGACACTCGCATGATCGCCGGCATCGGATGTTTGCCGCGTGTCGATTTCTTTTGCGTTTTCTTTTCTGTGGACTGCTTGGATTGAATGACTTCTGACTTCTTCTGGTCCTTAACCATGAAACTATTATAGCATATTCATCTCATCAACAACTTCAAAAGTAAAAAACTTCCCATACAAAAGTACCACTTTTAGAAAGTGGTACTTTTCAGTAAGCTAATGTAATATTAACTTATTTCTTGCAGACCTGGCCACAACAATCGGTGTCGTAGTCACAAGTGTAACCACCAGCTGCAAGGCGAGTCATCGTGTCGGAAAGGTAGAATCCGATAATACCACCAACGATTGGTACGATGACATAAGCTGCTGCTGCGAGGCCGGCCATCTGTGCCAACTCGCCAAAGTTGTCAGCTGCGGTCGGTAGGATCTGATACATTAATGAAACTACTGGATTGAAAGTGAAAGTCGTCGAGTACTGGAAGAAACCTTGAGAAATGGTCGCACCAAGGACTACTACGAAGATCAAGCAACTTACGATTGCGATCGCAAAAGTCAAAGCGCTACGCTTGCTGTAGCGAATTGCCCGTGCGAAGCAGAAAGCTAAGATAATCGCACCGATCAATTCCACTAGTGCCACTGCCCAGAACGTTTCACCAGTCACTTCGTTCATAATTGGCATCTCTGCGCTAGTGCCGCTGCCTAGACGGAAAGCATTAACTACGATTAGACCGAGCCATGCACCCAGCAATTGTGCGAGCATGTAAAGTACGCCACGGATTGCAGACATCCGGCGACTTGCCATCATGCCGGCAGTGATGAGCGGATTAAAGTTCGCTCCTGATACTTTCACGATCACGATGTAGACGAAAATCAACGCTGGAGCGAGTAGAGTTGCATACTGGAACATTCCGCCGAAAACGCCGACCAGCAAAAGAATCGCCGTAATCAAGAAAGTTCCTAGAACCTCACCGAGCAAAGCACCCCAAATCTTCGGAGTCTTAAAAATAGTTAAAATATTTTCACCTTCGCCGTATTTACGCGCAAAAAAGCCCTTCATCGGGTTTTCATTAGTAGAAGCTACAATAGCCGACTTCGTCTCGGTAGTCTCCTTTACGGTTTTGGTATCTTTGGTCTCGCTGACTTCCTTAGTCTCCTTGAGATCTTTCTTCGGTTCGGGCTGGGAATTCTTCTTTCCAGACTTCTTAGGCTTCTGATTGGCCATTATAACCTCCTTAACACTAATATTTTCTCAATTATAGCACATGTGTGGTACAATTGAAAAGTGAAAAAGTTAAATAAATAAGTAAAGGATGCATTCATGGGAATAATGATGTCAAAAGATGAAGACCGCAATTCAGAGTTAAACCGACGGATTTCTGCTGATTTGCGCGCCCGTGCTCAAGACTCACGCCGTGACGATCCTGACTACGTCGATGATTCCGAATACGTCAAAGACACGAAGAAAACTGGCAAATTTACCTGGGTTTGGATCGTACTAATTATCCTTGCAATCATCTCCCTGATTTGTATATTCTTTATCTAAATCTAAGTGTGCTATAATAATATGTAATTATGTCAGAGTTAGAGAAGTTAAAATCCGAATTAAAAACTATCAACGCCGAATACGTCAAGATCAAAGATCTGCCGCCTGAGCAGCGCGGGGAATTCGGCCGTGAGATGAATAAGAAGAAGCAAAAGATTCTTGCGGCCATTACCGCTGCTGAGGAAGCTCTCGAGAGCGAGAATATAGAGCCGCTCGATATTTCTGCGCCCTGTGCTCCGAATCAGCCCCTGCCGCAGCTGAAGCTCGGCAGTAAGCATCCGCTCATGACTGAGCTCGATCGTGTCATTAGCATTTATTCGGATATGGGTTTTAATGTCATTGAATCCCAGCAGCTCGACGACGAATTCCATATGTTTGATAGCCTCAACTTCTCTAAGGGTCACCCCGCTCGCGACGGCTACGATACTTTTCGCACCGAGGAAGGGTTTATCCCGCCTGCTCATACTAGCACCATGCAGCACCGCGCCCTGAAAAAATACCGGAAAGATCTCGACACTATCGGTCAAATCGCTGTCGTCGTCCCTGGCCGCGTCTTCCGCAATGAAGATGTCGACACTACTCATGAGCATACTTTCTATCAATGTGAAGGCGTCTATGTCTCTCGGGACGCCACTATGGGCCAGATGTTTGGCGTCCTTAAGCGCTTCTTCGAATTATATTATGGTCAAGATCTAAAGATTAAGACTCAGCCCGGCTATTTCCCGTTTACCGAACCTTCCGCAGAACTATTGATCGAGAAACCCGCTTCGCTTGGCGGCAAGGGCGGCGATTGGCTCGAAATGCTTGGCTGCGGCATGATTCATCCGAACGTCCTTGAGATGGCCGGCATCGACCCAGAGATCTATCACGGTTTCGCCTGGGGAGGCGGTATTGATCGCCTCGTCATGCTGAAATATGGTCTTACTGACGTACGTTATTTTGAGTCTGGTAAGCTTGACTTTTTGGAGAAATTCTGATGAAAGTAAGAAAAATCACCCTAACCTTCCATTATATCACACATTAGTTAAAAAGTCAATAGGAAGCCAATATTTATGCTAATCTCACTCAATGAAATTAAAAAGTATGTCACTATTCCCGCCGAAGTCTCCGACTCGGAGTTAATCCAGTTGATCGGCTCGCGTCTCGTCGAAGTCGAGGAAGTGACCGATCTCGCTCCAAAGTACCAGGGAATCTATGTCGTAAAAGTCATGAAGGCTGAGCCAATCCCGGACACTCATCTCAATCTTTGCGAAATCGACGCTGGCGCACATAACTCCGAATTCAAGCAACTCGAAAACGGCTTCGTGCAAGTTGTCTGCGGCGCACCAAATGTCCATGCTGGTATGCTTGCAGTCTGGATCGCTCCGGGCGCCATCGTCCCCGAGACCTACGGCAATGAGAACTTCCGCATCAGTACCCGTAAACTTCAGGGTTACGAATCAAATGGCATGCTCGCTGGCGCTGATGAGCTCTGCTTCGACGACGAGCACAAGTCTATCGCCGAGATCGACCCGAAACTCGCCCAGCCCGGCGATAGCTTCGCCGAAGTTTTTGGGTTAAATGATCTAATCATCGATGTCGAAAATAAATCTCTCACTCATCGCCCAGACTGTTTCGGCTTGATCGGCTTCGCTCGCGAGGTTGCTGGCATCCTCGGCGTGAAGTTCCAGGAGCCAGAGTGGCCCGAGCTAGCCGCCGCTCATGACTTGCCGATCAGTATTAAAATCACTGACAAGGATCTCTGCCCTCGTTACAGCTGCGCCGTCTTTGACGTGCCGCATCACGAGCGCAGTAAATATCTTACGCCCGACGATATTTTCCTTGCTAAAGCCGGCATGCGCTCGATCGACCCGCTTGTCGACTTGACCAATATTCTCATGCTTGAGACCGGCCAGCCACTGCATGCTTTCGATTACGATAAACTTATCGCTGTTGGCGGTACCGATAAGCCTCAGATCATTGTCCGCGCCGCCGCGGATGGGGAAGAACTCCAACTCCTTGACGGCAAAGTCATCAAGTGCATTCCCGAAGATATTCTCATCACTAGTAATAATATTCCAGTCGCCCTCGCTGGTGCTATGGGCGGCAAGAACACCGAGATCGACGCTTCGACTAAGCGCGTCATTCTTGAGAGCGCGACTTTTTCTCTCTATCACCTCCGCAAGACTCAGATGGCGCACGCCATTTTCTCTGAGGCTATTACCCGCTTCACGAAGGGGCAGCCCGCCGGCATGACCTGGCCAGTTCTCGCCGAAGCAGTGCGGCGTCTTGATGTTACTCCGCTCGCCACCGCCGATGATTACCCCGGCGAAACTCCCGAAACTATTGTAAAAGTCACAGTATCTCAAATCAACGACCTCCTCGGTACAGATTACAGTGTTGACACGATTAAGGACACATTAGAAAATGTCGGCTTTAAGGTTGAATCTGGCGCAGAGCTCATAATTTCTGTCCCCCTCTGGCGTACCGACATCCACATCCCCGAGGACATTATTGAGGAAGTCGGCCGTCTCCTCGGCTACGACAATATCACCCTCGAGCTGCCGTACGGCCCGTTCAAGGGTACCGAAATCTCCCCAATGCTCCGGCTGAAGAGTAAGCTTCGCAGCATCCTCTCCGATCGTCTCGCGATGAACGAGCTTCTGACTTACTCCTTCGTCAGCCGCAGCCTCCTCGAAAAAGTCGGCCAGGATCCTGACGAAAGTTATCAAATTGTCAATTCTATTTCTCCAGAACTACAATGTTTCCGCCAGCAAATCGTCCCCAGCCTCCTCGACAAGATTCGCGAGAATGTCAAGTCTGGTCACAAAGCTTTCACTCTCTACGAAATTAATCAAATCACGAACCGTAATTATGGTCTTGACGCTGACGGCGTACCAATTGTAAAGACCGATCTCGGTATCGTCAGCCTCAGCGATTTCTATCAGCTCAAGAGCGATCTTTTCACCGCCCTTGAACGTGGGTTGCATATTGATATTGAGTATGCACAGCTTACCCCTGGCTCTGAAGCTGCGAAGCAGTATCCTTATCTTGAACCGCTCCGCTCCGCCGAAATTTTCGTCGAAAATCACCGTATTGGCGCTTTCGGTGAAGTAAAGGCTGCTGTGAAGCGCAAATTTAAGCTCGACTCGACCGTCTCTGCCTGTGAAATTAGCCTCGACGACATTGTGAATCAAAAACAGACTCTCTCCGTTGACGTCGAGTTATCTAAATTCCCGTCCGTCGAGCGTGACCTCACTCTGAAAGTTACTGCCGATACGCCTTTTGGTCGCATCGATACCGCGATTCATAGCGCACTCGACCAGGAAGCTCTTATCTATTCCGTCATGCCGGTCTCGATCTATCAGCCTGACTCCGAGAGTAAGAATCTCTCCTTCCATCTGAAATTCGCCAGCCTAGATCATACTTTAAACGCTGAAGAAATCACTGCTATCATGGATAAAATCACCGTCGCCACCACGCAGCTTGGCGCACAAATAGTCTAAAGGAGGAAAATGGACGAAAAACAACTCAAAACCAGTCTCTGGCAACGTATTGTCATTATCGTTGTTGCTCTGCTCTTGCTTGGCTCGACCGTACTGACATATATGTTTATTGTCATGGGCAGCAGTAGTAATAAGCAAAGTGCCAGCGAGCGCATCGCTGAATTAGAGGCTGAATATGACGCCAAGCGCGAAGAGCTCCAGGAGATCTCAAAGCCGCTCGGCGAGAAGTATTTCTCTGACCTTCAGGGCTATGAGAAGTCTCAAGTCAAAGCTTTCAACGCCGCCGCCGCCAATAGCGAGAAACTTAAGACCCTTGACTTGAAGGCCGGTACTGGTCGCCAGCTCGCCGAAGGTGATAATGATTACATGGCTTACTATATCGGTTGGTGTCCTGACGGCAGCCTTCTCGACGCCTCTTATTCTTATCCGGAGACCATAGAAAATACCAATGCAGACGGCAGTATCTATTACACTGAAGACAAGGATGCCGACCCGACCGGACTCCATGCTCCGCTTATCCAGCCTGATAGCCTCATCGACGGCTGGGTCCAAGGTATTGTCGGTATGAAACTCGGCGGTGTCCGCCAGATTACGATTCCAGGCGAACTCGCTTATGGCGACACCCAGGGTGATAAATACTGTGGCATGTCAAATGCTCCGCTTAAGTTCATCGTCATGGCTCTTGAGACCGACGAAGACCTCAAAAAAGCCAACGAAGAGCTCAATGATATTTATATCAAACTTTACACCGCTATCGTTAGCAACGGCACTAACTAATGCTCGATCTTGCCATCATCGGCGGCGGTCCCGCCGGCCTCTCTGCCGCTATCTATGCCGCCCGCGCCGGGCTTAAAGTCCAAGTTTTTGAAAAAGCCGACCTTGGCGGCCTCCTTCCGACGATCGCTCAGATCGAGAATTATCCTGGCTTCTTCGGCGAAGGTCGTCTCCTTGCCGAGCAAATGCGCCGCCAGGCCGAGCAGTCCGGCGCTCGTCTCAGCTACGGCGAATGCACTGACATTATGAAGACCGACTCCGGCTACAGCCTCACAATTGACGGCGAAGAGTTCTCTTCTCGCACGGTTATCTTTGCCGCCGGCTCTCGCCCGAAACAGCTCAGTTTCGACCTGGGCGTCCCTGTCTCCTACTGCGCCCTCTGCGATGGCCCTCTCGCTAAGGGTAAGCGCGTCGCCGTTATCGGCGGCGCTAATTCTGCCGCTCAGGAGGCGCTTTATCTCTCCAGCCTCGCCAGTCAGGTCGATCTTATTACGCATTCCGCCTTCAAGGCCGACCAAGGCCTCATCGACCGCGTCGCTGCCACGCCGAATATCACCGTCTATGAACACCTCGAGCCTACCCCGGAATTATTAAATCAATATGATTTCTGTTTCGTCTACATCGGCAAGCTCCCCGCGACCGATTGCCTCGCTCACCTTGCCGAAGAGTATGCTATTCTCAGCCGCTCCGGCTACCTTTGTAGTGATGAAAATAGTCCAGATTACCCTCACATGACCGTCGTCCCTGGCCTCTTCGCTGCTGGCGATGTCCGCGACGGTGCCACGAAGCAGGTTGTTGTTGCTGCTGCCGACGGCGCCGAAGCCGCCATCGAAGCCGTAAACTTATTAAAAATGCAAAAATAAGGCTTGTCAACCGGGCGTCCTACCTCTGTAGATTTGCTAAAATCTCAAAATAAACATAACCGCTATTGACTTTTTAGCAAATGTGTGCTACAATGGAAGTATGAGGTGATTATCCTGTATCATCTCAAGAATAAATTGAAAGAAGAGGGGTATTTCAAATGACAGCGTACCTGAACATGTGGTTTTTCGCATTTCTCGCCTGCGTCGCTATTGGCCTGAGCGCCGGCCTCTGGTCCACCTTCTATAAGGATGGCAAGACCTACACCCGCAAGGAGCTGTTCTACAGAGACACGCGCAACTACTTTGGAGTCGCTTCGAGCATTCCGGTCGCCCTTGCGGTGCTTTTCAGCATTCCCAGCCTCAGCTTCACCTGCTGCAACAGCACCTGGCTGGGTGGCCCAGTGACAATGTCGGCTATCGTCGTTCTCGTCATCTCGTTGACCGGCCTCGCGGCCTATGTCGGCATGTACGGCGCCTTTTACTTCGGCTACGCCGTCAAGAGCGTTATTGTCGCCCTGCAGATTCGCTACGAGGAGCAGCGCGCCGAGATCGCCGCTGGTGTCACTGCTAAGCTCTCCGAGCTGGATGCCGCCGCCGATAACAAAAAGGTTATTCGGTTTTCCGACGCCACTCAGGCCTCCAACCAGTAATCAATCACAGGACGTACTTTATCTCAGCGCCCCGCCGATTTTCGGCGGGGTTTCCCCGTTCTCGCCCGAATCTCTCAAGATTTTCTCACGATCCCCATAAACCCTCATAAAACATGCTATAATGGAAATACATGAGTGCGAGTTTTTACTTTTACGACCTAGAGACCTCTGGCCTCAATCCTCGTGACGACCGTATTATGCAGTTTGCCGGCCAGCGCACTGATCTCGATTTTAATCCCATAGGCGAGCCGCAGAACATCCTCGTCCAGCTTGCTGACGATACTCTCCCCAGCCCGTCTGCGATTATGGTTACCGGTATTACTCCGCAATCCACTCTAGCCGACGGAATGACCGAACGCGAATTTTGCGAATATTTCATGACTGAGATCGCCACGCCCGACACGACTATTGTCGGCTATAATTCCGTCCGCTTTGATGATGAGTTTATGCGTCATACTTTATGGCGTAATTTTTACGACCCCTACGAATGGCAATGGCTCGATGGCCGTAGCCGCTGGGATCTTCTCGACGTCGTCCGTCTCACTCGCGCCCTTCGCCCCGAGGGAATCAAATGGCCTGTTACCGAAGACGGCCACTCTACGAACCGCCTCGAGTTGATCACGAAGCTCAACGGTATCGAACATACTCATGCTCATGACGCCCTTGCTGACGTCGTCGCTCTCATCGAAGTCACGAAGCTTATCAAGAAGCACCAGCCGCAGCTTTTCAACTTCCTTTATAATCTCCGCAACAAACGCGAAGTTATGAATCTCGTCGATCCGGAGCATCCGAAGCCTTTCGTCTACGCCTCTGGTCGCTATCCGAGTCAGTACGAGAAAACCACCGTCGCCTACCCTGTCACCCAGGGCGAGAACGGCACGGTCTACGTCTATGACTTGCGCTATAATCTCGATGATCTCCTTGAGCAAGAGGCGGCGGCCCGCGCTGCCGGCACGATTAATTTCGATAAACCCTGGCACGAACGCGACCCCTGGGAAAAGAACTATGTTCCCATCGTGAAAAAACTGCAGTATAATCGTTGCCCGGCTGTCGCTCCGCTCGGCGTCCTCGAAAAGGGGAATAGTTGGAAGAAAATTGGCCTCATGAAGGAGCAAGTCGAACGTAATCTAAAGAGTCTCCTGAAGCACCCGGAATTTGTCGAGCGCGTTACTGCTAGCACGAAGCGTGATTTTCCTCCGGCCGTCGACCCCGAAGGTGCTCTCTATGATGGCTTTCTCGACGAGCATGATCGCCTCCTCTGCTCCGTCGTCCGCAATAATACCGCCGAGGATCTCGCAGACTTTCATCCGCACTTTTCCGACGAGCGCCTCCCCGGTCTTCTTTTGCATTATAAGGCAAAGAGTTTCCCGACCAGTCTTGCTCCCGACGAAGTCGAGCGTTGGGAAGCTTACCGCACCGAACGTCTCGGGCGCCAACTCCCCGGCTTCATGAAGGATTTTGGCTGGATTAACAAGCAGCTCACCGCCGGCAAGGGAATCGGCAGCAAATCCTTCGACGATTGTAAATATCTCGCCGAAGAGCTCATGCTCTGGTACGAATCTATTGCTCCCGGAGAATAACTTGCGGGGATATTGAGTACAGTCTAAATAGGCATTTGGTCGACAACGATAAAAACGCCCGCCGCCCCTAGATTATGCTATACTAATAATGGATCCTTTCAAATTCTGAGAAAGAGGTGTTAAATGTGGCTAAACTTACTATCTTCGGCAAAGAACGTGAACGGATTGATTATTACTATCCTTGGTTTGATGGAATGTCTCTGCCTGAGCAGCGGCGCCTCCTCGCCTCAGTGCGCCAGGAGATCGCCGACGAACATGCCGCTATCCAGGCTGCCCGCCCTGACCCTGACCGCTCTCAGCCCGACCAGCCTCCGCCCGCTAAGCCCGCCGCATCGTCTGACGCCTCGTCGTCTCAGCAGAAGAAGAGCAAGCGTCGTCATTACGGCTCCGGCCGGCGACGCTACCGCGGCTGGCGCCGGCGCTGAATGGTGTCAGCCTGCTCCATCAACCAACCCAAGCCCCCGCACTGAGCGGGGGCTGTTTCTTATGATTTTTAAAAACATACATTTTATCATGCATGTGCTTGCTAATTTTTCTTAAAATATGCTACGCTAGGGAAGTGGCAGATTACTAGCACATTGTACAAGTCTAAGAGTGGGAGTTACGTTAGGCGGAAAGAGGAACTATGACTGAAAAGAAAACGTTCAGACAGCTTCTTTTGGATCTACTTGAAGCACGTGTAAATCGCGCCAAAGCTGAAAAGAGCCCAAAAGAAACTTCCGTTGAATTCTCCTTCAAATTCAAACGGAAGTAACTTTATCTTCGTTTAATTTAATTGTACTTTACAAAAGCGATTATGTCTAGTAGATTCTCGCAAAATCGTATGTTTATTTTTAGACATAAATCTGCCGCATTTTATGTTTCATATATCTCCTTAGTTATTCACTGCAGTAATCGTCACGGTAGTAGAATATTCTCCGGCAGGGAGAGTAGGAGAAATAGATACTCCTATACCAAAAGTATGCTTTGTTGCTTGAGTTTCTTCATTATATTCTTCTGTATTATAGTAAGTAGTAGGATTAGTAGTAATAGCAGAATAAGTGGTATTATCTTGATTTAGTATACCCCAAGCATTAGTCTTAGCTTGGACATTAGTAGATGCTGGTATACTATTACTACTTGTTATTTCTGTATCTACTCCTAGGGCTGAATTAGTAAGGGGTGTTTTATTAGCACTTAGTTGTACAGTATAAGTAGTATTAGCAGAAATAGTTGCGGAGATATTTCCGGTTGTTACTTGATTTGGATCTACTACTTCTTTCATACCCGAAGTGGCATCGATAGAAATGACTGGAGATACTCTGACTGCTACAACTTCTGCATCCTTCTCATCAAAGCGGTCTGGGAAGTCAGTACTGGGGGTGGGGGTGAGACAGCGGATGGAATAACCGCTATCCCTCTTGCTGCCAGCAGCAGGAGAAGCATTTCTATCGTTGAAATCAAACCGATATGTTCCGTTACTGTAGGCTGTATTAGTCCAATAAGCCCCATAATATTTCACGCTATTAAGTTTACCGCTTTCGGTTCGTACATAGCCGGCTGCAGGAAAGAACGTCCCGCCCACTGATGCATTAGAAGCTCCGAGCCAACGACCATTTTTCCCGTTAATCGTAGTCCAGATTGTATCGGTAAACTTATCATAGAGAGCTTTAAACTCTCCGTTTGTTCCTCCGGTCGGTAATTTCCATCCTTTCGGACAAATACTAGATTCGGCATTACCCTCGGTAAGTGCTTCTGTACCAGTACCGGCAGTAGCGGTATACCAAGTATAATATGCGCCATAGGCTACGTCATTATCATAGTAAAGATGATTACCGTCTACGGAAGTATCAGTCCAGAGGGCGGATTCTGGTAGTTCGAAAGTACTGTCTTCTGCTACATCGGAAGTAACACTAGAAAGCGCAGCAGATTGACCATTAGTCTCAAGACTTTCTTTGGTAAGTCTTAAGTTCTGTGTCATCCAGCAATTCCCATCACTAAGTCTAGCTACAGTATAGGTAGAGTTATCACGTATATCAGTTAATGTATTAGATTGTCCTAGTGCAGAGTTATTACATATATCAGTAGTCATCTCTTGCATGGTAGTAATATTACTCAGTGTCTTTCTAGCTGCTTGCACTGAATTGTTATAATAACCAAATCCCATAAGTCCGGGCATGATGCCGCAAATAAGAGTTATTATACCGATATGGTATATTTTAACTTTTGATAAGGTTTTATTTATTTTTAGCATCATGCCCTCCTTATGGCTTAGTTAGACCCTAAATGGCACGATATACAAAAATGGCACCACAAGGGTGTCTAGAGCTTACATAAAACGTAGCACTTTCGTGTTTTGTCATACGCTGGCTCCCCTCATGATGCCATTTCTTTGCGCATGACAAAACAAAATAAACACTTAGTGCATAACGTAAACTCTAGACACTTCCATTATACCTTCCTTCCCACGACTTTACAACCCCGACTTTTTAGAAAACTCTTGACTTAGACTGCACTCCAGACTTTATAATTAAGTCAGAAAGGAGTCCATATGAAAATCGGCGAAGTAGCACGAGCGACAAAACTCTCCGAAGATACGCTGCGTTTTTACGAGAAAAATAGTTTGATCGGCGAAGTCCCGCGCGTAAACGGCATTCGCGAATATTCGGAACAGAACCTACGGCGGATCGAATTCGTAAAATGTTTGCGTAGTGCAGAAGTTTCCATCGACGTTATTAGAAAATATGTCGAGCTAGTCGATCAGGGCGAAGACACCCTGCCTGAGCGCATTCAGCTGTTAGAAGACCAGCGCGAAATCCTGGCGCGGAAACTTGCAGAAATTCAGGCTGCCTATGACAAAATCATCTACAAAATTAATCTCTACAAGGAAGGAGGTAAATAATGAAATTCGTAAAACTTAACAATGGTATAGAAATGCCGATTCTCGGTTTCGGCGTCTATCAGATCCCCCGCGAAGAAACTAAGCGCTGCATGCTCGACGCGCTAGCGGTCGGCTATCGTGGGATTGATACTGCGCAGAGTTATTTTAACGAAGCGGAAGTTGGCGAAGCACTCAGCGAATGCGGCATCGACCGCAAAGAGTTATTTATCACGACGAAGGTTTGGATTGATAACTACGGCTATGAGAATTGCAAAAAGTCCATCGCCGAATCATTAGAAAAATTACAAACGGAATATATTGACCTCGTCTTGTTGCATCAACCTTTCGCAGATTATTATGGCGCCTATCGCGCGCTCGAAGAATTATACGAAGAAGGCAAGATTCGCGCCATCGGCGTGTCGAACTTTTATCCTGGCCGCCTAGCCGACGTCTGCCTATTCGAACGCAAAATCATTCCCGCGGTGAATCAAGTCGAAGTAAATCCTCTCCATGCGCAATTCGCTGCCCAAGAAAATATGGAAAAATTTGGCGTGAAGATGGCTGCCTGGGCGCCATTCGGCGAGGGGCGGAGTGGTATGTTTGAGAATGAAACTCTCCAGAAAATCGGCGCGCAGTATCATAAGACTCCCGCTCAGGTAATCTTGCGCTGGCTAATTCAGCGTGGCGTTATTGTGAACTGCAAGTCTACTCATAAAGATCGTATGGCGGAAAATTTCGACGTTTTTGATTTTGAATTAAGTGAAGACGACATGGCGGAGATCAAGGGCCTTGATACTGGCGAGAGTCTCTTCTTTAATCATCAGGATCCTAAGATGGTCGAATGGTTCGACCAGACCGTAAAATCGCGCCGCGAAAATCAAGATTGTCGTAAAGATCAAAAAAGTTGGTAGGAGGTAAATATGAATAAAAAGTTAATCGGTGGAATTATCGGCGTCATCGTAGTGATCGCTCTTGCGGGCTTAAGCGTATTCTTCCTGTGCGGACATAATTCCGATCAGGAAAATAATGACAATACCGGAGGAAATACTCAAGTGGAAAATAATACTAGTAATACCGATAAAAAAGTCTTGGTCGCTTACTATTCGGCGAGCGGCAACACCGAGAATGTCGCGCAGAAAATTGCTGCAAATCTCAACGCTGACACTTTCGAAATCGTCCCGCAGGAAATTTATACTAGCGCCGATCTCGACTGGACGACAGACGGGTCGCGCGTGAATCGCGAGCACGAAGACGAGAGCTTGCGCGATATCGCACTCGTCAGTACTACGCCTGCAAACTGGGCGGAGTATGATACGGTGCTTATCGGCTATCCGATTTGGTGGGCGATTGCTGCTTGGCCGGTCAATAACTTCGTCAAAGATAATGACTTCACCGGTAAAACCGTGGTTCCATTTGCGACTTCTACTTCTTCTGGCCTCGGACAGAGCGGGGAATTGCTAGAAGAGCTAGCCGGCACCGGCAACTGGCAAACTGGCATGCGCTTCAGTTCTCGTCCTTCTGATAGTGATGTTAAAGCTTTTACCGACAGTATCTAGCAAGGTTACGAGCATCTCGCTGAGTAGTGATGTTATAATAAGTTTAACTTATTATAGAGTTTTATGACATGATTTATCGTAAAATATATCAATCACCTCTCGGCGAGATCGCCTTATGCTCGGACGGCGAATACCTTACGGCGCTCTGTTTTAAAGCTAGCGAGGTCTACTCTCGTTATATTCAAGACAGTGAGGGAAGAGACTTACCAATTTTCACCGAGACGATCCGCTGGCTTGATTTATATTTTCAGGGAAAGGACCCCGGCTTCACTCCGAAGTACAAGCGCTATCACGAGACATCCTTCCGGCGCGACGTCGCTGAAGAAATGCTAAAAATCCCTCGTGGCCAGACTACGACTTATGGCAACATTGCGAAAGCAATCGCTAAGAAGCGTGGTCTCGCGAAAATGTCTGCTCAAGCTGTCGGCGGTGCTGTAGGCTGGAACCCGATTTGTATTATCATCCCGTGCCACCGCGTCGTCGGTGCAGATGATAATTTGACTGGTTATAGCGGAGGGATGAATAATAAAATCGGGCTGCTTAAACTAGAAGGTGTCGACCTGACGAAGTTTCATTAAGATTGCCTGAGCTTAGCGAACGATGCAGCGGACGGAGAAACCATATTTTCGATAAGCCCCATTAATGCCGGTTAATGGTTTGTCTAGGTTGGCTCTCGTGAAGAAGCCGATAGCGTCCTGCTCGGAACTCACAGTGCTTGTCCAATAATCTCCGTCTCTGCCAATCCCATAAGTCTTCGTACTGAGGACATATCCTGCGGGCGTAAAGTTATAAGGCTCCACCCTAAGCGCATCGATTTGCTCTAATACTGTTTCTAGCTGGCTAATGCCAGTTACAACAAAAAAGTGATCGTATTGATCGCCACTCGGTAATCCCCAAGAGGATGGACATAGACTAACGGGAGCATCACCGCTTATAAAATTTGAATCTTCTCCGTACCCCGCCGTTGCTGCTGGCCAAGAATAAAGTGCGCCGTAGCTGTGTTGCCATTTTTCGTCCTCTAATGTCGGAGAATAAATTGCAGCAAAGTTATCCGAGCCGAAATTACTGTCTGGTAGAGTTTCCTTTGTGGCGCTAACCGGCAGGATGAAATCATACTCCACATCCGAATCATATTTAGTAATCGCAGAAAGTCCAGTCTTCAAACTTTCTTTCGTCAGCGCAAGGTTATCCGTCATCCAACACTTCCCGTCTTCTAACTTAGTCACAGTGTATTCATTATTATCGCGAATATCAATCAATTTCTTGCTTGCAAAAGTACTTGCATGTTCGCAGGCATAGGCTGTCATGTCTTGCATATAGACCAGCTCATTCCAAGTCACTACCGTACTCGGCGTAGCCGTAAAAGATAATGTCGCCGTAGCTTTATAGACTCCCGGGTCGACTCCCTCATTAAACTTCGTCGCAAAGACTAGCTTTCGCGAGAAATCTAAACTATTATTGACCAAGTTATTCTCCGCTAAGTTAGCTGTCGTCGCAGAGTTATAAGTTAAGTTATCCTCGTCACTATCTACTCTCCCCCAGGCGTAACCCCAAGAGTTATCTGGTAATGTCGCTCCGCTAGTGCTAGAAACTCCCCTAATCTCGCTCGGACCAGTGAGTTTCACTCCCGATAGAATTAGCGTATAATTATCAATTCCGTCAGCCGTGACGTTTACGGTATGACTAGAATAATTTGTCTGACCGTAACTTGCGACGACTTTATCATAAACCGCCGTCTCCCCGTCATCAATGGTAAAAGATGCAGAAGATTTCGGAGTAGTCAGAATCGGCTCAAAATGGCAACCAGTGTCGGTATTATCCTGCACCTTAGTATAGCCAGAAGGTGGATCACCTAGTATTGCGCATGGATTAACTGCATAACTTTTCTCGGATGAAATTATCGTCAAAAGCAGAGCCATCACGCACGCTAGAGGAATACTTCTTCTAAGCAATATTGGAATACTATATTTATTGCTGGGAAAGTTATGTTTTATTAAGTTTAGGTGCATGTGGCCCTCCTTTTGGTTTAGATAGGTTTTAGTCTCGGAAGTGCCACTTTTGTATAAAAATTTCCTATCAATTTATTTCGGTCAACAAGTTTATATATGTATTAGTATGCCAGATGCAAGTTGTACACTAATACCTACTCATCGCCCTAACAAAAATGGCACCACGAGGGGTGTCTTAAACCTATAGTATCGACCGAACTTGCGCTCCGTACGTTACTGACTCGTGATGCCATTTCCCATACGGAACACGAACAATATGTACAAAATATCGTTCGGCATATTGAAACTATAAGTTTAAGACATTTCTATTATACCTACCTCCGCGCAACTTTACAAGCATTGCATTTTTTAAATTTTGTAGTATAATACTTACTTAGTATGGATGGTAATTATATCAAAATTCGTGGTGCCCGTCAGCACAATCTCAAGGATCTCGATGTCGACATCCCTCGCGATCAGCTCGTCGTAATCACTGGCCTATCGGGTAGTGGTAAGTCGAGCCTTGCTTTCGACACGATTTATGCCGAGGGCCAGCGTCGCTATGTCGAGAGTCTATCCAGCTATGCCCGGATGTTTCTCGGCGTGATGGATAAGCCTGACGTCGACAGTATTACCGGTCTCTCTCCGGCGATCTCCATTGATCAGAAGTCCACCAGTCGTAACCCTCGCTCGACCGTCGCTACCGTCACCGAAGTTTATGATTACCTCCGCCTACTTTTCGCACGTGTTGGCGTGCCGCACTGTCCGATTTGTCATCGCGAAGTTCATCGCCGCAGCGTCGAAGACATCGTTAACGAAGTTATGAAGCTACCGCTTGGCAGTAAGCTCATGCTTCTCGCGCCGATTGTATCGCAGAAAAAAGGTAGTTTCCAGCATATCGCCGATCAATACCAGATGAAGGGCTTTTCGCGCGTCCGCATCGATGGTATTATCTACGCCCTCGACGAATTCCCTGAGCTAAATAAAAACGACCGCCATGACATTGAGATTGTCGTCGATCGCTTCATTCTTTCTCCAGACCTCATGACGCGGATCTCCGGTTCGATCGAGCAGGCTCTTGAACTCGGCCAGGGGATCATTAAGTTATTAAAAATTAACGATAACTCTACCGCTGTCGGCGAGAATAAAACTGGCGACGAGACCGAAATTTTGACTTATTCCCAGCGCTACGCCTGTGAGCTACACCCCGACGAGCTGATCCCGGAGCTTGAGCCGCGTCTCTTTTCTTTCAATGCTCCGCAGGGTGCCTGTCCGACCTGTACCGGTCTCGGTACTCGTCTTGAGATCGATCCAGATCTCATCCTTAATCCCAATCTTACCATTGCCGAGGGCGGCATCCGTCCGTTTAATCGCGTTACTCAGGAATCTTGGTGGCTGAAGCGCCTCGAAGCCGTCGGCGCTCGTCACGGCTTCTCTTGTCACGTTCCGATCCGTGATCTCTCCGAGGAAGCTCTCCAGAAAATTCTCTACGGCACTGGCAAGGAGAAGTATGAAGTTAGTGTTGGCGGTCATGGTAAATGGGGCAATGGCGCGACTTATCAGTCCACTTATGAAGGCGTCATCCCGACTCTCGAGCGCCGCCATAAAGAGACCGATTCTGATTTCGTCCGTAAAGACATCGAGCGCTTCATGCGTGTCCACGAATGTCAGACTTGTCACGGCGCTCGTCTGAAGCCGGCCGTCCTCGCCGTCACCGTCCACGGTCTCAATATCGTCGATATGTGTAACCTAGACGTCGACGCCACTCTCGAAGTTTTAAATAAAGATCTCAAATTCTCCGAGTCCGAGAAGATGATTGCCGAGCCGATTCTGAAGGAAATCCGCGAACGCGTCCAGTTTATGCAAGACGTCGGCCTCGGTTATCTTGAACTCGGCCGCGCTGCAAACACTCTCTCTGGCGGGGAAGCACAGCGTATCCGTCTCGCTACCCAGATCGGCTCCGGTCTCCAGGGCGTCCTCTACGTTCTCGATGAACCCTCGATTGGCCTCCATCAGCGCGACAATGATAAACTTATCGCGACCTTGAAGCATCTCCGCGATCTCCATAACACCGTCATCGTCGTCGAGCATGACGAAGACACTATGCGCGAAGCGGATTTCATTGTCGATATCGGCCCTGGCGCTGGTAAAAATGGCGGTCGCCTTATCGCTGCTGGCACTCCTTATGAAGTCGCTCATGACCCGGATTCTATCACTGGTCAGTATCTCTCTGGTCGCGCCACGATTCCCGTCCCGAAGAAGCGTCGCAAGCCAAAGAAGGATCAGGAGCTCGTCGTCGTTGGTGCTCGCGAGAATAATCTTAAGAATATCGATGTGCATTTTCCGCTCGGTGTCATGACCGTCGTCTCTGGTGTCTCTGGTTCCGGTAAGTCTACCCTTGTAAACGGAATCCTTGCTAACGAGCTTCTCGCTCGCCTTCATCGCGCCCAGACTGTCGCCGGCCTCCATGAGCGTATTGACGGTATCGAATATCTCGACAAGGCGATCGTTATTGACCAGTCTCCGATTGGTCGTACTCCGCGCTCAAACGTCGCCACCTATACCGGCGTCTTCAATCAGATCCGTGAACTTTTTGCGCATCAGCCCGAAGCTGAGCTGCGCGGTTATAAAGCTGGCCGTTTTAGCTTCAATATCAAAGGTGGCCGTTGCGAGACCTGCCAGGGTGACGGCGTCAATAAGATCGAAATGCACTTCCTCCCTGATGTCTATGTGACTTGTCCTGCCTGCCATGGTAAACGCTATAATCGTGAAGCTCTCGAGATTAAATATAAGGGTAAGGATATCGCCCAAGTTCTTGACATGACTATCGACGAAGCTGTTGATTTCTTCGCCAATATTCCCGCCATCGCCCCGAAGCTTAAAACGATTCAGGAAGTCGGCCTCGGCTACATTAAGCTTGGTCAGCCCGCTACGACTTTCTCCGGCGGGGAAGCGCAGCGCATTAAGCTCGCTACTGAGCTCGCCCGCCGCAGTACCGGCAAGACTCTCTATATTCTCGACGAGCCGACCACCGGTCTCCATACTGATGACGTCAAGCGCCTTCTCACGATTCTTAGTAAGCTTGTCGACGGCGGTAACTCTATGATCATCATCGAGCATAATCTCCATGTTATCAAGGCGGCTGACTGGATTATCGACATGGGTCCCGAAGGTGGTCAGAACGGCGGTCGCGTCATGGCGCAGGGTACACCCGAGCAGCTCGCCAAGGATGAGAAGACTCCGACCGGCAAGTATCTCAAGCTTTACCTTGAATAATCGCCGAGCAACCAAGATAACCACTATTTATTTTCTGGACGCCCATTATGCCTAAAAACAGTCGCAGAAAAAGCCTCGGCCGGAGCCGAGGCTTTGCGAAGGAAGTTAGATGTGGTCACGATGACGCAGATGTTGGTACGCGCGATAAGGGATAGCGAACGGGGTAACGAGCAGAGCAACAAAATACCAGGCCAAAATTTTCATGATTTCATCTCCTTTCTGTGATGAAAGAAATCCGCCGCTTGGCGAACCAGTACGTAGTAGGCTGCGCCTATCAGCAGGGTTACGATGAATGTCGCCCAGACAGGAGCCGGGGCGGTCCAATCATTCAATAATTGCGAGACTACGCCTTCTCCGAACATATTTTCTCCGATCAGGTAGGCGATGAAACTTGGCACCATCAAGGCGCCAACCAGGATAAGGGGCGTATTACCGTCGGGTATGCCACCATTATGAGGGTGGCGCAACTCTTCGATTCCAAACCCCATCCAGAAAATTGATAAGACAGTACACGCGATGCAGACCAGGACAAATAACAATACTCTCATGCTACTTCCTCCTCTTAAAAAACGAACTATTTTTCTGGATATAGTCATCCAAACTCAGGGTGATCAAGGAGTACTTGCACCCCGTATTTCCATTATAGCACACATTATCTAAAATGTCAATGCTTATATCATTTTTCTATTAAAACTAAGCCCCCATCTTGGCCAAGTCTTTACTGCTATCAGAAAACGCCCAGACAATCCTAGCATTTCCTAACAGAAAAATCGCCCCGACGAAGTCGGGGCTTGAGGGGTGTTACCACGAATAGTTGATAATTCTCCAGTATTTGATCTCACGATCAGCCTTTCGGCTCCTGCCAACTTTCAGCGTCACTCGCAGCCACGCGCCTTTTTTCGCCCACCTATACAGCTTCTCGCTGTCGATAACGGACTTAAAGCCGTTGCTGGTGACGATATGGACGCTGTATCTCGCGCTATGGGAAATCGGTACGGCACTCTTTCCGGCCCACACATAGGTAGTATGCGATGGTTTATAGCTCTTGTGGGCAACCTCCGCTGGCAGATTAATCTCTTCGTAATCGTAGGCGATGACTCGGTAGATTGTGTAAGCCACTTGCCATACCAGGGCAAGTATCATCGCTACTGACAATAGTATTAAAAGCCAGAGCATGATTCCCATTCCTACATCGGATGCGTCCCACTCTCCGCAGCTAGGACGGAAAGTTATTATCCGTTTAAGCCAGTGTAGCTCAAAATCCGACATTCTCTGCACCCCTTTTCTGAATGTACTAACACCCCACACTTCTATTGTATCACACATCACCTAAAATGTCAATGCTTATATCATTTTTGTACGAAAATAGCCCCCGAAAGGGCTATTTTGTTAAGAAATCTCGTTTTTTAGCGTACTTCTACGCGTACGCGCGGCACTGATTTACCAGAAAAATGTGACTTTTTCGTCTTCACGAAGTTCACTACGCCATCTTTTGCGGCATGGATCGTGAAATTACGGGACATATAAGTACCCTCGCCAGCAATCTTAGTCGCACCGGTCTGGCGAACGAGGACTTCGCCATTACGGACTTTTTGACCACCGAAGCGCTTGACACCGAGACGTTGGCCAGCATTGTTGTGAATATTTTTGGCGGTACCGCCAGCTTTGACATGTGACATGCTATTTCTTCCTTAAAACTATTATTTCCCGGGCAACCACCTGACCATCGCGATGGTAAAGTAAGTCTCTTTGCCCCAAATTCTTAAATCTTACTACATTATAGCGCAGATTATCTATTTCGTCAAGCAGATTTAAGCGCTCATAATGCCCGTCCAGACGTAGCCATGCCGGCACTGCAATCGTTACTGGCGTCCCTGTTTCGATTTGCGAAGACAAATTCTTTAAAAATCCCAGAATAATCCCGCGACACTCCTGTTTAACCTCTTTGAGCTTAATCTCTGCTGGCGCCTGCGACATTGGCGGCCCGAGATAGGTCTCACACGCCACGAGGTCGACCGGCCCACTCCACTGAAAGCTCGTCGCATCCCCCTGAGCAGCCTGAAAACTGGCCTCTCGCCCCATGAGACGACCCAGCCATTCTAAATTCCTCTCCGAGTATTCCACCATTCGCGGATTCAGATCCGTCCCGTAGACCTCATACCCCATTAGCACCCCCTCCTGTAGTACTACCCCCGTCCCGCAAAACGGATCCAGTAGCCGACTCTCCCTCGGTAAATCCCCGCATAAATTAATCAAAATCTGTGCCAGCTTCGGCGGCAACATTCCCACTTTCGCATCGCGCGCCGGCCGCGCCTGATCCCGCTCGACGTAAGAATTAATGTCCTGTACCTGAATCACCCGGTAATAATTTTTGCCATTTTTGATCAGCTCAATGCATTTGTCGGTAAATAATTTATTATGTAAACTTGTCGCGCTCGACAGGACGGCAGTTTTATTTGGTACTACCCGTACACTACGCCCTGATTTTACTAGAAAACGTTTCCATTTTAGCGCTTCTTTTTGCGCTAGATATGGATTCGCGCCTTTCGAAAAATCTGACACTCCTAGTACTATCTTACCAGCTTCTGGTAGTTTCTCAAAAAACTTCGGCAAGCTTTCAGTGATCGGCATTGCAATCTTTAGCGTCCCGCCTAGCCTCGCGATATCCGGTAATGCCTCAGTAGAGAACTCCGCCAGCCCCGGCGCCGCCAGTTGCACGTCGTCAAACAAGCTCTCTAGCTCCGCTACCGATATCATCGGTTGTCGCCCTAAAACTGCCAAGAATTTATTCATAATATATATTATAACACGGAACTTATGCTATAATCGACTTATGACTCAAATAAAATCTCAAGCATCCTCGTCCGAGGAAAATCCGAAAAAATCCCCTTCGAAGAAGAAATTTAAGCCTTCCTTTCGTACAATTTTAACGCTCCTGACACTCGCGTTGCTAATCTATGTCGTCTACGCCAACTGGTCTGACATTATCGAAGCGATCAATCATCTCAGCGAGACGAATATTCTCGTCCTCCTGCTTTTAATTCCAGAGCAGTTATTTATGTACTTCTGCTGTGGCCAGATGTTTTTCTCCTACATGGCCGCAAAAAAGGAAGCCAAGAATGTCTCCGCCTGGACCCTGATGCGCGTCTCGCTCGAGCTTAACTTCGTCAATCATGCCGTCCCTGCCGGCGGCCTCGGTGGTCTCGGTTATATCACCTGGCGCCTTAAGCCCTTCGGGGCTAGCGCTGGCCAGTCGAGCTTTATGTATGTCTTGCGCTACGTAATTACGATCTGTGCGAATCAGCTTCAGACGATCGTCGCGATCCTTGCTCTGCTTATTTTTGGCACGGTTCCCGCAGCCGGCGCCTGGGTGATCTGGGTGACAGCATTGCTTAGTGTCGGCATTGTCGCTGGGATTGCTTTCCTAATCTTTATCGCCAGTGGCGAGAAACGTATGCAATGGTTTGCTACTAATATTACGAAGTTTTGTAATTTTGTCGTCCGCAAAGTTACCTTCGGTAAACATCCTGAAATTATTAAACGTACGACCGTCGACAAATATCTTGACGACATCCATGATAACTTAATGACCGCCCGCCGCAATAAAAAGATTCTAATCCGCCCGATTATTTGGGGAATCATCTATAGTTTTCTCGAAATTACGACCTACTGGATCGTCGCTGCCAGTCTTGGTCATCCGGAAATTCTCCCGCAGATCATGATCGGCGAGGCAATCGGTTCAGTCATGGGCGCAATCGTCCCGTACGGTCTTTATGAGCTCGGTATGGCTGGTATCATGGTCAGTCTCGGTGTGCCGATTTCCCTCGCTACGACAGTAGTCTTGATGACGCGTGTGATCGTTCTCGCCAGCACGATCGTTAGCGGCTACGGCTTCTACCAGCATTCAATTTCTAAAATTGGTCGCCAAGAAAAGTCCAAGCTCGATAATGACCGAAGTTAGTTTTACTGTTTCCGAATTTATCGAAGTCTGTAATCAGTCTCTCGACTATGCCTTTCCTGGCATTGTTGTCGAAGGCGAAGTTGCTAGTTTCAAAATTAATCAAGGCAAATGGGTCTTCTTCGATCTAAAAGAAGGCGATTCCAGTGTTAGCTGTTTCATGGTTATCAGCCAACTCAAGGCCGCGCTTACCGACGGCATGAAAGTCCGCGTTAAAGCCACGCCGCGCCTCACCCGTTGGGGTAAGTTTTCTCTCACTGTTTCGCAAGTTGTTCCGGTCGGAGAGGGAAGTATTAAGAAAAGTTTCGAGTTATTAAAGAAAAAGCTCACCGCCGAAGGTCTTTTCGCTCCTGAGCGCAAGCGTCCGATCCCGCGCGGACTTTCTAGGATCGGTATCATCTCTTCCACGGGCGCCGCCGGCTATGTCGATTTCCTCAAGATTCTCCAGAACCGCTGGGGCGGGATGCAACTTCAGACAATCAACACTCAAGTCCAGGGAATGGCTGCGCCGGAGCAGATTATTCGTGCACTCGAATATTTTAATCAACGTGCTGAGGTCGAAGCTATCGTTATCGTTCGTGGTGGCGGCAGCGCTGATGATTTATCTGCCTTTAATGACGAAGGTCTCGCTCGTGCCATCGTCGCCAGCCGAATCCCGGTCATGACTGGTATTGGCCATGAAGTCGACGAAAGTCTCGCTGATCTCGCTGCTGACGTCCGCGCTTCTACGCCGTCTAATGCCGCCGAGCGCTTGACTTTTGACCGCTCCGAGATGATTCGCCGTAGTCACGATCTGCTCGCTTCTACGAAACGTATCATACTCGACCGTATTTCGCGCACCGAAGAAGATCTCAAAACTCATCTTTACGATCTCCGCCAGCAAATCTTCGCTAAAATCTCTCAGACCGAATCTCACCTTCATGAAGTTAATAAAATTCTGCAGAGCCTGAATCCTGAAGCAGTCCTGCGCCGTGGCTACGCCATCATTTCTGGCAAAATCTCCCCCGGCAGTGAAATTAATCTTACCACTACTAATCAACTTATTACCGCGGAGGTAAAACATGTCCAAAGTCGCCACTAAAACTACAAAGTCTACTAAAACTCAATCTGAAGCCACTTCGGAATTTACTGTTTCTGAAAAACTCGCTCAGCTCGACGAGCAGGTCGAATGGTTTTATGGTGATGATTTCTCGCTTGATCAGGCTCTCGAGAAATATCAAGTTGCTGCCGACCTCACGAAGGAAATTGAACGCGATCTTTCCGAGTTAAAAAATCAAGTCGAAGTTATTGCGGACTTTACAAAAGATTAAGTTCTGTCGTATAATAAGAATATGCAGAATAACTCTATGCCCAGTGGTAGTGTGATCGAACCGGCTTCTCAACAACCTTTTGCTCCCGCTGCGCCAGGTAATGCCCCGCTCAATACCGGTGCGCCTCTCGCCGCTAATGGCAGTCCACTTGCTGCTCCCTACGAAGAACAGAAGAAATCCCGCGGTACGCTTTTTGAGACTATCCTTTTGATACTTGTCAGTATTGTCGCGATCGTCTTCATCGTGTTATATATTCAGAAATACATTGAATGGGATGCCGTCTCGACTGACGTTGACGGTCAAATTACTAGTGCTGTCGCCGTTGCTCGCGAGGAAACTGCCACCGAAATGGAAGAGCAGTTCGCCGAACGTGAAAAGTATGATTATAAACAATTTAGCGGCCCCGTTGATTACGGTAGCTTTAGTTTTGAATATCCGAAGACTTGGAGTGTCTACGTTTCAAAAGATGCTGCGAATGGCGGCGATTTTGAAGCTTACCTCAACCCTCGCGAAGTTCCGCCAGTCAGCGCTAGTGCGATTATTGCCCTGCGCGTGCGAATTCGTGATACTTCCTTCGACTCCGTCGCAAAAAGTTATGAGAACTCCATTAAGAACGGCAAGCTTGAGCTAAAAACTCAGACCGTCGGCGGCGTCCTTGCGAACGTCTACACTGGCGAGATTTCTAATGGTCGTCGTGGCGCTATTATGTTGCTAAAACTTCGCGATAAGACTGTGATGCTTCAGACCGACGCCGAGACTTTTCTAAACGATTTTTATCGTGTTCTTGATAGTGTAACTCTCAACGAATAAATCTCCTCCTCGCAGTCTCTCTGTGCTATAATCAAGATATGACAAGTGAGGTAAATAGCGTTCTCGTCGCTGCGCACGAGCTAAAAGCGCCGCTAAGTTTGATGCGACAGCTTGCTCTTTCGCTCCAAGTTTTTGACGACGTTACTACTCAGACCCGCCTCTGTAATCAGATGGTAAGTGTTTCCGAACGCGCCCTGCTTCAGGTCAACGATCTTACGAAAGTCGCTCGTCTCGAAGATGGGCTTTTCACCATGGAGCCAACCAGCGTCCGCGGCGTCTGTGAGACTGTCGCCCGCGATGTCGAGCCTCTTTTTGGCTTTGACCATAAGTCTATTCGCATTGAATATCATAACCGTCAGAAGCTTGCTATTGCGAATCATGATTTGCTCTATAGTATTATCTATAATTTCTGCACTAATGCAATGCACTATTCTGAGGCCGATGCGACTAGCGTCTTGAAAGTCAGCGACAATAATAATCGCATTCGTATCGACGTTCGCGACTACGGCCCGGCCCTTCCTACGAAAATCTGGCGCAAACTTCAGTCCGGCTCGCTTCGTCAACCCACCGACGTTGCTATGCGCCCGGGTAGTTCTGGACTAGGGCTTTATATTGCGTCTTGTTTTGCTAGTTATATGCATGCCGAGCTTGGTGCTGTTCGTCATCGTGATGGTACCAGCTTTTTCGTCGAATTACCAATTTCTAAACAGGCCTGTCTTTTCCCCTAAATATGAAAACTATTTTTCTTATCGAAGATGATCAGATTATGTCTGAATGTATCGCCCGCGCTATCCGGAAAAGTCAATCCGAGCCGGTCGAATTATATACTTTTACTAATGGCATCACCGCCATCCAGGCGCTCAATAAGAAGTTGCCCGATTTGATTTGCCTCGACATTTTACTTAGCGGTCCTGATGGCTTTAGCTTACTTAACGAACTTACTTCCTATAACGACACTGCGAAAATTCCAGTTATTATCATTTCTTCACTCGACTTATCGCACCAAGATCTATCATACTATAATGTAAAAACTATTCTACAAAAGGAAACTATGACTCCGTCGAGTATTAGTGAAGCGGCCGTGGAGGTACTTGATCGTGCCGAATGACCTCCGCACGCAAGCTATTGTCCTCCGCCGTACTAATTATGGTGAGACCGATCGTATTCTTAATCTCCTTACTCCCGAAGGAAAGATTTCTGCCCTCGCCAAAGGCGCCCGCAAAGAAAAATCCCGTCTCGCCGGAGGTATTGAACTCTTTTCCGTCGCTGATATCGTCGTCCATCAAGGTCGCAGTAATCTCGGCACTCTCACTAGCGCAAAAATGTTACATTTTTATGGCAACATTCTTACTGACTTAACCCGTCTTGAACTTGCCTCGGACTTTCTTCGCAAAGCCGAGAAACTTTCCGAGCAAATCGATAATCCGCATTATTTTCAGATTATTCAACGTGCGCTTGATGGCTTACATCGTGGGTTACCGCTCGCATTAGTACGCATTTGGACGACGCTTAATCTCGCCCAGGCTTCAGGCGAGGAGATTAATCTTTTGACTAATACCGACGGTGCCGACTTATTGCCAGATTTATTTTACTTTTGGGATGGTATGGAAAAAGCGCTTCGCCCCGATCCGCGTGGCACTATTGGCGCAAATGAGATCAAAATCGCTCGCCTCATCCTGCAAAAACCGCTTGTATCTATCGCCACAATTTCTCAGATTGATGAACTGGCAATGCGGTTGTCAGCGTTAATGAGCACTTATAATTAAAACATGTTATAATATATATTATGAACCGTATCCCCTTAGCCGAACGCATGCGTCCTCAGAGTCTTGATGAGGTTATTGGGCAGGACGCGATTATTGGCGATGGCAAGATTCTTACTGAGATCGTGAAAAAAGGCGAGCCAGTCAACTTAATCTTCTGGGGTCCTCCCGGCACTGGTAAGACTACCCTCGCCCGGATTCTCGCTCGCGAGTACAAGGCCGACTTCGTCGAGCTTTCCGCTGTCACTGCGAAGAAAAAGGACATCGAAGACGTCGTCGAACGTGCCCGGGTAAACTGGAACCTACAGACTCGTACCGTGCTTTTCGTGGACGAAATTCACCGTTTCAATAAAGCACAACAAGACGCCTTCCTGCCGCATGTCGAATCGGGCCTCATTATTCTCATCGGCGCGACTACCGAGAATCCAAGCTTCGAAGTTATTTCACCGCTTATTTCTCGCTCGCGTGTCGTGATCGTCTCTGCGCTAAAGAAGTCTGATATTCTCGAAGTCTTAAAGCGCGCCGTAAAGACCGAAAAAGTCGAAAGTCGCATCAGTAATGACGCTCTTGAGCTAATCGCTGAGCTTAGCGGTGGCGATGCCCGCTCTGCACTCGGCGACCTTGAACTTTCTCTTAGTCTTGCCGATAAAGTTGATACTGAAGTCGTCAAGACTGCCGCCGGTAAGAAGATGCCGATTTACGACAAAAGCGGCGACTACCATTATGATAATATTTCTGCTTTCATCAAATCTATGCGCGGCTCCGACGTCGATGCGACTTTGTATTATCTCGCTCGCATGGTTATTAGCGGGGAAGATCCGAAATTTATCGCCCGTCGCATGGTTATTTTCGCCTCCGAAGATATTGGTCTTGCCGGTAACGGCGCCCTCAACCTCGCCGTTAGTTGCTTCCAGGCGATCGAGCGCGTTGGTATGCCGGAAGGTGAAATTATCTTGTCTCATGTTGCCGTCGTCCTTGCTAAAGCTCGCAAAAGTCGCGAAAGCTATGATGGCTGGGCCCGCGCGAAGGCTCTCGCTCAGAAAACTATGGGCAGCCCCGTCCCAATTCATCTCCGCAACGCTCCGACGAAACTTATGAAAGAACTCGGTTTCGGTGAGGGTCAAAAATGGGAAGCCGGTTTTCATCTTGATAAAAGCTATCTCCCTGAAGACGCCCGTGGGCAAAAGATCTTCGGCGCCCCGTCAAATTATGACCATAATAAGTCGTAGTTATTTCTACGAAGTATGTTATAATAAATCTATAATTTAAAGGAGTTATGATGGCAGATTTTAACAAAATTTTGACCCCAGGTGATTACGAAAATGGCGAGATTAACGTCGTAATCGAGATTCCTATGGGTAGCACTCAGAAAATTGAGTTTCGTCGCAATATTCCGGGTGGCGCTTTTGAAATCGATCGCATCGAGCCGGATCTATTTGCGAAACCTACTAACTATGGTTTTATTCCTCAGACCCTCGATGAAGATGGTGATGAGCTCGATGTTTTGCTAGTTAGTCCGCTCCAGCTTACAACCGGCACTTTCATGAAAGCTCGCATTCTCGGCGTCATGAAATTTGTCGACGACGGCGAAGTTGATGACAAAATTATTGCTGTTCCAGCTGACGATCGTAATAGCGGCAACATCTACGAGACTATTGAAGATTTGCCTGAAAAACTCATTGAGCAGCTTCGCTTCCACTTCAACCACTACAAAGACCTCAAGAAACCTGGTACTACCGAAGTTAAAGAATTCGCCGGCCTCGACGAAGCAAAGAAAATTATTGCCGATTCCATTAAACGCTGGAATGAGCAATAGACAAGTTATAGAATAGTATCTCTGAGGAGCGCGAAGCCTTACGGATGACGCGCCCCTCGGAATAGCCATTCGTAGATCCTATTGAGTAAGCCTAGTTTTTAAGGATTTATTCAGTGAGATAAGGTGTAATTCGAAATATGAGAATATTATATGTTGAGGATGAAGAGCGGCTCGCTTCGGCCGTGACTCATCTCCTGAAAAAAGAGCATATCGCCGTCGACTGGACTGGCGATGGTGAAGAGGGGCTTAATATGGCTCTCCGCGGCGGCTATGATTGCCTAGTTTTAGATATTATGCTGCCGCACCTTTCCGGTGTTGATATTTTGAAGACCGTCCGCCAACGCGGCCTCACTACACCGATCATTATGCTTTCTGCTCTTTCCGAGGTTGACGATAAAGTCCGCGCCCTCGAAGGTGGTGCTGATGACTATCTGGCAAAACCTTTTAAGACTGCGGAGTTGATCGCTCGCATCAATGCCGTTACGCGTCGCCCTCCTCTACAGGTCAGTGAGGTCATTAAGTATGCCGATCTTGAATATGATCTAAAGAATCGCACGCTCAATGGCATCGCTCTTACTGGTAAAGAAGCCGATCTTTTTGAGCCGCTCATTCGCAACCCCGAGAAGATTCAGCATAAGGAACAGCTCCTTGCTCGTGCTTGGGGTAATGATGCTAATTCTTCTGATAACTATGTCGAAGTCTACATGAGCTATCTTCGTAAGAAACTTGCGGAGCTTAAGTCAAAAGCGAAGATCAAAACCGTTCGCAATCTTGGCTATAAGCTAGTGAAAAAGTAACGGGAGCTTATGTTTCGACATTTACGCAATCGTCTGATTCTCATCAATCTTGCCGTCACTACAGTCGTACTAGTAGTATCTTTTTCATCAATTTATGCCGTAGCGCAGGCTGAGGCGCAACGTCGCCAGGAAATCACGGCTAGCATCATCCTGCCTGGTTATAATACGCAAGTTGTCTCACAGACATTTAATGAGCGTATTAAGACCGAGCGAAAAGCCGCGCTGTGTTCGCTCCTGGTATCGCTAATTATTGTTGGCCTGCTTGAAGAAGTCGCCGTTGCTATCCTTTCTTATATCATGGCTGAGACCGCTATCCGCCCAGTCCGCGAAGCTTATGAAGCGCAAAAGAATTTCATTGCCAACGCTAGCCACGAGATGAAGACGCCGATCACCGCCATCATGGCAAATCTCGAAGTCGCCGACATTAAAGATAATCCTTGGATAGACAACGTTACACAGGAGGTGAAGCTTATGGAAGTGCTAAATCGCGAGCTTCTCGCTCTCGCCCGAGCTGAAAATGCCATCACTGCGACTAATGCCAGTGAAACTGTTATTTTGCGCGAAGCGGTCGAAAGTTTAATTTCACCCTTCCGTCCCCGCCTTCAGCAGAAGAAAATTGATCTAGTTCTCAAGACTCAGCTAAAAGACGGCAAAGTTAAAATCGCCAAAGGTGCTTTCAGCCAAATCTTTACGATTTTGCTTGATAATGCCGTAAAATATTGTGACAAGTCTATCACGATCCATCTTTCATCGAGGTCGGTATCTATTACGAATGACGGCGCCGCTATCTCTCCAGATGCTTTACCACATATCTTTGATCGTTTTTATCAAACCGACAAGAGCTCTGAGGGTGTTGGCCTTGGCCTCGCCATTGCAAAATCCCTTGCCGACCGCCAAAACTGGAAGCTTACCGCTAAGTCCGATTCCGGCCAGACAACTTTTACGCTCGATTTTTAATCGTTATAAAATCGCCAGCTAAAAGACATCCGCAGGGCTGAGAGCCTGGTCTTCTATTCATCTTCCATGAACGCACCCGACTGCCGCGACCATAAGTGATGGTAGACGCCATCGAGATTTTTCAATAGCTCATGATGATTGCCTTGTTCGACGATTTCCCCATCCTGCAGTACTACAATTCGATCAAGATCTGCCACGGTCGATAAGCGATGCGCGATCACTACACTCGTCCTGCCCTTCATTAGGCTATTTAACGCATCCTGAATTAATGCCTCCGATTCCGAATCCAGCGCCGAAGTCGCCTCATCTAATACTAATATTGGTGCGTCCTTGAGAATAGCTCGTGCAATCGCTACGCGCTGCCGCTGTCCGCCGGACAATTTAATCCCGCGCTCCCCGACCAACGTATCATAGCCGTCTGGTAGCTCCATAATAAAATCATGTGCATTCGCCAGTTTCGCTGCGCGCTGAATTTCTTCTGGAGTCGCATCAGGTTTACCGTAGGCGATGTTCTCAGCGATCGACCGATGGAATAGCGCTGTCTCTTGTGGTACATAGGCGACGTTCTCACGTAAACTCTCCTGAGCAACCTTCTTAATATCTTGCCCCGAGACCAAAACTTCACCTTCACTTACATCTGCAAATCTTAGTAATAACTTCGTCAAAGTTGTCTTGCCTGAGCCGGAAACTCCTACCAGCCCCACCCGCTCACCGGGTTTAATCTTCAGGTTAAAGTTCTGGAAAATCGGACCTTTCGCATCGCTATGCTGAAAAGTAATGTCTTTAAATTCTACCGAATCCTCATGCATTTCTAGCGGTTTCGCATCTGCCGCATCCACTACATCATCAACAGTATCGAGAATAAGCGTCATCTCATGCGCATCGCCAAATACGCGGTTGAAGTTCTTAAAAATATTATTAATGCTCCATAATTCGCCCATAATTCCGTTTGCATAGTCAACAATCAAAATCAGCGTTGCCACCGAAATCCCCAGCCACGCATTTCCAAAGATCAGAAACCCCAGCAGTAACGCCGTAATTCCAATTTGTACTGCTGCGAACATCATATCACGACGGATCACCGCACGCATCGTCCGAAGCGACGAATCCTCGACTTTTTGCGAAAAATTACGGAATCGCCCGCGCTCATGACGCTCTCGGGCGTAAGATTTCACGGAGATAATATTTGAAATTGAATCAGCTAGTTGTCCAGTCTGTTTCGTCGACGCTGCTGCTTCCTCGTCGAACAAATGTGCAATTTTGCCCATCGTTAATTTTGAGATGATAGTATAAATAATTACCAGTCCGATAATCCCCAGTGCAAACCATGCCGCCTGCTGCCATAAGACGATAACTACGAAAATGATGTAACAAAACATCGGCCACACATCCCAGATCAGGACGTCCATCATTCGCTCGTAGGCCCCGACGAACTTATTTGTCTGCGATACTAATGATCCAGAAAATCTATCGCTATGAAACTGCATCGATTGCGCTGAAATCGTATCAAAACACAAGTTAGCAAGGTTGTACATCGACAAGACCTCCATCTTCCATGTCCAGAAAAGTCGCAGCTCTTCCAAAACTAGTTTACTTACCGTATATATTACTAAGTAAGCGATTACGTACGGAATAACTTCTCCTAGTAGCTGATCTAGCGGTAATCCTAATGAAACTTTTTCGATGATCGTCGCGAAAACGATTGCACTCAAAATCGCCCGCACAAAAACCACGATCGGCGTAGAAATAAACGCCCCTAACGCATACCACTTATACCGTTTTATCTCCTGCCAAAAATAATGCAGAGTGCGCGTTACTGTACTTTTCTCATTCTTTTCCTTCGACATACCTAAGTATTATAACTTAGATTCAGGGATCACGCAAGGAAACTATAGCTCAGAAATCTTCACTCGCTCCTGCTCAGTCGTATCTCGATCCCGCACCGTCACGGAATCATCTTCTAGTGTATCGAAATCCACTACCACGCACTTCGGCGTTCCGATCTCGTCCTGCTTCTTGTAACGTTTACCGATATTGCCGGAATCGTCCCAAGTTACGAAAGTATATTTATCTTTCAATAATTTATACACCTCTTGCGCCTTTTCGACTAGTTCAGGTTTGTTTTTCAGAAGCGGCGACACACAGAACTTATACGGGGCTAAATTTTCTGGCAGACGTAAGACTACGCGGTCACCATCTTGCCAATAAGCTGACGACACGATCGCGAGGAATAATCTCTCCAACCCGATCGACGGCTCAATCACGTGCGGTACGAAAGTCTCGCCTGTATTCTTATCGCGGTATTCCATCGACTTGCCTGACTCACGCTGGATATTCCCGAGGTCAAAATCCGTCCGATAGGCTAATCCCATCAGTTCTTCCTCGCCATTTGGATAGTCAAACATCATGTCAATCGTCCGCTTTGAGTAATGCGCCCTGTCTTCTGCTGGTACTTCATAGTCATGAATTTTATCGACCGGCAGCCCCATCTGCTCCTCTAGGAAGACATGCTGCAATGCCCGCATTTGCTCAAACGCCTCTTCCCACTGATCTGGCTTCACGAAATATTCGATTTCCATCTGCGTACATTCGCGATCGCGCAAGATGAAATCCCGCGGCGAAATCTCATTCCGAAATGCCTTACCTTGCTGCGCAATCCCGAAGGGGATGTCCGGATAGATTGTATCGACGACATTTTTATAATTCGTAAAAATACCTTGCGCGGTTTCTGGACGAAGGTATGCAATCGACCCGTCGTCCGCCACTGGCCCGACGTGTGTCGTAAACATCATGTTAAACTTTTTCACTTCGCCCCAATCAGTTTTTCCGCAAGTCGGACACTTTACATTCGCCTTGAGGAATTCCTCTGTCGTAATGCTCTCCGTCGCCCCGTCGACTAATTTGTCTGCCCGGAATCGCCCGTGGCAAGCTTTACACTCTACTAGCGGGTCATTAAAAGTATCGACATGCCCCGACGCTATCCACGTCCGCGGATTCATCAGGATCGCCGCATCCACACCATACATATCATCGCGCTGATCAACCCAAAAGTGCCACCAGCTCTGCATAATATTTCGCTTCAGCATTACGCCCAGTGGTCCGAAGTCCCAGGTTCCGGCCATTCCGCCATAGATGTCTGACCCCGGAAAAATAAATCCCCGTCGTTTACATAAACTTACAATATCTTCTAATTTACCCATAATTAACTCTATTATAACATATCTCCAATCGATAATCCCAAACTCGACAACCGACTTTTTCTCGCGTATCTTAATTCTTGTGCTATAATAGGAAAAATCAATGACGTCCGGCTTAAAATAACCTTAAAATTGCCGCCCGCCTCCGCGCCCCGTCCAGACGCACCATTCAAACAAAAAGTATTCCGTGAAAACTATCTTAGATATGAACTATAAGTCGGCGAAGAGATTTTTCTTTCGCCCGCGTAGCTACTTTTCGCTCGCTTTACCATCTTACTTCCAATTCGATCGCATCCTCACAAAAACTCGTGAATTACTATGGAAACAAAATTTATGCGATTATTATCATCAATCCGCTCATCCGCGCACTTTTAGCGACATCAACTACCCGATTATCTATAATAAGGATGGTGAATATGCTTGGCGCAAGTATCAGATCGTCCACCCTTTCTTCTATACCGAGATTGTCCACCTCCTCACCCAGGAAACCACTTGGAATTATATTCGTAGCCGCGTGAAGCGCTTTCGCAATCCTCGCATCGTCTGCGCCAGCATGATCCCAGCCCCGACCAGCAAGATTAATAAAAACGAGCAGGATATCTTCAACTGGGCAGGGAATTTTACTAACGAGACCGTTCGCAAGGCGCTCGAATATAAATATATGCTCGCTACCGACATGACCAATTGTTACGATACGCTCCCGCTCCGCCTACTGCCTTGGGCGCTCCGCGATCCCGATAATCCTGAGGCTCCAGCTATCGGCGAGCAGATCCATCTTCTCCTTGGCGACATGCTCTATGGTCAGACTCGCGGCATCCCACAGGGCTCCGTCCTCATGGATTTTCTCGCCGAAATTATCTTGAGCTTTCTCGACGGAATTTTATTCGAGCGTCTGGGTGGTATCCTCGATATTTTCATCCTGCGCTATCGCGACGATTACCGGATTTTTGCCAACGATGCCACTACTGCTCGCAAAGCCATGAAAGTCCTCGTCGAGACCCTCGCTGAGTTTGACTTAAAAATTAACCTATCGAAAACTTTTCTCACCTCAGATGTCATCAATTTCGCTTTTAAGCCCGATCGTCTCGCCTGGCGCGCCCTCGACCCGCTAATTTTCGGCGAAAATAAGCTCAGTATCCTAAAAAGTCTCCTCTTCATCCGCGACTTCGGTCGCAAATATCCGAATTGCGGCAGCCTCAAGGCCGCTCTCAGTAAGCTCTATCAGCGCGAAGTCTGCGAATCTCGCTGCGCTGATGATGTCTGGCAAATCGCCGCCATCCTTCTCGATATTATGTACATTAATCCTGGTGTCTGGCCGCATTGCATTGCGATTCTGAGCAAATACCTTGAAGCTCGCGATCCCGCTACTGTCCTGAAAATCATTACTCACGTCCGCGAGAAATTCTCCGACATCCCAAATACCGAATATCTCGACATTTGGCTCCAACGTCTCAGCATTAAAGCTGATCCACATTATACTTATGATCAGCCCGCCTGTCAGTTTCTCTTCGAGCAAGAAATGCACCTCTGGAACTCCGAGTGGCTCGGCATGTACACTAGTCTCTGTGACAATAGCGCGATCAATTACGACGAGATCCTCGCCATGCCCGCCGCCATCCCGCCCGAAGAAGTTGCCTTCTTTATTACTAACCACGGCAGCGGCTAATCTTCCTCGCGCTAAAGCGTCGAGCACTTTCTTTTAGCTGAGCGTTTTTCATGCTATAATATACCCAACAGGAGGTATTTTGTTTACAGAAATCGAAAAACAATACAAGAAAGGCCTACAGGAGCGTCGTTTCTCTGCGTATTACTGGCCGCGCGCGGTCTTAATCGTCGCGCTCGCTCTGATCGCCGATTTTGTCCTCGGCGCCGATCGCTGGCTGATTTATAGCTTGACTGTGGCCGCACTCCCACTTTTTGTGATCATCTTTTTCGTCCGCGATATTCGTCATGGCCTCAAGGAGCTAGACGATTCTAAGAAGCGCCGCAACACCCGTGCGAAGCTTGCCCTCTATATTGAATATGATGATCGCCTCCGCATCGATAACCTCATTTCTGATCTGCGCCGCCATAATCTTAACAGCAAGGA
Organism: uncultured Candidatus Saccharibacteria bacterium; assembly: GCA_948623715.1. Taxonomy (GTDB): domain Bacteria; phylum Patescibacteriota; class Saccharimonadia; order Saccharimonadales; family Saccharimonadaceae; genus Nanosyncoccus. The sequence continues at coordinate 5,728 of CAPHDI010000008.1, read as the reverse complement.
TGATCTTAAGCTCGCTATTAATTATTTCGAACGCCAGCGCCCCGTCGAATCGAAGCCAAACCTCCTTGAATGGACTTTGTCGGTCGCAGTTGCACTTTCGTCGATTGTCCTCCTAGCCTACGACACCGACACCGGCATTATTGACTCGCAGAAATTCATCTCCGCCTTCGGCTCTACCCTTGCTATCGCTCTCATCGTTCTCACTCCCGCTATCCTCGCGAAAATCATCTCTACGCGCATCGCCACTCACCGCACAAAGGTCGACAATTTCCTCATCGAAGACCTCGCCTTTCTTTATGTTAATTTTGAGAAATTTCAAGACCGTCTTAAATAATCTGTAATATAATAGTTTTAACCTAATCTTGGAGAAAATATGAAGAACCAGAAAATTACCCGCAAAATCACCCAGGGCATGTATGTCTTAACTACTGATGGTGGTGGCTGCATCGTCGATGCTGTCTCTCGCGTCGGCGGTAGCGACCAGCCTCTTATCGCTGTCGCCATTGCGAAAAATAATCACACTAACGCTTTACTTGAGAAAGCGCAGCGCTTCGCCCTTTCTGTCCTCGGTCAGGATGTTAACCCTGATCTCATCCAGACTTTCGGTTTCAAATCTTCACGTGACATCGATAAACTCGCTGCCTGCCAGACTGAAGAAATCGAGGGCGTGAAAATTATTAAAGATTCTGTCGGTTACCTCATCCTCGATAAAGTCGACGCCATCGAGAACGAGACTCATACTCTCTTCATTGGCCGGATGATTGAGGGCGATCTCTTCCAGCCCGATGCTCGACCTCTCACCTACGCCGAATATCAGGAGCGCAAAGATGATCTCGTCAAGACTTCCACTGAGCAGGGAAAGACTGCTTGGGTCTGCACTGCCTGCGGCTACGTTTATTACGGCGACGAAGTCCCTGACGACTACCGCTGCCCGCTCTGTGGCCTCGGTAAGGAATTCTTCAAGAAAAAAGAGTCCTAAGATCTAGTCTTAATCGTGATAGCCTCCGCCGCCGCGCTGAGGCTATTATAGTTGTGCCTCGTTACGGTATATCTGGCCTAATCAAAAATCCTACCAGACGGTAGGATTTTTAAGAGAATATACGCATTAAAACCACCATGCGATTATTTTGTATTTTCTGAATTCGGGCGACCCTCAACGTCAGATCTCGTCCGAGTTCTACTACTATTTTATCACGCCAATGCTTGTCGTCAATATTGATTTTTCCGAAAAATATGCAAAAATGATTATGATTTTTCCACAATTTCACCCCTGTAAAAACGCAAAACCCGAACATAGTGCTATTGACAATTTTCCTAATCTGTGCTACAATTGAGACAATGGGGTACTCCGGTATTCCAGGCAGTTTGGCATTACGAAAATTTCAGTACATTTTCAAGTTCTAGGACCCATAAATGGCACTGAAAAACGTTATGCCTGTTAGCATCCACCGACCAGTTTGTGTCCTGCGAAATGAAATGGGGGTAAAATTTCATGGCAAACAATCCACGCAAGCAGCAACATCAGCCCGCTTCCCGCGTCTCCGGGCGTAGCCCGCTGTCGCGCAACGCGTTCGTTCGCGAGCTCGGCACGAGGGACGCCCGAGCCTATATCGAGCGTACGCCGGGCTGGAATCTCGACGTATCTGACCGTGAGGCGACGTTCACGTTTCGCGACCGTTTTCTTCAGAGCGCAACAGTCCTGTTGCCGCTAAATGTGGAGTCCGTTGCGACTATCTGCGAACTCGTGGTCCAATATCGCGCCGGCACTCTGATCGCCTCCTCGGCTAAGTCCAGCATCGAGGCCGCCCTGGTCCAGCAGCTGATAGATGACGAGCATCTCCGCCGCCGCGGTTTCCCGCGCGAAGGTCGCTATCAGGACAGCTAACTGCACCTTTCTATCCCGGCCTTCTATGGCCGGGAATTTTTAGTAGAATTACCACAGGACGAATTACCTGTGTTATAATAGTTATATGAAACGCGGAGGTAAAATCGGTGCCCGCCTTGACCGCTGGCTGGATGAATGGAAAATGGCTCTTTCCGGGGTCCTCCTCGCTACGCGCGACCCGAAATTTCTTATTACTACTATACTTACTTTTTTAATCTTCGGCACTATCATGAACTTATTGTCTAGTAGCACTGCCGCCCTAAATCTTTTCTGGGCAACTGACTTCGCTGGTAAGCTGAAGATCCTCGGTGATAACTTCCTTGCCATTTTTGGCATTGGACGTAATTTCTGGGACTGGCTCCTCCTCTTCTTGATTACGCTTTTACAAAGTATTCTCATTGGCCTGGTTGTCTTCGTCTGGCGCAAGAAGCGTCGGAATCGTCGCGAGCAATTTATTGCTGGCGTCGAGAATTCTGATAATCTCCAGAGCGCCGGTCTCGTCGCTGGGCTGGCTATTCTCGGTTCTGGCTGTCCGACTTGCGGTACGACTTTGCTCATGCCAGTAATCGGCGCGATTTTTAGTTCTAGCAGTTATATTCTCGCCGGAGTTCTCTCTGGACTCTTGACTGCCGGCGCCGTCATCCTCGCCCTCTTCACTCTAAAGCGCATCGGCAAGGACGCCTATGCCATGATCCTTGATGAGAAATATCGCCAACGTCATTCCGCCGCACATAATCCACCAGTCAAAGAGAAAGGAGTTTCCGATGGAGAACGCTAATTCGCTTACTAATAATAATGGTCGCATCTGGCGCACTCTCGCCATTGTCATTGTCGCAGCACTCTTCGCTCTGCTGATCATTTTTAGCCTCACTTCTCGTCAGGCTCCAGGTGATCAAGTCTGGAATCAGGAAACCACTGTCGGCAATCTCAATGCGAAGAATTATTATATTATGTATACTGACCTCATGTGTCCGTACTGCGACGTCTTTTCTCGCCAGGTCATGGAGCATTGGGATGAATTTCAGAATTACCTTGCTGAGAATGACATCCTCTTCGAGCTGCGGCTGACTGATTTTCTCTACGAAGGGAACGGTGCACAGATGTCGCGCGATTCTGCCGAGGCGAGCTACTGTGCTATGCACGAGGGTAAATTCTGGGAATATTACCACGGCGCGATTAAACATCTCTGGGACGATTATCATTCTAAGGGTATCGGCTCCAGCAAGACCGCTCAGCCGATCAAAGATATGCCCGATGACTACTGGCTAAAGATTGGCCATGAGATCGGCCTTGGCGAACAGTTTGATAACTGTGTCAACAATCACGAAACTGTCGCCGAGATCGAGGCGAACACCCGCAAAGCCGCCCAGGTCGCTAATGGTATGCCCTATTTCAAGTTTAACCGTTTCACTAGCTCTGGTTTTGATAGTAGCTGGGATTGGGAGTATGTAAAATATTATCTCGACGCCGGGCTAAACAAAACTAACTAACTAAGAATCAAAAAAATGGGCGCACCACCATGACGCGCCCATTTCATGATAAGGCTAGAAACTTATTTCCTTCGTTTCTCCAGTTTCAAGATTCTTAATCGTAAACTTTCCGCTCTTCGCTTCATCTTCACCGACGATGATCATATATTTCGCAACTTTGCTCGCATACTTGATCTTATCGCCGAGTTTCTTATCGGTCATGACGATGTCGACTCTCGCCGCCTCGCGTCGTAGATGCGCTGCTGCGTATTCTGCGGTCGTATATTCATTTGCACTAATCGGGATTACACAAATATCAACCGGTTTCGTCTCACTCTCTGCGATCAGCCCTCTTTCTCGCAAAATATAGAACAATCTTGTCAATCCGATTGAACCGCCCACGCCTGGCAATGCCTGATCCGTGTAGTGCTGCGCCAAGTTTTCATATCTACCGCCGCTACAGATCGAGCCGATTTCGCGATACTCCGGTGCAATAGTTTCGAAGACTGTCCCAGTATAGTAATCAAGCCCCCGTACAATCAGCATGTCTGCTACTACCTGCATCCGCTCACCTGCTCGAGTTTCCAACAGGCCTAGAACTGTATCTAGTTCATCAATTCCCGCCTGGAAAGTCGCGTTATCAAGCTGCATCGCCCGTAGCTGCGGGATGACTTCCGCACGCTCCCCGTGAATTTTAATAAAATCAAGGATTTGCTGCACGCGTTCTTCGCCGATTCCAAGTTCTGTGAGCACTCCTGCCGTCACCTCGGCCGGTACTTTCTCTGCATGATCGACGATCTCGAAAATTTCCGTCGCCTGCTGGTTTAAATTTGTCGCCTCAAGTAGACCAGATAATAATTTTCGGTTACTAACTCGTACTGTAAACTTGTCGATTGGGAGTACTTGTAGCGCATCCATTAGCGTCCGGATCACCTCCGCATCATACGCGATCGGTAGACTCTGCCAGCCGATCACATCTACATCGCATTGATAGAATTCCCGGAATCGCCCCTTCTGCGCACGCTCCCCGCGAAAATTCCGTCCGATCTGCGACACTTTAAACGGAAAAGCTAGGTCGTTCATATGCTCGACCACATAGCGCGCTAGCGGCACGGTATGGTCGAAGCGAAGCGCCTGATCAGCATCGCTTGCTGTCTCGGCAGTCTTCACTACTTTATAGATTTGCTTCTCGGTGTCCCCCCCCGCCTTCGCTAGCAACACTTCCGTCCGCTCAATTGTCGGCGTCTCAATATCTTGAAACCCATGCGCCTGAAAAGCCTCATGAATCCCGTTTTTAAGACGATTAAACTCCATCTGGAGATTCGGTAAAAGCTCTTGCATGCCACTGATCGGCGAAGTGTTGAATTTTTTCATAATATAATTATAACACACTGGGCGAATTTATAGTAATCGATATTATAATAATTGTATTATTACTACTTTTATGCTATAATGTAGGCATGATTAGGATTTGGGATTACTTCATGCGTCGCAAGGGTTTGCTTTTGCTTGCGCTTGTCGCCTTCGTCCTAAGCGGAGTTTTTAGCTATCGCCTTCTCCGCGGTAATAATGTCCCTAAACCCGAGAATAATTATATATCTATTAGTACCCTCGCCCGTCCCGACGAAGACGCCACCTCGGCGACCGATGAAGAATCTAACTCATCGGCAGAGGAAGTCGATTTTTCCTCGGTCTCCGTCATCGACGCTAGGGAAGTGACTATCCTAGAGTTTCCAGAAGCGGTTACAGATACGATCCTCGCCGACCATCCTATCGAGATGCCCGTATCCGATCCGACAGAGAGACCTCTGGAGGTTTTCATTATTGATATTCCCGTAGAGGTCCTCAGTCCCGCAGCCGTCGTCGGTCTCGCTCCTGCCTCAGAGCTGTCTACTACGGTCGTCTCGGAAGCTTCGCCTACTCCGGAAATTCCGCTCACTTCTACGCCAGTGCCAGGGGCTACGAATCCTACTTATATTATTTTGCTTAGCTTTGCTGGATTTATCGTCGCTATGCTGAGCTGCTACTTTGTCGAGCAGCATTTCCGACGCTAGGTTGTAATTATAAAATATTTTACAAAACAAAAGCCACATAAGTCTAGGCTTGTATAATACTTAAAGTTTTGCTACAATGAACTTGTTATCAAGATTAATTCGTAAAAGAACGTACTTTTTATGTAACGCGAGTGTTGCCACTTATGAGCAAGCTAGGCACCGCGAGGTACCAGTTTATGAGTGCAATGCTTTGCGTTACGTTCTGAGAATTGGTCTTGATAACACCCTCGTGGTGCCTTTTTGTTGGTATAGAAAAGATGCATGTGGCGTACCAACGGAAGTAGATAGGTAAAAGGGCGCCACTGGGTCCTATCAATACA
>CAPHDI010000007.1 GCA_948623715.1 uncultured Candidatus Saccharibacteria bacterium | reverse complement strand
TGGCGGAGGGTGGGAGATTCGAACTCCCGCTCCAGGTCTCCCCAGACTAACGATTTAGCAAACCGTCCCCTTCAGCCACTTGGGTAACCCTCCAGTATCCTCATTATACCACATTTTTCCACTTTTCAATCATTTTCCCAACCCACAAACCACTCTGTCCCCGAATCTCTATACACTTTTCCATCTTTATGCTATAATGGTGCAAAGATTTCATTAATTAACTGCGAGAATACAATGAAAAAATTTGCAAAATCTATGTTACAAATTATCACCGGCATTTGCACCGCCGTTACTCTTTTTGCTGGCAAAGCCATGGCTCTCACCGTCCAGGAAGGCGCCGAAGCCGCCCGCGCTGACGGTATGCCTGCTGAGCTGGTTGGGCCTGAAGGCGTCTTCACCCGCTTTTCTAACCTCGCCCTCTACGTCATCGGCGCCATTTCCGTCCTCATGCTCGTCTGGGGCGGCCTCCGCTACATTCTTTCCGGCGGCGACAGTAAGAAAATCACCGACGCGAAAAACACCGTCCTCTATGCTATCATCGGTCTCGCCATCGCCTTCCTCGCTTACGCGATTATTAACTTCGTCCTCGATGCCATCGGCTCCGTCACTACAGTCTAATTTTTCGACCTACTGACAGCGATCACAGCCACCGACATGCGGACAGCCCCAGCTGCCCGCATTACTTTTTCTGCTGCCCTCATCGACGCCCCCGTCGTCCACACGTCATCCAGTAATATATAATGCTTATTCGCATCCAACCCGCCTCGCACCACATAAGCCTTCTTCGCCTGCTCCTCGCGCTCCGCCACCTTTGCCCCGACTTGCACCGTATCCGCCTCTCGCGTCAGCACCCTTTCGCATTTCCATCCTCTTCGCTTCGCTAGCTTCTTCGCCAGTTCTAATGTATGGTCAAATCCTCGCTCCCGCACATGCCTACCGATCGTCGGCAAAGGAACCACCACTATCTCTTCATCCTCACCAAAGTCTTCCGGGATTCGCCGGTCGATCAATTCCACCATCTCCACATCCATCGCCCGCACCGACTGATATTTATATTCCTCGACCATTTTCTCCAGCACACCCTCACGCCAGCCCCCTACCCACAAGTTCTCAAATTTCACCTCACATTCTGGACAATGGCCCAAATATGACAGGGAATCACCTCCGTTATTTTTGCAACTTTCCGAAGATTTCGCAAACGCATTTTTACAGACGGGACAAATCCACTCATTTTTAGCAAGCATGTCATTTTTACAACACTCACATAAAACCGCTCCCAGTCGTCCGCAACCTCTACAGGTATGCGGGCAAAGCAAGTCCAACAACCCACATCTTGTTGTATTTTTGACAACGAAACCCATAATTACTATTGATTTTACTACAAAAAGCCATTATAATAAAGCATAACAACATAACGGAGGTAATTCAAGCATGGCTCGTAGTAATAATGATGCCGACATGCTGATGGAAGACGAATTAGCAGCTGCCTTCTTCACCGACACGGATCCGACTCCTGTCGCTGAACCTGGCCCAAAGGCTGCGCTGAGCGTTGAAGAACCATCAGAACCGGGGGTAAATGATGGGTGGGGCGATACCGACGATTTTCCTGGACAACTCGCTGTGGATGTCTACGAAACCGCCGACAAATTAGTAGTAAAAGCGCGTACCGCCGGTATTTCTAAGTCTGACTTAAACGTCACAATTTCTGACAATATCTTGACCATTTCTGGTATTCTCAGTGGCGGCGAAGACGAAAATACCACCGCTTGGCACATCCAAGAGTGTTACTGGGGCGAATTCTCCCGTACGATTGCTCTCCCTGTCCAGGTGAAAGAAGATGAAGATTCCGTTCGTGCCGACCTGAAAGACGGTGTTCTCACGATCACCTTCGAGAAAGAAAAGCTCGACCGCCCGACCCGCATCGCGATTCAGTAATTTCCGATTTCTTCTAGACTTAAGATCTCATAAGTCACCGAGTTTTAATTTGCTCACACACCAATTCCGCTCCATTTCGGAGCGGTTTTTGGTTCACTATTAGACGGGAAATCATCCTCTCCTCCTGCGAGAAGCATAACATTTTGACTTTTTCACTTATTTTTATCACAAACCTACAGTCCGTATGCTATAATAAAACTGTTCATTGCTTATAGAAACAAACTCAATATTTTTGAATGAGAGTTTATATACATTTTCGTATTGAGATGGCACCATTAGGGAGCCTACGAAAGTGTAATTCGAACTCGAGTTTCAATTTCTGTAAGCAATGAACACCCTCGTGGTGCCATTTTTGTATTATGCATGTTTGTCTACCTGTATGCATAAGTTATATAACCTAGCCAGTTATATCCTGTTTACAAAAATGAGCCTCCTGCGAGTTTTCACAACACATACGCCAAAGGAGGGCATAATGCTAAAAATAAAGAAAACTAAACCTTATCAACATAGTTATAAAAGTTACATATATTATATATGTATACTAACTCTTATTTGTGGTATTGTGTCATCCTTAGCGTTACTTACTTATTATAATACTGATAAAACTTATGCTGCTGGTGCTGATATTACTAGTATTAATACTATGCAAGAAATGAAACCCTACATTTGTGATAATACAGAAATTGGTACTAGCCATACTTTAACCGACATTCGTGATAACTCTACTTATATTGTAGCGAAGCTCTCCGATAGCAAATGTTGGATGACGCAAAACTTACGTATTATAGATAAAGAGATTACTTCCGCAGACTCCGATGTGAGTGCAGACTTTACGATTCCACCTTCCGCCCTCTGGGATAGTAATACTATAGATGAATTGCATGCCTACTATGATAACGATACTAATTACGGTGCTTACTACAACTGGTATACTGCTACCGCCGGTACAGGCACTGCAGAAATAATCAGTGATAATGCTAAATCTAGTATTTGCCCAAAAGGATGGAAGTTACCAGCAGGTGGTAAAACTGGCGCATTTCAAAATCTCTATAAAAAGTTCCCAGACGCCGACCCTGCTGGGTTCTCTACTTATGCTGACAAGAATGGTCACTGGATTGGCGGAAATAGTGTAATGATGGGCGGCACCTTCTTTCCAGCTAGCGGATATATTAAGGGCGATAGTGGCTCTGCGCATCTTGTGGGCGATAGTGGACTATACTGGTCTAGTAAATCCCTTGATAGTCCGCGTGCCTTAAATCTTGTTTTCAGTGATAAGTTTATCAACCCATCTAATTTACGTGAAAAATATCATGGGCTATCCGTGCGATGCATCGCCGAAGGCTGGCCATCAAAGGATGTAAATGTAGTAGCAGTCAGAGTATCTCCAGTAATTAGTATTGATGCTACTTCCGGTATGAAAGAAGAAGTAGATCCAAATAAAGTAACTACCGGAACTATTAGTGCAACAGTATCAGCTAATACTACTTATGCTGTACAACTTAGTGCAAGTAAAACTTCACTAACTAATTCCGTATCTTCCGAAGAACCGATTTCTACTAACTCCATCCCAGCCTCCTTCAATGTCCAAGCTAAGACTAATGCCTGGGGTATACTAAACCAGGATAACTCTACTTATTCTGCTATAACTATTAATCCTACTACTTACTATAATACAGAAGAATATAATGAAGAAGCTCAAGCTACTAAACATACTTTCGGTATAGGGGTATCTATTTCTCCTACACTTCCTGCTGGAGAATATTCTACTACCGTGACGATTACGGCCGTGAATAACTAATCAACAATCACTAGCCAAAAGAGCCGCCAAACAGACGGTTCTTTTGCAATATCACAGCATCGATCTACAACGACAGCATCATACCTTCAGTCTTCCCAGAATCCGACCCCGAACCAGTTGACTTTCCGCCCGAGAACACACTACTAAGCACGAAGTTTACGATCGCAAACGACAAGATCGCAATCACTAGCCCCACGATTCCGTAAAGAATCGTATTCTTTGCCTTCGTAATTTTTGGCGCATCCCCTTGCGACGTCACAAAAGTGATCCCGCCAAGAATAATCACCACTACCGCAACCAGACCTACAATCGAGATCACTACATTCAGCCCCGTCTGTACATATTCCATCAGTCCCTTGTCTTGCTGATCTTTTGGAACGTTACATTCTGCAATATTTGTCACCTGACTTCCAGCATGAATCGACCCAGTCGGACAAGTTACCGCCGCCATCGCCTCACCCGACGTCAGCGCTAGGGAACCACACACCACACTCGCCGCCAGTACCGCCATCATCACCATCTTCTTCAACATCTTCATCTTCTCCTATACGTTAATAATCAAGCTCTACTACGCGCCTGCACTAAACACGCTGCTAAGTACGAAGTTCACAATTGCAAACGCCAGAATCGCTACGATTAAGCCTACTACACCATAAAGAATGGTATTCTTTGCCTTCGTAACTTTCGCAGAATCACCCTGAGAAGTAATAAAGCTAATACCACCAAGAATAATCATTACTACTGCAATAAACCCAACGATACCGATGATTACGTTGATGATAGTCTTCACAGTCTGCATCAGATTATTGTTGTTAATGTTAGACTCACCCATTTCCGTACAGTCGGCAATCGTTGCCACCCACTGTCCTGTCGGCGCACAATAATACGACCCTCCGTCAGCATAAGCTGCTGGAGACATCGCCGCAATCCCCGTCAAGCCAAACACGGTCAAAACTGCAGCCACTACATTTAACAATAGCTTTTTCATTTATTACTCCCTTTGATTTTATCTACTCTACTTATAATCATATCGTATTCGCCTAGATGTGTCCAGACTTTTCGCGGTCTACTTTTTCCTCAGAGACCCATAAAACAAGCTAAACTACCCGTTCAACGCCCCACTCACAAAGAACATAATCGCATATGCAAGCAGCGCCACTACCAGCCCTACAATCCCGTACAGAATGATATTCTTACCCCGCTGCACTTTCGCCGCATCCCCCGCACTTATCGTATAAGTAATCCCCCCATAGATAATCACCCCCACCGCCAGCAACCCTACCAGCGACAATACGACCTGGATTACATTATTTATCACCGTATCTGCCGATGTCGTCGTCTTACATCCCGCTGCCGCTTTTATATCTTCCGATATATTCGGATCCGAACACACATCATTATCCGCATACACCGGTGCTGCTACTAATCCTCCTACAGCCAGAACGCCCAACATCATTATGCTCACCAATACCTTTTTCAACATTACATTGCTCCTCCCAATGAACTCGTAATAAATCCTGTAATCACTGAGGCTAAGATTACTATCACCAGACCGATCACTGACGCAATCAGCCCCTGCGTCGCCTTCTTCGTCTTATACAGATCTCCGCTCGACATCAAGTAGTCAACCCCACTCTTAATAATGAATATTACCGCGACCAGACCCGCCATGCCGTACGCCCAGGCAAACACCCCGTCCACCCGCTCCTGCGTTACTGTACCCTGATCCCAACCCCCCGCCGAGATACCCAGTACCAGCTTCAGCGTATTCACAATCACCGTCGCCCCCATCGCAATTACCACCCCTGAAATCGCCGCCACCAACGTCTTCTTACCTTTCGCCATCCGCACCGGATCACCCTGCGACATAATATACAGATATCCACCATAAATCACCATCGCCACTGCAATATATCCCACTGCGAGACTTAGATCAAAAATCACATTCAACACAATCGTCCAGATAAAAGTCGTCAGCTCCGCCTCACCATTTACATCTTTAATCTGACCATTTGCACACAGCCCATCATACCACGGCTTGAACCCCAGCAGTGACCCTCCGCACCCTGTATTATTACCATGATCCACGCTCGGTGTCGCCGGCGTCGTCGGTGACGTCCCCGGATCTGGATCTTCAATCGGCCCCCCTGACACCGGGATATCATCAATCGGGCCCGTCGATACCGGAATCGCCATCGCCGGCTGCGCCATCGCCCCTATCATACCCACCATCATCACCCCCAAAGTTCCCAAAATAATCCGTTTCATACCATTATCTTATCATTCTTTTCCCAAAAATCCAACAGATATTCAGCTTTTTACATTTTTCCCAATTTCACCAAAATACTATTGAACAGCGTAGAAACCGAGCGAAAAGCGAATTCATTCGCTTTTCCAAGGCGCCGCCCGCTGCAAGACCTTTTCATCCCGAAAAGGTCTTGACGAAAAAGCTTATGTGTGCTATAATGAAAGTATACCCCGTAATACGCGGGTTTATTGAGGAAGTTTGTTATGCAAAAAATTCTAAAAGGACTAGCCACAGCCGTTTTGCTCCCCTTGAGCCTGCTTTTTGGCAGTCTTAGCTTAACCACTTCCTCACCTTTTACGCAAGCCGCTTACGCCGTCGACGACCCAGCCGAAAACACCGACACCATCTCCGACGACACCACACCCCCCATCAGCGGCGGCACTATCACTGACCCTGACATGCCTACCAATGACCCAGGGAACGTCAGCGGCGGCACCGTTTCCGACCCTGATATTCCTAGCGGAGGTCTCGTCGAAGACCCTGACATCCCCGAAGATCCTGAAGAAGAGGAAGAGGAAACCCCATCTGACGAGTCCGTCAATGTCTGTCAAGACGAAACCGGCCTCCTCTCCTACGTCCTCTGTCCCGCCGTCCAAACTATCTCCAAAGCTATCGACTCTATCTATCATATTATTAGTGACTTTCTCGTCGTCGACCCTATTACCACCGACGCCACCTCCCCCATCTACATTGTTTGGCAATACGCCCGCAATCTTACCAACATCGTTTTTGTTATCTTCCTCATCATCGTCATCTATTCCCAGCTTACCGGCCTCGGCATCAACAATTACGGCATCAAACGCGTCCTCCCGCGTCTCATCATTGCAGTCGTCCTCGTCAATCTAAGTTACCTTATCTGCTCCATTGCCGTCGACGTCAGCAACCTCATCGGCGCTAATATCTATGATTTCTTTAGCGGCGTCACGAATAACATGCTCGCCTCTACCGATGTCTACGCCGGCCTCGCCGACATCTCCTTCTCCAGTGTCGTTAGCTCACTTCTCGGCGGCACCGCTATCGCTGGTCTCGTCATTGGTATTACCGGCGGTATTGGTCATTTCTTCTGGATGCTCGTCGTCGCCATCCTCGGCGCCCTCATCTCTATTGTTATCGCCCTCATTACCGTCTCCGCCCGCCAAGCTGTCGTCTCTCTCCTTATCATGATCGCTCCACTCGCCTTTGTCGCCTATCTCTTACCAAACACTGAGCGCTGGTTTATCCAATGGAAAAACCTCCTCACCCGCATGCTCGTCTTCTATCCGCTTTTTAGCGTCCTCTTTGGCGCCTCCCAGCTCGCGGGTTATGCCCTTATGGCATCCTCTCGCGGCGCCTTCGGCATCATTCTCGGTCTCGGCGTCCAAGTTTTCCCGCTCTTCTTCTCCTTCTCCCTTATGAAAATGTCTGGCACCGTACTTGGCAACCTCAACGCCGGTCTTCACCGCCTCTCCGCCCCGCTCCGTGGCACTGCCACTCGCTGGGGAATGGAACACGCCGAACGCAGCCGTCAGAATTACTTCCTTAATTCCACTTCCGGCAGCGCCCGCCTCCGCCAATACCTCGACTACCGTCAGAGACTCCGCATGCTCGACACGAAGACCGCCGTCGACGGTCGTAGCGCCCGTGCCGACGCCCGCGCTTACATGAAAATGGCCTCCGAAAACGGCCGCGATGAGCTCGGCAACGACCGCACCTACACTCGTGCTAACCGTTACACTCGCAATGCTAAGCGAACTAGCGTCTACACCACCCGTGCCCAAGCCGCTCAGCTCTATCACGCTAATACTGTCTCCGCCTACAAGTTTGCCGGCAAAGACGCCGATCAGCTCGTCGAGGACGGCGGCCAAGCCTACCTCGATTACTCTACCCAGCGCTACCGTGAAGCTAACGAAGCTCAGAGCGATCAGAGCTGGCTCCTCAATAAATACATTGACGCCAATACCCACCGCTTCGAAGATCCCGTCAATTACAACCGTCTCATTCGCAACGGCGCTGGTAGTCTCGGACACCTCGGTGAGACTTCAATCATGGGTCAAGTCATCGTTAACAACGCCGCTATCGAGGAGCGCCGCCGCCGTGAAGGTCGCATTGTCTTCACTAAGTTCGGCATGAATAAGCACAAACAAGAACTTCGTGGTGCCGCCTTCGACTGCGACAATATGAGCGACGACGGTTACGAAACCGACGAACTCGGTCGCCCGATTGAAGACGAATTCTACAATCTCCTCCCCGGCAAAACTCATCGCCACTGGCAGCGCTATATCGGCGTGCATAAAGTCACCGGCGACGAAATCACCAAGGAGCAATACGACGCCCTCTCCGCCGAACAGCGAGCTGAATACAAACGCGTTAATTACTTTGACATCACCGACGACAAAGGTCGCCCCGTCCAGCGCGTTTACACTGATGATGCTGGCTACATGAAAGAACTCCTTGTCGATGATATCGCCATCGGCGACCCGATCAATGAGCGTTACGAGCTCTCTATCGGTGTCGGTAAAAACGGTAAACCTGACGGCATCCTCCGCACCTACCATAGTACTATCTCCGCCGCTCTTGGTCACGATTACAAAGAACACGATGCCTCCACTACCGCCCAGATTATTGCCCAGCTTAACAACGGTTCGGTCAACAACGTCGGTCAGCTTTGGATCGCCAAACTCGAAAGTTTGAAGAACGCTGCCCGCCCAGGCGCCATCCTCCTAAACGACGAAAAGTTCCTCAAGCAATTTGCCAAGATGCTTTCTACTGTCCGCGACCCTGATCTCGCCATGAAAGTCTTCAGCGACGACGTTATCCAGGAATACGAAAACGTCAACCGCGTCCCGCTCCACGGCGCGAAGCTCAAAACCGATGAGAATGGCATCATCGTTACCGATGAGAACGATAATCCAATCTGGGAAAAAGTCGACCGCTACACCGAAGGTATTACCACTCAACAAAAGCGCGACTTCGTCCTTCATAAGCTCATTCCTGAGACTGCCCAGAAGCTCTTCACCTCGCTTAACCGCAAATTCTCTCCAAACATCAGCGAACGCCAAAAACCGCCTACGTTGAAGGGTCTCCACGCCTTACTTGATGAGCTCATCCTCCTCCACGACCAGAATCTTGACGATAGCATCGACATCAATCAGCGTCTCAACCCAGACATCGACATCTACGCCGGCGGCGATCCTAATGCCGTCAAAGCCCGTATCGACGCTCTCCCCGAGATGCAAGAAAAAGCCCGCCAAGCCAAACAAGCTAAAAAAGCCGCTCAACAAGGCGGAAGCAATGGCGGAGGGAATAACAATAGTAGCGACGAAGACGCCAGCCACGGCGGCCAAAATTACGACTCCGCCTCTGGCCGTTACGATGACTTCGGCTCGAAAGTCAAGCGCAACTACAACTACAGAAAGCAGCGTCGATCACGCATCGACCCCGATAAAGTCCGCGACGTTATCGAGGATTACCTTGCCGACGTCGATCTCGTAGGCGTCGAAGACACCGCCAGTAACATTGGCAACTACTTCGGCAACGTCCTTGGCGTCTCTGAAGACCTCTTCCACATCGAGCTCCAACAACTCGTTGATGCAACCGACGAAAATGACCCTACATCTGTCGAAGATTTCATCGATGCCATCCGTCGGCTCACCGAAGAGATCATCCTCACCCTCAGCTAAACCAGCACGCGCCAAAAATCAACCCTCAAAACCAAACCACAAAAGTCGAACTTGTAACGCCGAAACAAGTTCGACTTTTTCTAACAGGGGGCTTTCTATCATTTTTATCCTTTAATTAACTTAATTTTACCTAAAACTCCCACTTTTCCACAAATTTTTCCACAAATTCCATATAGCAAAGTCGTTATTATTGTTATATAATGAATATATATGGCAACATACAAAGTTCCGCAAGATGTTGAGGCGGACGATAAGTTATTGGGACCATTTACATTCCGACAATTCGTTTACTTAATGATTGTTTTCGGTATGATTATGCTAGCGGTGGGACTTTTCCAGATTTACCCACTCTTAGCGATTATTCCCATTCCGTTCGCGTTGTTTTTTGGCATCCTCGCGCTCCCTATTAAAAAGGATCAGCCGATGGAGACTTATCTTGCTGCCTTGCTTTCTTTCTACACGAAACCCAATAAACGTTATTGGATCCCCGGTCAAAGCAACTCTACTATCCTCATTACCGCCCCGAAAAAAGTCGAAGCTCCTCGCGCCCGCAATATTTCCGGTGATGAAGCCGGCCATCGCCTCTCCTTCCTCGCCGAAATCGTCGACTCCGAAGGTCAGGCCATCAAAAGTGCCAGCACCCCTATGAAAGACGAATTTTACGCCGAGGCTTATAACGCCACCGACATGTTTGATAAGAATGACAATTACAACCTTAGCAACATGATGGTCCAGCAACAAGACGAACGCCGCGCCGCCGTCGTCCAGCAAATGCGCAATGCCATTGCTCAATCCGACTATAATTACGAAGCCCGCAACGCCAACGCCAATCTTCAACAACTCCCCGGCAGTCAACGCGTTCTCCAGCCTCGCGAAGGCTATGGCGGCACAAATAATGATTTTACTAGCTCCGGTGCCCCCGGCACTCTCTCTGGCTTCGAATCACCAACCGTCGTCCAGCCCCTCGTAAGCCCTGCTATGCCCGCTCCTACGCCCAGCTATACTGCTCCCACCATCGACCCCGATGATCCCGCCCTCGTCCAGCAACAAATGACCGCTCTCGCTGCCAGCCCCAACATCACCCCTTCCGCCGACATTCAGCGAGAAGCCGATCGCATCCGCGAAGAAAACGAAAGCGAAGTTTACGTATCATTACATTAAGGAGCCCAAATGAACCCACAAAATAACCTCGGAACCAATGGAGTTGGCGCACAGCCAGGGCAAAACATCCAGCCTGGGCAAATGCCAATGCCCCCTCAGTTTACTCCTGGCCAGCCACAAACTTTCCCGCCCCAACCAGGCACCGTCCAGCCCCAGCCTATGGGCATGCAATCCAATACCCCTATGACCGCCCAGACCGAATACGGTCAGCCCCAGTACAATCCTCAGCAAGCCCTCCAGCAGCAACAAGCCGCCACCCAGGCCACCGGCGCCAATCTCGTCACTCCACCCACTCCTGAAGGCCAACAATCCATCAACGGCACCCAAGCCGAACCTCCTCAAGTCGTCGAGAATCCTATCTCCACCCAATCCACTCTCATGATTTCTGAGCTTCGCGATGGTATTGTCATTATGAAGGATGGTTCCTTCCGCGCCGTCGTCGCTTGTCAGTCTATCAACTTCGATCTTATGTCCGAACAAGAACGCGAAGGCGTCGAGTATAGTTACCAAAACTTCCTCAACTCCCTCAACTTCACCGTTCAGATTCTCGTCCGCTCTCAGCGCGTCGACATCGGCCCCTACATAGAACGTCTCTCCACTATTCGCCGCAATAACGACAACATGCTTCTCGGCGTACTCATGGATGACTACATCAACTTCATCGACATTCTTTCCCAAGAAGCTAACATTATGGACAAATCTTTCTTCGTCGTTATCCCGTATTACAGTTCCGCCGACGCCGAAGCTGCCCTCCAGCAGACCAAAAATCTATTCCGCACTTTCAGTAAAAAAGCTCCTGCCGTCACCCGTATTAATCGCGACACCTACAACAAAGCCGTCGATGAGCTTAATAATCGCGTCGAATCTGTTATTTCCGGGCTTTTCCATATCGGCATCCATTCTGTCCGTCTCAATACTCGTGAGCTCGCCGAGCTATATTATAACTTTAATAACCCCGACACCGCGGTCCGTCAGCCTCTCGTAGATTTCACCAAGCTCGCAACCACTTATGTACGCAAAGGAGACCAGCCCAATGGCCAAGAAAGATAAGAAAAAGAATCAACTCACTGCCGCCGAGATTGCCATGCAATCCCAAGCCGCCGAAGAGGCTGAAATCCAACAGGCCTTCGAGCAGGGAATTACCACTCTCCGCGACCTTATCTCTCCTAGTAGCATTGAGATCCATTCTAGCTACTTCCGCCTCGGCACAAAATACGGCCGCACTATCTATGTCTATGGCTATCCTCGCTCGCTCTACACTGGCTGGCTCTCCCCGCTAATCAATGTCGACGAAGTCCTCGATGTCTCCATGTATGTCTACCCTGTCGAGACTACCGTCGTCATGAAAAACCTCCGTAAGAAAGTCACTCAGCTCGAAGCTAGCTATAACGTTAACGCCGAACGCGGCAAAGTTCGCGACCCCGAGATCGAGGCTGCCATTACCGACGCCGAAGAACTCCGAGATAAGCTACAAGTTGGTGCTGAAAAATTCTTCCGTTTTGGTCTATACATTACTTTATGGGCCGATTCTCTCGACGAACTAAACTTCGTCCAACACAAAATCGAAACTATGCTCGGTCAGCAAATGGTCTTCAGTAAAGTCGCCAGCTCCCAGCAAGAGCAGGGAATGAACAGTTGCATGCCGCAGTGCACTGACCAGCTCCAGATTCGCCGCAACATGAACACTGGCGCCATCTCTACCAGCTTCCCGTTCACTTCTGCTGATCTCACCCAGGAGAAAGGCATCCTCTACGGTATCAATATGCACAATAACGGTCTCGTCATCTTCGACCGCTTCAGCCTCGAAAACGCCAACCTCGTCGTCTTCGCGAAATCTGGTGCCGGTAAATCTTTCGCTGTCAAGCTCGAAGCCCTCCGCTCTATGATGATCGGCGCCGAGATTCTCATCATCGACCCAGAAAACGAGTATCAGCGTCTCTGCGACGCCGTAGGCGGTAGCTATATTCGCCTCTCACTTAACTCCGACGTCCGCATTAACCCCTTCGACCTCCCGAAAGTTGTCGATAGCGAAGACGCAAACGATGCCCTCCGTGCCAACTTAGTTACTTTGCACGGCCTTTTCCGACTTATGCTCGGCGGTAATCAGATCGGCCCCAACGGTCAGATTGTCCCCGCCCTCAGCGCTAACGAAGAAGCCGACCTCGACCAGGCCCTTATCGACACTTACGCTCGCGCCGGTATTACTAGCGATCCCCTCACCCATCAATCCACCCCGCCCACCATTATTAACTTATACGATACTTTACTGCACATGGGTGGCTCCGGTCCACAACTTGCCCAACGCCTCCGTAAGTATACTACTGGTACGTTCGCAGGTATTTTCTCGCAACAATCCAACATCGATATCAATAACCAAATGGTCGTCTTCAACATTCGTGACCTCGAAGATGAACTTCGTCCCGTCGCCATCTACATCGTCCTTTCTCACATTTGGAATATCGTCCGCGCTGACCAAAAGCGTCGCCTTCTCATCGTCGATGAGGCCTGGCAGCTTATGCAGCATGACGATTCTGCTAACTTCCTCTTCAGTCTCGCTAAGCGTGCTCGTAAATACTATCTCGGCCTCACTACTATCACTCAAGACGTCGAAGATTTCATGAGCACAAAAATGGGTCGCGCTATTGTCGCTAACTCTTCCATGCAATTGTTACTCAAGCAATCCGCTTCCGCCGTCGACGTTTTGTCTGATGTCTTCAAGCTTACCAGCGAAGAAAAGAAACGCCTCTCCAACTTCCCGGTCGGACACGGCCTCTTCTTCGCTGGCGCTAATCACGTCCACATCCAGATTGTCGCTTCTGAGACCGAAGAATCACTAATTACCACCCGCCCCGGAGATAAACGCTAATCATTACTATATAATATATGCCCATCAAAAATAATTCTAAGACTAGTCGCGATACCGGCCGCCCCTCCACAGGGAAGCAGCCTGAATATGGCTACGAACCTTGGGATTCCGAACAAGGTGGATTTCGCCATCTTAGTAACGGCGAAAACGACTATGCCGATGCTGATGCTCGTCGCGACGACGACTACAAGTTGCCCTCCGATCAAGGCGAAAGCGCTCGTGGCGCCACCCAGCCTGACGCTACTATTAATAATCTCCGCAATGCCGAGAATAACGCCGTCTCAAATCGTGAGCCTAATTATAAAGACGACAACCAAAATTCTTTCTATACCGGCAAAGGTAAGCCCAAGGAAGATTCCTCCAATCAAAAATCCGGCCTTAGAAGCAAACTTAAAGGCAAGGGTGCCATCATCACCATCGCTCTCGCTCTCCTTGGTGGCGGCGTCTTCCTTAGCACTAGCAACTCCCTCCTCGCTCCTGCCCTCAGCGCCCTCATGACCAGCAGCACTCAAACTAGCTATACCAGCTACTCCCTCCGCGTTAAACATATCATGAGCGGTATGATGAATGATGCTGGCGGTGCCGTCACCACTAGCTGGACCGGCGCGAAGAAGTACTCCAAAATCCCGAATTACATGAAAAAGCGCCTCGCTAAGTTTGATATTGAAGTTGAAGGTTCCGGCAAAAACACTATTCTCCGCTGGAACGGGGAAGAGATCGACGCCGCCAGCTTCGTCAATAAGTACAATTCCGATATCGAATTTCGCGACGCCTACACGAAAGCTAAGCGCGGCCGCGTCGCTACCTTCTTCGATAACGTCGCCAACAAAATCTACCAGAAACTCGGTATTAGCCGCAACTTATTCAAAGATTATAAACAAACCAACAACCCCGACGTTGATGACGCCAACTACAAAAACACTATGGAACCAAAATTTGATGGCGACAGCACCAGCCTCCGCACCGATACCGAAGGTCAAAGGCAAGAGCATGATGTCGACCAGGATGGCAACGAGCTAGACACTACTCACCCTGTCGACGAGCCCGGCCCCAGTACCGACGGCTCCGCCACCACCGGCTCCGCTGACCCTGAAACTAAAGCTAGGTCTATGCTAAGTAGCGTCGCCGAAAATGTCGGTCAAGTCGGCACCTGGGCTTGTACTGCCATGAAAGTTGGTAGCATGATCGCCGTTGCCGCTGCTGCCCAAGAGGTCTATCAATCTATCAACTACTTTATGGGTCTTATGGAAAACGTCAGCAAAATGAAATACGGCGAAGGTGATTCCAGCGCTATAAACTCCATGCTTAATTTTCTCACTACCAGCACCACCACCCAAACCACCAGCGACTTCGGCAAACTCGGCGTCGTCACTCTCGTCGAAGGCACCAAACCCACTATCGACCCAGCTATCGAAACCGGCGCCCCTATCGAAGCCAGCGGCCTTCAAAAGATGCTCGCCAACACCCCTACCACCGCCGCAAACACTTCTAATTATTCACTCGAACGCATCGTCAAGGCTCTCGGCGGAGCGGCTACTTTTGGCGCTGCCACTGCTACCGCCTGCGCCGGCGTCGATATTGCCAACAGTCTTCTCTCTATTGCTACCTCTCTCGTTCCTGGCATTGGTACCGCCAAAGTTATTGTCCAGTCCGTCTATAAGGCTGCTATCTCCATCGCTACTTCCTTTGCGGTCAGCACTTTCCTTAGTTTTCTCGTACCAACATTAGCCAAAGTCTTCTTCTCCAACGCTTTCGAGACCGCCACCGGCAAACCTGCTGGCCATCTCCTTGCTGCCGGTGGTGCCGCCGCCAATATGCGCGAAGGTCGCTCCGGTAGTGGACAAAGTTTATCCAGTGACACCGCCGTTAAAGAATTCGCCCACCAAACCAACATTATCCTCGCCCAAGAAGCCGAGCTCGACCGTCTCAACTACAGTCCTTTCGACACCAGCAATCCCAACACTTTCTTCGGTAGTATCGCTTATAGCCTTCTCCCGACCATTACCTCTACAAATATGACCGGCCTCGCCTCTTTCCTCCGCTCCACCACTACCTCGCTCTCCTCGCTTATGGGCGGCGCCTTTGCCGAAGGCGAAGATTCCTCCTATCTTACCACCTACGGCGACTGCCCTCTCCTTGAAGAAATTGGCGCTGTCGGTGATCTCTACTGCAACCCTATCGTCACCACCGACGTCAGCACGGTCGACATCGAACCCACCGACGCTAATTACGTCGAAGCCATTGAGTCGCAAATCGTCGAGAACAGCTGCGACGAAAACGGTGACGGCTGTACCATTAACCAAAGTAACGGCGATGACGGTAACCTCGCTAAGTATATTACCTATTGCGACGGCAGAGAATCACCTCCCGGTGTCGTCGACCAAAACATCCTAGGCGAACTGCAGACCGGCAACGGCACCCTTGGCACCATCATCGACAACACCCCTCTTATTGGTGATATTAAAGGAATCCTTAATGCGGCCGAAGACCTCAATAACATCGAATGGGCCAATGGCCAAAAATGCGGCAATACCAGCGCCAATTCCGAATTCTGGGAATCCGAAGGTAAATATTACCAGCGTTACGTCGAAGATCAGCGCATCCTTGAGCAAATGGGTGCCTACGAAGGCTCTACGAATCCCGTCCTCGCCCTCGAAGAGAAGTACGAAAAGCAACAAGCCGAGAAGTACGCCGACACCGACCCTATCGTCGCCTACTATTCTCGCATCTCCGGTCTCAATGTTGAAAATACCAAAACCATGCTCGCCTTTGTCGCCTACTATAACCACGTTAATCAATACGACCCGACCATTACTATCGCCATGGTTGACGCCTCCGAAATCAACACCAGTACAGAAGTTATCGCCAAAGCCATGAGTGAGAAAATCAATCTAGATAATAACTCCGACGATAATATCAACACTCCACCCGCCTACACCGTCCTTACTGATAAATATATCGCCTACGCCGACTTGCGTAATCGGAGCTACGCTGCCTAGGAGAACTATAACTTATGAAAACCTTCTTCACTAAACTCAAAACTTGCTTTAAGCCATTCTTCTGCATCTTCATGGCTTTTGCCCTCGTCGGCTCCGTCGCCGCCTCCACCCCCTCCGACGCCGAGCTCGACTACATGAATACTATCGGAGCTTATTATTATAATCCATCCGGCGTAGATTGCGCCCCCGGCGTTAGCGGCGTCAACATTAGTGGCAACGACGCCACCGAAAAAACCTGGACCGCGCTCGTCAGTCTCGGTTTTACCGACATTCAAGCCGCCGCCATCATGGGTAATATCCAAGCTGAAAGTAACTTCAATCCTTTTGCTGTCAACGGCGCCAGTAATTACAGTACTATGACCTGGGAACAACTACTCAACGACATTAACCCCGCCACCGGCATTATCCAGATGAAAGGCGGTCGCCGCCAAACCATGCTCAATAACCTTCCCAATAATGTCAGGGAATACTTCCTCAACCCCTCTCACTTTGGTACTACTGGCACCACCTACAACTCCATTGTCTCTGAAATCGGCGAAAGCAATTACGACTCCGTTCTCGCTTCTGAGCTAAAAACTTTCTACGACGGGCTCGATGACTCTCGCTTTTACAAACTTTTCCTAGATGATTCCACCGTCGAAGATGCCGCCCTCACCTTCTGTACTTACAATGAAGCTCCTGGCCAGACTACCGCCGAAGCTCGCGCCAACTGTCAAGCCAGTTCTCGCAGCTCCTATGCCCGTAATTGGTATGATCAATACGCCGGTACCACCTCTGCTGGCACCCCAGCCACTGCCAATGACGGCTCTAATGTCCTCATTATCGGCGACTCCATCACTGTCCGCTCCGAATCCGCCCTTAAATCCCTCATGCCCAACGTCAGCATCAACGCCGAAGTTGGCCGTCATTTCAACACTGGTCTCGATATTCTTAAAAATACCCCCCAATCCAGCCTTCGCAACATTGTAGTCTTCGCTCTCGGGACCAATGCCAACGGCACCAATGAAACAAATGCTCGCGCCGTTATCGACTACGTCGGCAGCAGTCGTCAAGTTATCTTTGTTACCAACTATTCCCTCGGCGCGCATGACTACACGCAAAATAACGCCCTCTTCAAATCCCTCGCCAACGAATATAATAACGTTATTATCGCCGACTGGTCTGCCGCCGTCTCCGGAGACCCCAACGAATATATCGCCAACGAAGGCGGCAGTATGGACGTTCACCCCACCATCCCCACCGGCACTGATCTCTTTGCAAAAACCATCTACAATACTATCACCAATGGCGCCACCAATAATAGTAACGCCAACTCCTGCTACGGTGGCGGCTCCGCCTGGAACAGCACCGACCTTCCAAACTACGATCAATGCGACCCTCGTTGGGGCAGTCTCTGGTTTGGCCCCAGCGGCATTAATGGCGGACAAGGTCTCACTATTTGCTGGGGCGGATGCGGACCATCCTCCTTCGCTATCATGGCTACCGTCCTTCTCGGCCGAGAAATCCTTCCTAGCGAAACCAGCGACAAAGCCGGTCTCGCTGGCATGAACTACTATAGCCCAGGAAGCGGCTATCAAGGCAGCGCATTTGGTATTACTTCATACCTAGCCGGTCAGTATGGCCTCCAGTATAAAGTATTTCCTGGCGGCGGAAGTAGAGAAAATTGCATTGCCGCTGTCAACTCCGCTCTTCAAGACGGTTGGATGCTTCATGTCGCCGGAGGAAACCTATACGGTACCGGTAATCCACCCTTCACTCCCGTTGGCCACCTCATCGGCATCACCGGACTTACCGCCGACGGCAAATGGATCATTGCCGACTCCGCCCACGGTAATAACACTTACGAACCCGCCGAAGTCCTTAACGCCGGCCTTAACTGCGGTACATTGAGAGGAATTAAAAGATAATGCAACCTAACAATTACAACTACCCAACAAACACCAAAAAACCTTACAACATTCATGACTTTATTCGTAATCATAAAGTTCTATCTATCTTAATAGCTATTGGCGGTTTCGCCTTAATCATTGCTATTATTTTTCTCCTCACTCTAAACCCCGACGAAGACAGTAATGACAATCAAGCCCCCGAAATCGCTCCTATCGCCTATTTTGAGCACACTTACTTATTTAATTATACTATCGGTAGCACCCCTGCCACTCAACTCTTCACCGATCTTGGCAATATGCTGACTGACCCCGAAGAACTTGCTTCCGCCCCGAATCCTCCTACCAACCCTAGAGACAATACCTACACAATCGACCTCATAGAAGACACCTTCACCACCTTACAGCCGCAATACACTTATCGCGTTGACAGTACCATTTCCGACGGCCGCACCTACACTCTCACCACCCGCCTCGACTCTGATTATGGTCGCTATCTTGTCGCTATCCTTGATCGCACCGATTCAGACTCGGCACCAGATCATATTTTTATCTATACTGCATCAGACCTTCCCGATAAAGATTCCACCATCGCAAACCTCATCACCTGGGCAAAATCTTTCCATCTCACTAATCCTACCATAATCTCCGATCTCACCCTAAATCCCCTCGAATAATTTTCCCGAACACCTCCACGAAACCCGAACACATCACATCATCTTCTATACTTTTTGCAATACCCCACTTTTCCACGCATGTGGAAAACCTCTGACAAAATCCACAACATCTTAAAATCTAGTTTTTCACAACTTGTGCAAAACTTATTCCTCAAAACCCGAACAACTTAACTTTCCGCCACCTACAGAAGTTAAAACAACCTGAACTGGCGAGGAAAGCGAGCGAAGATAGACCTTAGTTTTTCTTCAGAGCGACGCAGCCAGACAGGTCGTTTTGATCGCCTATGGCCGTCAAAACGACCTGATGATCCTGAAAGTTCGTCACCAAGCATTTCTGCCTCGTCTCATCCAATTCTGAGAATACATCATCCAGCAATACCACCGGTTTCCGCCCCAACATCTTCATTACCATATCTGCTTCGATAAACTTCAACGCCAACACGCTCGACCGCACCTCCCCCCGACTCGCCGACCCGTCTGCCTTTACATTATTAAAAATGAATTCATAATTATCATGATGCACGCCGTAGCTTGTATGGCCGAGCAGGGAATCTCGCTGAAAATTTCGTTCTAGCCGCGCTAGAAATTCACTCTCCGTCTCGACTTCACTTACGTATTCCAGCTTTACTTCATCTTCGTTTTCCGCAATCGACCGATATACCTCCGTAAAAGCTTCATTAATCTTTTCCACACCTCGCCGCCGCGCCTCCATCAGCTCCATCCCATGTTTCACCAATAGCACATCCCAAGAAAACAAATCCCCTGGCCGCACCTCTTCTACTTTTAATAATTCATTCCGCTGTTTTAACGCTTTATTATATCGCGCCAGGCTCACACTATAACTTTCCGCAAGCTGTCCCAGCATTCTATCAAAATAATTCCGCCGACTTGTCGGGCTCGACCCTACCAGATGTAGGTCATCCGGCTCAAACAACACAATCGGATATTGTGATTTTTTCGGCAACCTTCGCGACTTCTTGTCTTCCGCTAAAAAATCCTTTTTCTCTCCATCATACGCCACTGCAACCTTTCGCCCATCGCAATATTCCAATTCCACCCGATAAAATTCCGCTCCCCTCCGAAGAATATCTTTATCCGCCGCCCGAAAACTTTTTCCCCTTAACGCCTCGTAGATTGCCTCCAATATCGAAGTTTTTCCACACCCATTCTCCCCCACAATCGTCGTCGTATGCGGATCCAGCCTCAGCGCGAAATTCTCATGACTCCGAAAATTCGCCAGCTTAATGCTCTCTATTATCATACCCGGCCTAATCAGCTCTAACTTTTTAGCGGCATTACGATATGCACATAATTATCCACCCCCTCCGCCCGTACCACTACCGGATCCAATTTATTCGAGAACCCAAATTTCACTTTATCTCCATTCAGCGCGTTTATCGCATCCAGCAAAAACCGTGAATTTAGCATCACTTTTCCGTCTACATCCACTTCCGTACTTATTTCCGAACTATTTTCCCCCAATTCATTCGCCACTGCCGCAATCGCAAAAACTTTCTTCTCCACATTCGTACTGCATACAATCGACCCACCGACTTCTTTCGCGAACAACGCCGCCAATTTCGTCACTCTTACTAGTTCACTTTTTCCCAGCTCCACCATAATCTCCGTGTTTTTCGGGATCAACTGTCGGTAATCAGGGAATGAACCATCCACTAGTTTTGACGTCACCTCGCACGCCCCTAGCCGAAATCTCACTTGCGTCTCATCAAATAATATCTCAATTTCTTCTTCCGTCTCATCTAGCGATCGCAGCACTTCCTGTATTGAACCCGCCGGCACAATCGCCGCCACTTCCGCCTCGACTTTTTCTGCCAATTTTCTCTCCGCCAATCTATATCCATCCGTCGCTGCCACGTAAAGATCCCCTTCATAAGTATTGAAGTATATTCCTGTCAACGCCGGCCTCGTAGTATCACTACTTGCCGCCATCATCACTTGTCCTAACCCCGCTTTAAAATCTTCCGCCCCCATCCGGAAACTCACCGTCTTATCTGCCTCTAATTCTGGCAATTCCGGAAAATCATCCGCCAATGCTCCATTTATTGTCGAATGACAGCTTCCGGCTTTCACTTCTACTTTTGCCCCCTCTGCCGTCATCTCCACCTCCGCTCCGCGGGGAAGATTACTCACGAATTCCGCAATGAGCCTCGCTGGTACTGTCACCACCCCATTTTTACTACTTGCCACTGGTAAATAACTCACTACTGCCATATCTAGATTTGTCGTCGTCAGTGATACTTTATTGTCATCTACTCTTATTAAAACATTATTTAAGATCGGTAATGTCGCTCTCGCTCCTGCCGCTACCCTACTCACTCCATTTAGTGCCTTACTGAGTTTTTCCTGTGCTACTTTAATTTCCATATACCTCCTTTACCTGCTTTCTATAAATAATTAGTAGTAATAGTAGTAAGGGCTGTGGAAACTGTGCAAAACCCCACTTTTACCCCTGTTAAATCCTGTGTAAATCCCCCTGTAAAACTTTTCCACTACATCGTGGAAAACTCCCACTTTTACAATATTTTCAGTGGAAAACTCCCAAATCTCCACCATGTGTAAAACTTTCCCACACGTTTCCCACAAACTAACCCACAGACTTTCCCACAGTTTTTCCACAATTTGTATAAAACTTCTAGAGTTAGTGTACAAATATTTTACACTCCGACCAAGATCTATGTCTGTAATTATATTAGCCATAAATCTTTTCCTTAATCGCGCTAATCTGATCACGTAAGTTAAAGTTTAGTTTTAGGTCGCCTTCAATTTTCTTAATCCCATGCATCACCGTCGTATGATCTTTTACTCCGACCTCCATCGCGATTTTCGGCGTACTCATCGAAAGGTCCTTCGACAGGATATACATCGCCACCTGCCGCGCATTTTTTATATGTGCCACCCGACTTTTACTGCACATCTCTTTTGGTGTTAGTTGGTAAAACTTCGCCACTTTTTCCACTACCTGTTTCGGCGAAACTGTCTTCGCTCGTGTACTGTTGACTGTATTTATATATCCTTCGTTAATTACCTCTAATGGTGACATATTCTTAAAGTCCGCCACTGCGAGGATATGATTCAGCTCACCTTCCAGCGCTCGAATATTCGTCTTCACGTTATCTGCGATATACTCGATCGCTTCATCTTCAATCTCAGCTCCGCGAAATTCCGCCATCGACCTCAGAATCGCACAGCGGTCCTCAAATTGTGGCATCTGCAGATCAAACTCGCCTGACTGCGACAGACGCGACGCCAGCCGCTCATCCACCGATTTAATCTGATCCGGCAGCCGGTCTGAAGTTACGATAATCTGTTTATCGTGCTGCGTCAGCTCATTGAAAATATCAAAAAACTCCGCCTGCGACGCATCCTTATTCATGATCATCTGGAAATCATCAATAATCAGTACATCTAGCTTCCGGAACTTCTGTCGAAACTCATCACTTTTTTTCGCCTGCAACGATTTGATAAAATCCGAATAGAAATTGGAAATCGGCGTATACAATACTCGGATTTTTGGATCCCGCGCCAGCAGGGCATTACCGATCGCCTGTACTAGGTGCGTCTTGCCGAGCCCCGGCCCACCGTAGAGGAAGAATGGATTATATCTTGTCCCCGGATTATCAATCACGTTTCTCGCCACACTTACTGCCAAGTCATTATTCGACCCGATTACGAAGTTGTCTAAGGTGTAGCGCGGATTTAGTCCAGTCTGGAGCGACCCATTCACTGGCGCCGTCGCCCGATAATTACTTGTCGCTACGCTTGCCACCGACTGCACTGGACCTGTCTCGACATGTGTCCGATTTCGGGCTTTCGACTTTTCCTTTGTCAGGATTTCATAAGTCAGATTCTTGACTTCGATTCCATTATGCTCAAACGCCGCTTTCAGAATCTCTGAATACTTCGCCTGTAGCTGCGTTCGCTTAAAGACATTTGGTACGCCAATCGTCACCGTACCGTCATCGGAAGTGGAGATCAATTCCGTCCCCGTAAACCACGTCGAGAACTGCTCGCTTGGGATTGCTTGTTCGACTTCAGCTAAGACATTTTTCCACACGTCAAACATTACCCCTGTGACCTCCTTCCTTAATACCTTAATTATACCAAACATCTCCCGACTTTTCCACAGTTTTTATCGCATTTTCCCGATATGTTCTAATATGTTTTCGCACTTACAGAGGTAGGCTTTTCCACAGCCTCGTCCGAACCTCTATTTTGATATGTGGAAAACTTCTTGAAAAAAGTGGAAAACTGGTGTATACTAGAACAAGTAATTGTTAAATACTAAAGCAGAAGAGTAATAATTGGAGTTTTTATGCCAAAAAGGACTTATCAGCCACACAAGCGCCAACGCAAAGTTGAGCATGGCTTCATGAAGCGCAATAGCACTAAAAATGGCCAAAAGGTTTTAAAGCGTCGCCGTATCAAAGGTCGCGCTCGCCTTACCGCCTAATTATTAGCCCCCATACAAACGGGGGCTAATTTAGTTACCTCATAAAATAATTGACGGGCAAAATAGACAAGACTACCGTAGCCATATTATAATGAAGAAAGAAGCCGCTGATTGGCTGCGATTAGGGAGAGACTAATGATAAAATCAAGCAAACTAAGAAAACTGATTATTTGGTTACTTTATTTACTGCCGGTTATTTTCTTTGCTATATGTTATTTTTTGCTGACCGCTACAGAAGAGGATATTGCGCAAGGCTGCGGAACCGCTCCGGACGTTTTAAATGATCTTATTGGTGCTTTTCGATCCGACGCCCGTATTTCTGATATGTATGCCTGGGCGGTCATCAACTTTTTTGATTATCAGTATAGTTTTGGTATTGACACTATTTTTCGGCTTCTGGATGTACTTGCCGTGACCGGTGTACTACTTCTCCTTACGAGTTTGATTTTAGGTCATAGACCTCGGCAAAAACTCAAAGATGCTCTAGTATTCATGGGTTGTTTCTTGCTCTTAGTGCTTACGCCATATGGCTATACCTTTTACCGCGGATTCTCGATGATCCATAACTATTTAATTATTTCCTTGGCGCTGCTAGGGTTTAGCCTACCCTTTATCCGGAAATTAACAAACAGCAAAATCCCCAAACTTTACTATAGATGGTGGATCGCTCTCCCGCTTGGTTTAGTATTTGGTATGTCGGCTAATTTTCCGCCCATCGCCTTTATTGCCACTTATGTCATTGTCAAGATTTGGCAACTTTGGCAAAACAAAAAACATAATCAGCAATATCGCATCAGACCAGAAGCCTGGGAGTGTTTGATGATTGGCGGTATGCTAGTGAGCATGCTATTTGGCTATATTGTTGGGCCAGGAGTGTCGCGCTATGCCAACGATCCAATGTATGTTAATACGTATGACTACGTAGCCATCGGCGATATCTTGCAAAACTTTGGCGGTTCTGTTGCTCGTATCGCCAAGCATGTTATCGTCAATTTTGCTCGCACCATGGGCCCTATTGTTATTATCTTGCTATTGGCCTGGATTGTCGCCTGCCTCGTAGGCAAAATTCAGCACCGCAAGATTAAGCTTCTACCAGACAGCTTAGCACAAAAACGTCTCCTCCTTTGCTTAGCTATTTTTAGCTGCTTCTCGACGCTAATCGGGTCGCAAATTATTATGCCAGTTCGCCTCTGTCTGCCAGCATATCTCGCGCTCATCGTGGCCGCAACGATCCTTATTGTCCATTGGCGGCAAGAATTTAAGAGTCGTGAACTAGCTGTATTATCTACGATAATGATTTGTCTTGCAGTGGCGGCTATTATCGTTAAAACTATATTTGCGTGGGATTTTCACGTTCGTATCGGTGAAGTTCTCGCTATGATCAAAAACTCCGAAGATAATGTGATATATATTAATCCCGACACTCTGCAGCAGCGACCAAAAATTCCTTTCAATATGTTTCAGCAGGAAGAGACCTTTGTGCGCCGACAAGAAAACGGCTACAATATCTACGGCAAACATATCGTCTACGACGCAACGCTAAAAGACTAGTCATTATCTCTAAAATCTGGTATAATATTACATATGTTGTCTCACCGCTACCGCTTCCATTCTCGGGGTGGTGTCCGCTATGTCTACCAGAAGGGAAAGACGATTCGGACGCCAAATTTTTCCTTGATTTACACTCCGAACACACGCGGTAAGCTTCGTGTCGCCGTTGTTGTCTCGAAAAAAGTCCTAAAAACCGCCGTCGGCCGCAACCGTATCCGTCGACGCGTCTATGAAGCAATCCGTCTTGAGCTCCCCGCTTATCGTAAGCCCGTTGATTATATCTTTGTCATCTATAGTCAATCTGTTCGTACGATGCCTTTTTCCGAGCTTCGTCGCCATATTCGCGAACTTCTCGACCGCAGCATTATCAACCCATAAAACGACATATATCATAGTATGAATTTTAACCTAATTCAATTATCTCATATTTGATATAATAAGGAGTCCGAGCGAAGAAATATCATTAGACATTTCTTCCGAGGCGGCGCCATTATTTCTAGGTCGTAGACCTATGATATATCTATCTGAAACGTATTTAATCTTGTCGCCATACCGTCATACCTCTTTGTTGTCTCCACCTTAAAATATCTTTAACTTCCTCTTTCCCGGTAGTATCTTCAGGGAACCTATGGTATAATAATTACATGTTTGCTTTTATTGATATGATCATCGTCCGTCCGATCACAAACATCTTGTTCTTGATTTACGGGCTTGTGGGCGATTTTGGGTTGGCAATTATCCTTTTCACCGTTTTGGTAAAAATCTGTCTTTGGCCACTCGTGAAGCGTCAGCTTCATCAGACGCGCCTCATGCGCAAGATTCAGCCTGAGCTTGCCGAGATCAAAAAGAACTGCAATGGTAACCGCCAGCTTGAGTCTCTCCAGATGATGGATCTCTATAAGCGTAATAATATCAAGCCTTTCCGTTCGATGCTTACTCTAATTTTGCAGCTCCCGATCTTTATCGCCCTCTATACTGCCGTCCGCGTCATGGTTTTACCGACTCCGACCGATAATCTTTCTATTCGCGCCTATGCTCCAGTCGCCCAGATGGAGCGTGTTGACGAAGTTATTAACCTCCAGGAAACTTATCTAAACTATACAAAAGAAGTTGAAGAGATTCGCACAAGTGATCTTAGCGAAGAGGAAAAAAATGCGAAGCTCGCCGAGCTCCCTGAGGTCACCTATGATTTCCACCCGAAGCTCTTCAATGTCATCGACCTCGATGTAAAGGCTGGCTTCGGCTCTGTCAGTGCAATTGTTATTATGATCTTCGCCCTAGCCTCCGCTTTCTCTCAGTACTGGATTTCTCGCCAGCAACTTCCTTCCAATGGCAAGAAAGGTAAGAAAAAGACCTTCCGCCAGATTATGGCTGAGGCTGCTGACGGCAAAGAGCCTGATCAAGCCGATCTTAACCAGATTGTTTCCGGTCAGATGTCTTACATGATGCCGATCTTTATGCTCCTCCTCATGATCAACTTCCCGGGTGCTCTCGTCTTCTATTGTCTTGTCAGCAATCTCATGACCGGCGTCCAGCAACGCTATATTTTGAACAAAAACGAAGAAGAAATGGAGATCGCCGCTGACAAGAAAATTATCCGTCAGCTTAACAAAATTGAAGAAGGTCAAGTCGTCAGCGATGCCACTAATGATCGTTGGTTAAAAAACAAAAACTCCGCCAAGAGCGAAACCGGCAAATCCGGCGTGAAGATCACCCGTATTTCCGCGAAGAGTCGTAAAAGTCATAAGAAGAAAAGGAGTTAATTTATGAACAAAGATGAATCTATTCGTTTCGCTACGAAGTATCTCGAAGACCTATTATCATTCTTCGGTATCAATGTTGCTGTTGATTCTACTGTTGATGATGAAGTGATCCAGCTCGCCATTCCTTCGACTAGTATGAACTCTCTCCTTATTGGCAAAGAAGCTCAGAATCTTCGCGCTCTCCAACATGTCGTCTCTATGGCTCTCACGAATCACGAAGCTGAACTTACGCGTGTCAACGTTGACGTTGCTGACTACAAGCGCCAGCGCGCTGACCGTATTGCTGAGCAGGCTGAAAAATGGATTCGCGAAGTCCGCGCCACCGGCCAGACGAAAATCCTCAATCTTAACGCCGCCGATCGCCGTATCGTCCATAAAGTTGCTCAGGACTACTCCGATATTGAGACTTATTCCGAAGGCGAAGGCCGCGACCGCCAGCTTTATATCAAGAAGATTCATCTTCAGGATTAAGTTTTTATCACTGCGCTAAATAGACTTACTTAATCAAGTAAGTCTATTTTTTGCTGCAGGACAAAGCAGGGAATTACGCCTCACTCCCGTCTAGACCTAGTAATAATACGAAGTCCGTCTCTCCCGGCTCAATATCTTCAGGTAACTCGCTCGCCGGTAATATTGTCACACCATACCGCTCCGCCAGCGCCGCTTGTGTTGCTGGAAAATTCTCATTTACCGCGTACAGACAATAACGATCTCCGCAGCTTCCTAGTGTCGCATCGCCTACCCCGACCACATCATAGCCATCTGCCTGCAGAGCCTCCCGCTCCTTTGCTGCTGCGCCCATTTTTCCGCTTGCATTATATACTATTATCCTCGCATCCTCGCGCGCTGTCGGATCGCTGCTAAACATCTCCGCTACGTATTTCCGGATCTCACTATAGTCGCTGTTACCAGCCATCGGTACTACATACGATATATTATTGATTGTCGTACTTGTTACGTAGAATGTATTTGTATTATAGTCCACTAGTGGCACCTGTCGTATATTCGCTACGCTAAATCCTGATATTATCCGCACCCCAGCCTTAATGTTGTCGGTCGAGAAGTTTGAGCGCAAGTTGTCTCCGAGAATATTCATCAGATTGATTGCCTCCGTTACTCCGACGCCATTTTCTAGGACCTTATTTACAATACCTTCTACGATTTTTTGCTGCGTATTCCCGCGCGTGAAGTCTCCGCCTTGCGTTCCGTGTCGCGCTCGTGCGAGCCCTAGCGCTGCCACTCCGTCCACCTGCATCGGCACTCCCGCCTGCGCTACCGCATTTGTCCAACCGTAATCATTTATATCTTCGTCCAGCGTCACCGTAATCCCGCCTAGTGTATCAATAATATCAATTAGCGACGCCCAGTTGATGTGTGCATAGTACTGCATTTTAATGCCCAGTATGTCGCTCACTTGTCGCATCAAAGCTTTCGCTCCAGCTTCCTCATCATTACCATCTGGATTATTGCACCAGAACACTTCATTAATCTTGCCCGCCGAACATGCCATCGAAACTTTCAGGTCGCGCGGCAGACTGAGCAATGCCACATCCTTTGTCTCCTGATCAAAACTCGCCACCATGATTGAATCTGTTAGCTGTGCTCCATCGTGTCCCCCGTATGCCGTATCTCCGTTCATATTATAGCCTTCTGTCCCGAAAATCAGCACATTCGTCCGTCCGTTTTCGTCCATCTCAAACGGCACTGCATCTGACAGCATCGAATGAATTGCATCAAACAGTCCCGAGTTACCATTTGTCAGTCGCGAGATTAGCTCATCTCCCCACTTGTAAAACACTCCGCCACCGATCACCACTAGACAGACCATTGCAATCGCCACCATTCGTCCAATATGACGTTTCTTGTGTCTACGAACTTTCTTCGCCGGGCGCGCTTCCGGCTCTTCCGGATTTTCCTCGCCTTCATCTAGCGTGCTTCCGAGGAAGTCGTCCCGACTTACGCGATCCGTCCGTCCACTTAGGAATTCTTCACCATCATCAAAACTTTCCACGCCCATGTTGGTCGACGGGGAATCGCTTTCTAGATTATCTAGCAAATCCGACCAATCTACTTCTTCGCCAGACATCGTGCCTGGCTCCGCATCAAAATCAAAAGTTTCCACTGGGTCCAAGAACTCATTGCCTCGTGAGCTCTGCTTCCTCCGAATATTTTGAATTGAGTTTAGCATTTCTTGACGCTGCGGCGTTGTTGACATGTTTTGACGTGTTGCTGGCCGCGTTGTCATATCGACAACATGAGTACTCGTACTTCGTGCCGAATCAACAACTTGTCGTTTCGCACTCGATTCTCGCACCCGGAGACCATCAATCGTCGTTTTTGCCATTTAACTCCTATGATTTTCTAATTGTCTAGACTGCGGAGCACCACAATCTCCGAATCTAGACTTACCCAATTAAAATATTTGTGATATATTTATTATAACATATGAAAGCAAAATTGACTAAAAAACAAGCGCTTATTGTAGATTTTATTAAGGAATTTACAAGTCGCGAAGGGGAGTCGCCGTCTTACCGGGAAATCATGTCTGCTCTCGGCCTTTCTTCCGTTTCCGCCGTCGCTGAACATATCGATAATTTAGTAAAAAAAGGTGCCGTCCGCAAAAATCCCGGCACTGCACGCTCTCTCGAAGTTGTCGACACCAGTTATCCTGAAACGACCGCCCTCTTCCGCCAATGTCTCGCTCAGGCAAATTCCGACGAAGCAACTATCCTACGCCAGGCCGCTGACATCATCGGTCTTGAACTCGACGCCGAAGAGTGATATGATGGACTTAGGAGTAAGTCATGTCAAATTCGTCCAAGCATCGTGTCCCGCCCTACCGTCGCCCTCTCATTGTTGGAGGCTTCCTCTTGCTTGTGGCCGTTATTGGCATTGTGACTGTTCTGATTTTTAAAAACCTCAATCCGACTTCCACTACCGAGCCCGATTCTTCTCGCCCTGGCACTTCCGTCACGAAGCCTGACGATGATGCACCAGGTACAGATGATCGGCCTACCGAGCCGCCACTCGAAGATAAAGCTCCTAGCTACGAAGGTGAAGATCCTAATACGCTCGGAGAGTTGACTGGCGTTATCGTCTATAAAGATATTGATCCTGAGACTAGCACTCTTCATTCTGCCGTCAGTATTAATCAATACCTTTCTGCCGACGGTCAGTGCATCTACAACCTCAAACGTGGCGACGCGATTCTCCGCACCGCTTCTGCTGTTGCGACTCCAGATGTCACTACTTCGGTTTGCGGCCCCTTTAATCTTTCCGTCGACGGCCTCGACAGTGGAGTATATCAGATTGAAGTTATCGTGACTGGCGACGACAAACGCGGAGTTATCACCGACGAAGTTACGATTTGATCATAAAATCAGCACAAAACAAAAACCAACACTAAACAGGAGCAACATAAATGAATCGATTTATTTATAAGACTAAAGAAGAGTTTCATAAATATCGTAACTTAGTTTTTGTAATTTTTGTTTTTTGTATGGCCACTGTTATGTCATTTTTTGCGACTAGCGATATGCACTCTTCCTCCGCCGCTAATTTAAGCAACTTTGACCCAGGCAACATTATTAGTGACGCCGTGATGGGGAACTACAGTTCCATGACTCTTGCCGAAATTCAGAACTTTCTCAGCAGCAAAAATAAGTGTGATAATCGCGACTATAACTTATATCTTCAATATACTAGTACTCATCCTAGTATTACCTGGCACTGGGAGGGCGAGCCTTATAATGGTCATTTCGTCTGCATGGCCGAGGAAAAATTTGGCGATGGCGAAGTTATCGGCTCTGGCATGACTGCTGCCGAGATTATTTATGATGCCGCTCAGAAGAATAAGATTAACCCTCAAGTTCTCCTCGTCCTCCTTCAGAAGGAGTCCAGTCTTATTACTGATAAAGTCCCGAATAGTCACGATTATCGTCAAGCCACCGGTTACGGTTGTCCCGATACCGCCGCCTGTGACTCGAAATATTACGGCTTCAAGAATCAAATTTACCGCGCTGCTGAGCTCTTCCGCTACACCCTTGATCATGGCTACGTCATGTATCCTGAGGGGAGTTATGTCTATGTCGGCTATCACCCTTCTTCTAGTTGTGGCGGTACTACTGTTAAGATTGCCAACCGCGCCACCGCTGCTCTCTATCGTTACACTCCGTATCAGCCGAATAATGCCGCCCTAAACGCCGGCTATGGCACTGGCGACGTCTGTTCTGCCTATGGCAACCGTAACTTCTATCTTTACTTCACTGATTGGTTTGGTAGCACCCAGGCCGCAGTCGACGGGGAATTAGTTACAATCCCAGACGGCACATATAGCCTCATGTCTTCTGTAAGTAGTAATCGCTCGCTCGGCCTCAGTGGCAATAATGCCGTTATCGCTTCTTTCGATGAATCCGATAAGACTCAGCGTTGGCAATTCCGCCGTGACTCTAACACTGGTTATTATACTATTACGAATATCTCCACTGGTCGCCAGCTCAGCGTTGCCAGTACTGAAGTTGATTTGAAAACCAATGTCCACAATAGTAATAGTGCCAACTGCTCCAGCCAATGGAAAATCTACAACACCGACAACGATAAGTTAGTTATTGAATCGGTTTGTACTGGAGGTATGGTCCTTGATGTTGCTGGTGGCAACACAATTGCTGGCACTAATGTTGAAATGTACATTTTTGATGGCACTTCCGCTCAGCAATGGACTCTTCGTGCCGGTCAGACTATTTCGGACGGGATCTATACTCTCACAAGTAGTATGTCCGATTCTAAGGCGATCGACATCTT
Organism: uncultured Candidatus Saccharibacteria bacterium; assembly: GCA_948623715.1. GTDB lineage: Bacteria > Patescibacteriota > Saccharimonadia > Saccharimonadales > Saccharimonadaceae > Nanosyncoccus. The sequence continues at coordinate 14,713 of CAPHDI010000007.1, read as the reverse complement.
CGATGGATCTAGCCGCAATGGTGCAAATATTCAAATCTGGAATAATAATAAAACTCTAGCGCAAAAGTGGCAGTTTACTTATAACGCTAGTACCAGTGATTATATTATCACTAATCCTGTCAATCAGAAATCCCTTGACGTCTTCGATGCCAGGATGAAAAACGGTACTAATATTCAACTTTTCTCTTCCAACCAGAGTTGCGCTCAGCGCTGGCAGATTGTCGAAGTTGCGACCGGAGAATATACTCTGCTCTCAGCCTGTAATTCGACCATGGCATTAGATCTATCAAGCGCAAATCTTGCCAATGGTAGCAATATTCAACTTTGGCGCTACGATCATCGGACTGCCGCTCAGCGCTGGCAATTACAAGCCATGCCAGTTCTAGAGGATGGTGAGTATACGATTAAGTCAGCCGTCTCCGGCGCACAGCTTAATAAAGTCCTCGACCTCTCCGATGCTGGCGTCGAGAACGGTACGAATATCCAGATTTGGAATTATAATCCCGAAACTATCGCCCAGGAGTGGACCCTGACCAGAAACAATCAGACCGGCACTTATAGTATTACGAATCCGAAGTCTCAGAAGTCTCTCGATATCTTTGATGCAAAAATGGCTAATGGTACCAACATTCACCTTTTCTCTTCCAACCAGAGTTGCGCTCAGCGCTGGCAAATCCTCGAAAATGGTGACTCGAAATATACGATCCTTAACGCCTGCCACCCTAGCTATGCCCTAGATGTTAGTAATAGTGGTACTGCGAATGGCACGAATGTCCAGATTTGGACCTACGATGCCAATACTAGTGCGCAAAAGTGGTCCTTTATTGCCAGATAGTTACGAACTTCTCTTAAGGGCGTACTTCCCAGAGTATTATATGTTATAATTTAACTATCATGAATTTATCAGGGAAGTTGCAAAAGCACTGGAAGTTATTCGCTGTGGTTGTCGCCGGTGTTCTGGCGGGAGCTATCGCCTTATTCGCCATGTGTGTACTCGGCTACGCCCCCTTTGGCGACAAAGTCATCGCTGTCGCTGACGCACGGATTCAGTATCTCGACTTCTTTTCTTACTTACGTCAAGTTATTTTTGGTAAAGATGGTTTACTCTTTAGTTTTGCAAAAGGTTTAGGTGGCTCCGGTCTCGCATTGTTTGCTTACTATCTTGCCTCTCCCCTAAACATCCTTGCCATATTTTTCCCACAAGGTGACTTGGGTCTCTTTTTCAATATTTTATTTATTATTAAAGTTATTCTTGCCGCCAGCTTCTTTGCTGTTTTCTTGACCTGGCGTTTCCAAAAACATCTCTCAAGTGGTGACCTTATCATTAGCTGGCCGAAATGCATTGTCGTCATCTTATTATCTGCTAGTTACGGCCTTAGCCAGTATATGCTCGCCCAGTCTAGCAATATCATGTGGCTGGACGGCGTCTATATGCTCCCGCTTATTCTCCTCGGTGTTTCACGATTAGTCCGCGACCGCAAGGGGGCATTTCTTGCAGCTACTGTCGGCCTCACGATTCTTTTTAACTGGTACACCGGCGGTATCGACTGCCTCTTTGCAATTATCTGGTTCTGCCTAGAAATCGCCCTGAAGTATGCACCAGAATGGAAAACTAATTATAGGACTATCTTATCTACTTTTGGAAAATTTATCATCAGTATGGCAATCGGCGTACTTATTAGTAGTGTCCTTTTCATCCCCACGGTTCTAAACGTTTTAAGTACCGGGCATAGCACTCTGCAGCTTCGTGATCTCCTCACTCCGACTTTTGTTGGCCAATTTCCGTCTGCGATCGAACGCTACTCGCTTGGCGCCGATAGTATCTACGGTGCGGTCTCGTTATTTTGTGGTAGCCTGGCAATTCTAGGCGCCATTATGCTATTCCTATCAAAACATATCGCTATACACAAGAAAATTATCTTCGCTATTTTTGCAGTTATCCTTCTTCTTATTTTCTACTGGCAGCCTCTCGTTATGTTGTTTTCTATGCTAGAAGGCGTAGGATCTTACTGGTATCGCTATTCCTATGTCGCCATTGCTGGAATTTTATTTATGTCGGCTTACTACTTTTGCCGTGCTTCAGCCGAAGACGGACGTAATTTTATTAAAGTTGGACTGCTTCTCGCCAGTCTTATGATTGTGATTCACTATAGTCAACCAACGCAGAGTACGACTCTGGTCTATGCTACGGCTATCTTCCTCATAGCAACTAGTTTTGCATTTTATTTATATTATAAAAATAAACGCCTCGGGATCGGACTTATCGTGGCCCTTGCGGTCATCGAGCTGAGCGCAGAATCCTTTCTTATTATTCGCAGATTCCAGGAAGTCACTACCACTGACCTCTCTGCATACACCAGTCAGACCGCTAGTAGCATTGACTTTATCGGCGAATACGATGCTGGTGAGTATCGTATTTCGCAGACTTCTTCACATTACATTACCGAGCATCGTGAATCTGCTAATTTTAACGAACCTCTCGCCTATGGATATAAATCTATTGCCAGCTACACCTCTTTGCCGAAGGATATTCAGCTTAGCCTCCTAGAGAATTTAGGCTATCGTAAAGTCTACAATCTCAATAACATCATTACTACCTCCATCATTGCCGCCGACTCGCTACTCGGCGTAAAATACCTCATCTCCGACTATAATATCAATGGCCTCAAGCTTCTCCCCGATCAGCCAGAAAACCCTACCGGCCGGCAAATTTATGAGAATCCCTACGCTCTACCGATGGCATTAACTTTTCCGGATAACGACTATGTCTTAAAAATTACCAACACCGACAATCCTTTCATATATCAAAATGAGTTATTTAGTAAACTCGTCGGTGAAAAAGTTGAGCTTTATCGTCCACTCGACTTTGTACTTGTCCAGGAAGGCGACGTAATCCAAGGAAAACCGCAAAAATATCAACTTAAAATTCCGAAAGGCAACTACGCCATCTACGGTAATATTCCTGCCTCTGATTGTAACCCAGATATGGTCATGGATGTCAACGGAGAATATGCCACCATCTACGCTCGCGGCACCAATACCGACAATGGTGGCCTGTCTCCCTCTGTCTTCTATATTCCTACGCGATCGGACGATACTTCCGCTACGATTGAGTTACAGTCTCAACTCTCCTACCATATCGCCTCCGGCCAGGAGCAGTTTTATGCTCTCGACCTCGACTTATTAGCAAAAGTTTCTGACAAGATTAGAAGCAATTCGTCCGTAACTAATAGCAGTTTCGAGCAGACCGAAGTCCTCATCAATGCCGAGGCTTCAAATACAGATCAGATACTCTTCATTTCCATGACTTATGACCGCGGCTGGACTATCACTCGCAATGGCGAGCCGATCGAGCCCCAACTTATCGCTGGCACTTTCTACGCCATACCTCTAGTCCCCGGCGACAATCAAATCAAAATGACTTATCATGAGCCCGGGCTATTGGTCGGTACTATGGGGACCTTTATCGGCATTCTGGGTGTTATCGGCATTGCGCTTTTTGATAAGAAATCTAAGCGACGAGACTAATATTCTCTAGATACCTAAATAATCCCGCCAATACTTTTCTGAAGTTATCTCATCACGCATCTTGGCGTAATCTTGCCTTATCTCCTGACCAGATTTTTTGTATAGACGCATTGCCTTTTTATAACGTTTCTCTAGGCTGCGAAACTTTTCTATATCTTTTTTCAGTAGTATCCCTTCAGTTTTTTCTGGAGTAATCGCTATTACTCTGTCGCAAGCCACAATATGTTTTGGCAGTAAGCCACCATTATGTACGGTATAGCCTGCACTAGACTTATGAACCTTGTCAGAATGGAACTTTTGTCCATTTGCCGTTATCTTCAAGTAATATCGTTCAATTATACTTAGCGGGGAATCAGCCAAATCGAAATTCGTCGCCCCGTCTAGCTTCGCCGCCGGCACGAGTTGAACATTTTGCGCAGAATAGAACTTCATTTTTTCAGCATTATTAATTTGCGCTAAGTGCTGCGGCCCCTGTAAGAAATCCTCAAAAGCCGTTAATACCAAATCAGCCATCGCATAATTAAACCGCAAAATTTCTGTACGATAGGTATCTCGCACCAGCTGTAGTGCGCTCTCCTCCGAAATCACCTCTGAAGCTGCACTCATAATTAAGCTATTACGAATGCCAAAATATTTCAGCGCAATATTAGTCTTCTGCGCGAAGCCCATATGCCAAATGCAGATACCGTTCATAGTTATATAGTTAGCTTTTGTTCGGATCCCATATTCCGTATCATCTCCACGGATGAAAATTGGTAATGACAATCCATACTTCCGTATCACCTCAACCGGCATACAACTATACCACCAAGCCGAATAGGCCCCTTCTGGCCGCTCCATAATCTGTTCATTGCGCACTACATTATCAATCGACCGCAAGTCATGCTCAGGCTTCGCTGGCGCATAATTATTGTCTCGAGTGACTATTCCGATATCTTCATGCTGCTGCCATGGGTTCTCATAGTAGAGCATTGCTCCGGCGATAATATCATTCCGATGTTCCGGGCGCAGAATCCGAAGCAAGTTATATGTCCTTCGAACACTTTCTGGTAACACTAACACATCGTCATCCATCAGCAGGATATGTGTTACCTCCGGCTTTTGCTGCATTGATTCTATCATCCCTCGCGAAAACCCTCCCGAGCCACCAGTATTCTTCGCTGCATGTAGGAATATATGTGGATGTCCCGCAATATCTTCCGGCAGCGTTTCGCCGTTATCTACGATATGTACATAAAGACTTTTAGCTAAATCATCATCCTGCGTGAGAATGTTCTCTTTAATTAGCGCAACATTTTTTGTGATAAAATCTTCTTTTTTATAAGTTGTTGTCGCGATGCTTAGAGTGACAGGGTTTAGGCCTTTCTTATCTATATCCGCGCTAAACCCTCCTCCAAAGATCGTTACCTTTGGTGATAGGGCTACTACCTCGAAGCCTAATATTTGCTCTGCGGTTTCTGGATATTTAAAAGTAATCTCCGTACGCTCTTCGGTGTGGAAATCCTGCGTTGCGACCACTGTTTTTCGCACAAATTCACCGTCAAGACTATAGCCGACCAAAGTCAGCTTCACGTCGCCCTCAATCTCTAAGTTTAGCGTCAAATCTTGAGCAAAAGTATACTTTTGCCACTTTTGCCAGGAACATGCATTTAGATAAGTTGCAAAATCGCAATGCTGTGCCATCCCCAGCGTTAGTGTACCAGCCTCTGTGTCCAAAATACCACTATCACTCCGATAGAATAGCTCTCGACACGTCGAACGTTTCGGATCAATCGGCAGGGTTAGCGATTGCAACTTATATTTCATGTCCTACTTCTCCTTGCGTTGATTTATCTGCGTCGTCAAGGTTTTCAGTTCCTTTAGCAGGGAATTATTCCGCTCAATCAACGCATCGAGTTTCCAGATATTATTGATCTGCAGTCGGTATGTCGGTAGAAACTTTAGTATTGCCTTCTTTGTCCGCGAGGAGTCAATAAAGAATAATTTCGGGTTTATCGCAATCAATGCATCACGGACACCTGGCTCGGCCATATAGAACTCATTTTTATGCTCCTGAATAAACTTTGTTGCCACCTCGCGCGCCTCTTGACGTCTTTGCTTCGTCTTGCTTTCAGTCAGAGTAAAGTTTTCGCAAAATAGGAATCGATCCCAGAACAAATCGCTATATTCCTCAAAAATCCCGTGCTCTTTCAAAAACTCAAAGAACTTAATCCCGTTAAACAGGTGATCTATTGCTACGTCGTGTTTAATATCTTTCTCCCATGTAGTTGCCATGATGCTACCTTCGTGGCGCACGTAGTTATATAGCCGCTCATGCAAATAATAAACCGTTTTCCCGACACAGAAATACGCATAACAAAAGTAAGAGTCCTCATAAGAACGCCCTTCCGGGAAACGGATCTTATACTTATCTATAATATCTCTACGGAATATTTTATTCGTCGAGGCCACGTCTGTCTGCTGCAGTACGCTCTTGCTCATCTCCTGCAATCCCGACAGTCTGAGATTATAATACTCCTCATCCCAGAGTTGCCGCTCCGGGTAAGCTTCATAGACAGTATTGATCTCATTAATCACGACGCTCGCACCTGTCGACTCTATGGCTTCCAGCATCTTTTCGCATGTCTCCAGCTCGTAATAATCGTCCGAATCACAGAACATAATATACTCAGCCGTCGCCATCTCTATACCGGTATTTCGTGCTATCGACAGACCGGATTGCGGAATTGATTTAATCTTGACCCGCTTATCCTTCTTCTTATATTCCTCAAGAATCTCAAGCGTACCGTCAGTCGATCCGTCGTCTATGCAGATGATTTCAATCTCTTTTAGAGTTTGATTGACCAGGGAATCAAGGCATCGTTCCAAATATCGCTCCGTATTATGTGCCGGCACGACTATGCTAATAAGCGGCTTCGCATTCCTAGATTCTTTTTCTTTCTTACTCATTCTGTCCCTCCATCTGGCATCGTAACTTCTTCACCTGCTGCTCTAAAACGTCGTTTTGTGCCGCCAACTGGAAAATTAACTTTTCCACGGCGACTTGCTTTGCATAATTTGGTCGCAAATTTTTTAGGGCGCGACTTTTTCGCTCAGCTCTTCGTGTCAGTTTACGCTCGCGTTTTAGAATCTTCTCCGCCCCCTTGATATCATTCTGCACAAGTGCTGCTGTCATCGCTCGAATCCCGCCAAGATACATTTCTGGATGCACTAGACCTTCTTTATTTGCTGCGACATATCCCTTCGCTGCATTCTCGAGAAACTCTCGCGCTAGCGCCGGACTTAATCTCAGCGCATTCCAAAAACATGCATAACCCTTCGCGATCCACATCGTCGTCTTCAGTTCTTCATAGAAATTATTCTCCTTTAAGAACTTTTCTATTTCATCATATTCATCTAGTACGCAGTTGACTTTTCCAGGATTATTGATCGAAGAACTCTCATTATCCGTGCGATAATGTATGTACGCTTCTGTTGTAAATTGCGCCTTGTGTGCTGACGCCCAGACCTTGAAGTTGAACCCAGTATCCTGATAGGAAGCTCCTGGCGAGGGCAGAAACTTAATCTTATTCGCTTCCAAAAAGTCTCGCTGGTAGATCGCCGACCAAATCGCTGGTGACTGCATGAAAATCCAAATATGATGATGCGGATCGATTATGTGGTTAGTCTCATAAGTTGGAATATAACTAAACTTCTCATCCACCCCGTCTTTATTCATGAAGTAATTCGCCCGCACAACTTCGGCATCACTTTCTTCAGCGATCGCCGTGAGCTCCTTGAAGGCCGTCTCCTCAATCCAGTCATCCGACTCTACGATTCCAATGTATTTACCTCGCGCCTTCTCCAGACCCTGGTTCATGCTATCGCCGTAGCCGGAATTCTCCTTATCTATCAAAATAATGCGCGGATCTTTCTCTTGAAATTCTTTAATTATTTCTAACGATCTGTCAGTCGAGCCATCATTGATACAAATAATCTCAATATCTTCTAAAGTTTGGTTGCACAAACTAGTCAAACATTGCGGTAAGTACTTCTCCACATTATAGATCGGAACCAATATCGAAACCAACGGATGCTCATGTGCTTCATGGCGCATAATTCTAACTTTCCTCACACTCTATTATTTTCGTCTATTATAACACACTTTTACCATAATAGGGAAGAGCAAAGGAGGGGGTGATTACCTCACTCCTCCTTGTCTAGAATCTATGTTATAATATAAACATGGCAAAAGTTTCCATTGTCGTCCCTATTTATAATGTCGAGAAGTATCTCCGCGAATGCGTAGATAGCATTTTGAACCAAACTCTGAGGGATATCGAAGTTATCCTCGTCGATGACGGCTCTCCTGACGCTTGCCCACAAATCGTCGACGAATACGCCCGTCAGGATTCTCGTGTTGTTGCCATCCATCAGCCGAATTCTGGCTACAGCCGCGCCGTTAATCATGGCATCGAGAAGTCTCATGGCGAATATATCGGTATCATTGAGTCCGACGATTGGATCGAGCCCGATATGTATGAAAAACTTTACAAAAGTGCGAAGAAGTATGATACCGACGTCACGAAGGGTATGTTTACGAAATATAATTCCACCCTGCCTGCTGGTGCTCGCGACGAAGTTTTTCGTAATCCCTCCGGTATCGACTTATCTCTCGCTCCTGATGGCGCCTTTAAGATTACTGATTGGCCGCAACTTCTCGCTTTTCATGCTTCGATTTGGTCTTCAATTTATCGTGCCAGCTTCGTGAAGAAGATCAAGATTCCCGAGACTGCCGGCGCCTCTTATCAGGATTTCCCCTTCATGATGGACGTTATGACTCGTGCGAAGCGCATTTCCGTTGTCCGTAAGCCTCTCGTCCACTGGCGCAATGACCCCGAGCAGGGAAATTCCACTAGCGCCCGTGGCGAGAAGCTCCTCCTCATGGCAAAAAACAGTCAAACCGGCATCAATATTGTCAAGAAGTCTGGTCTCTACGATGAGTTAAAGGAAGCTCTCTACATCCATGTTGTCTGGACTAATATGGGCTTCTTCTGCAAAATCGACAGTATGTACCGCCGCGATTATTATGACCAGCTTCGCAAACTTTTCGAGCCAGTCAAACAAGATCCGGATTTTACTTATCGCTATTTTCGCCCCCAGGATCGTCTCTTCTTCTCTAGCATTGCCGACCATGGCTATGCCTACGCTAGCGCCGTAGTTATTGCTTCGAAGGTCAAAACTAATTTTCTCCCCCGCCTCAAACAACTCTTGCTACATTAATCTTGGTAGCTACAAAACTATTTTGTAGTTTTTCTATCTTCCAGGAAAAGCTTCCTTGTCACGAAGTTAAATACCATCACCACCGCCGTCGTCAAAACTTTCGCTAGCATATCATTCATTCCCATTACGTTAATAAATACTGCCAGTAGCGCCTCCGAAATCCCCAGTCCGATCGCACTCAGGATAAAAAACTCCGTCACCAGCCTCCGCCGTGTCTTATTCTTCGTCGTGTTAAACACCCACTTCGTATTCGAATAATAATTAAACAGAGTCGAACACAGGAAGGAAAAAAGCTGCGCAATTAGTGGCTCCATCCCGACCAGATATACTAAGACATAGAAAATTGCCCAGTCAATCGCCGTCGCGATTACGCCTGTCACCCCAAATTTCGCAATTTGCGTCAAAATCTTCTGATATTTCGTCAAGTGCAAAAGCTGGCACCACCACGCCACTACCCTATCCATCCAGTCCCCAGTGCCATCTGTCATAGTTACATTATATCTTAGTTCTGTGCTATAATCAACTTATGAACCCCAAGCTATCTGTATTAGTTCCGGTCTATAATGTCGAGAAATATCTCGCCCAGTGTCTCCAGAGTCTCGTCGATCAGACTCTCCCCGAAATCGAAATTATCTGCGTCAACGACGGCTCCACCGACGGATCTCTGAAAATTATCAAAGATTTCATGGCTAATGACGCCCGTATTACCTGCATCAGCAAGAAAAATTCCGGCTATGGCGACAGCATGAACCGCGCTCTCGCCGAAGCTCGCGGGGAATATGTCGCCATTCTCGAATCTGATGACTGGATCGATAAAGATGCCTATCTCGAAATGTATCGCGTCGCCGAGGAAGTCCATGCTGATGTCGTGAAGAGCAATTTCTATCGCATGCGTACTCTGAAGAATGGTGCTTCCGAAAACACGAAAATTACCGAGATTTCCGCCCAAAAAGTTATTAACCCCCGCGAGGATCGCGAAATTTTCAAATTTGCTCCTGCCATCTGGTCTGCGATTTATCGTCGCGATTTCCTAAACAAGAACAAAATCGACTTTCTTCCCACTCCCGGCGCCTCTTATCAGGACCTCAGTTTTAACTTCAAAGTCTGGACTCTTGCGAAAAAAGTCGTCCTCCTCCCGAAAGCTTACGTCCATTACCGCATTGACAATGAAAACTCCTCCATTAATGATCCTGGCAAAGTCAATTGTGTCGTCAATGAATATGCTGAGATCGAAACGTTTCTCAGCGAGCGGGGAATCTTCACTGATTTTGGCGAGACCATGAACGAAGCCAAATTCCGTAATTACCACTGGAATTTCCAGCGCCTAAATAAGTCTCTCGCCAAAGATTTCTATCAAACCTGGCGCAAAGAACTTCTCTCCGCCGATGAGGAGAAACTATTTAACCGCGAGCATTTCAGCAAAAAAGATTGGCTCGCCCTCCGCACCATTATTAAGCACCCGAAGATTGCGTATCTTATCCTCCGCACCCGTATTGCCCTCAAACGATTGCGCTCCGCCTAGTTTTGTGGTAATATAAGGAGAGTATGAGTCGTATTCCCAACGTACTCTGTCGCAAGAATCGCATCTTGCTGGGAGAATTGATAAAGACGGATTTTAAGCTCCGCTATCAGGGGTCAGTTTTGGGCTACCTTTGGGCGATTTTACGGCCACTTCTCATGTTTGCTATTCTCTACATCGTCTTCGCCAAGCTTCTTCAGATGGGCGGCGACATTCCGCATTACCCCGTTTATCTTATGACTGGTACCGTCCTTTGGAACTTTTTCACCGAATGCACCGGGCAGGGTATTCAGGCTATCGTCAATCGCGGCGACCTCCTTCGTAAGATCAGTTTCCCGAAATACATTGTCGTCGTCTCCGCCACCGCCACCGCTCTCATTAATCTCGCTATTAATCTCTGTGTAATTGTCGTCTTTGCCCTTATCAATGGCGTCACCCCGAGCTGGAGTTGGCTTCTTGTCCTCCCGCTCATCCTTGAGCTCTATGCTTTCGCCCTCGGCATCTCCTTTCTCCTCGGCGCTATCAATGTCAAATACCGCGACATCACTTCGATCTGGGATGTCCTTATCCAGGCTCTCTTTTACGCCGTCCCGATTATCTACCCTATCTCCATGGTTCTGGAGCGTGGCGCTTTCGGTCAAATCGCTGCCAATATCATCCTTATCAACCCCATCGCCCAAGTCATCCAAGACGTCCGTTATAATCTCATCACTGATGCCACGATTACGACCTGGGGTCTCGTCGAATGGCCTCTCTGCCTGATGCCACTACTCATCGTTTTTCTCACCCTCGTCCTTGCCGCTCTCTTCTTCCGACGCCGCTCTAAACGTTTCGCGGAGGAGGTCTAATGTCCAAAAAATCTAAACCTGTGGAAAACTCTCCTAAAACCTGTGCAAAACCTGTGGGAAAAACTGTCATCAAAGTGGAAAACTTGTGCAAAAGTTTTCGTCTCCCTACCGAACGCGCCGCCGGCTTGAAGCAAGCCATCTTCAACTGGCTCAAGGGTGTCAAGGGCTATACTGAGCACGAAGTTCTAAAAGGTGTCAGTTTTGAAGTTCATCAGGGCGAATTTATTGGCATTGTCGGTCGCAACGGCTCTGGCAAGTCTACTCTCCTCAAGCTCCTCGCTCAGATTTATTATCCCGAGAGCGGCTCTATCACCGTCGACGGTACGCTCGTGCCTTTCATCGAACTCGGTGTCGGCTTTAACCCTGAGCTCACTGGCCGCGAGAACGTCTACCTAAACGGCGCCCTCCTCGGTTTTTCTCACCGAGAAATGGACGCCATGTATGATGAGATTGTCCGCTTCGCTGAGCTTGAGCCTTTCATGGATGCGAAGCTGAAAAATTATTCTTCCGGTATGCAGGTCCGCCTCGCATTCTCGATCGCCATCCGCGCGAGAGGCGACATCTTGATTCTCGATGAAGTTCTCGCTGTTGGTGACGCCGAATTTCAGCAGAAATGTAATGATTATTTCGCCAGCCTTCACGGCGAGCAGACCGTTATTCTTGTTACGCATTCCATGGAAAATGTCCGCCGCTTCTGTGACCGTGCGATTCTCATCGAGGACGGTAAGGTTATGACTGAGGGCGACCCCGAAGAAGTCGCGAAGGCTTACGAAGGTTTATGGCAATAATCATTCCAACTTATAACGCCGTTAATAGTTTAAACAATCATAACAGAGGAGATTTTTATGCAAACACCCGCGAATAACCCCAAAAATAACCCCACATCCCCGAGCGCCTCAAATACTAGCCCTGACGTCCTTATCGTCGGAGCCGGGCTTTTCGGCCTCACTATGGCTGAGCGCATCGCGAACTTATTGGGCAAAAAAGTTCTCCTCATCGACAAGCGCACTCATATCGGCGGCAATTGCTACTCCGAGTTTGACGCCGAGACCGGCATCGAATGCCATAAATACGGCGCCCATCTCTTCCATACTTCCGATCAGCAAGTCTGGGATTATGTTAATCAGTTTACTACTTTTACTCACTACGTCCACAAAGTCTACATTACTCACTACGGCGAAGTTTATCCTATGCCGATCAATCTTGGCACTATCAATCAATTTTTCCACTCCGCCTACACTCCCGACGAAGCTCGCGACCTTATCAAAGAACAATCCGAGACCGCCCCGAAGGCTCCGACTAACCTTGCTGAGCAGGGCATCTCTCTCATTGGCGAGCCTCTATTCAATGCCTTCATTAAGAACTACACCGCGAAGCAGTGGCAGACTCCCGCCGAAGAACTTTCTCCGGACATTATCAAGCGCCTTCCCGTCCGCTATAATTATGATAACCGCTACTTTAATAATACCTACGAAGGCCTCCCGACTAACGGTTACGAAGCCTGGTTCCAGAACATGATCAACAGCTGTGGTGATAAGATTGAAGTCCGCCTCGGCATTGACTACTTCGACGATCCTGAGATTCAGAAACTCCGCGACCAGGGAATCATGACTATTTATACCGGCCCGATTGATCAGTTTTACGATTACCGTTTCGGCGAGCTGAAATGGCGTAGTATTGACCTCGAGAAGTCTGTCGAGAGTGTCGACGATTTTCAGGGCTGCCCCGTCATGAACTACGCTGACCTCGACCCTAAGTACACCCGTATTCATGAGTTTAAACATTTCCACCCCGAACGTGCCGCCGATACCGCCTATGCCGATACCGCCTATGCCGCAGATTCCGGCAAGACTGTCATCGTCCGTGAGTATAGTAAGACTTGGCACCGCGGCGATGAGCCTTATTACCCTGTCAATACCGCTGACGACCGCGCCCTTCTCGAAAAGTATCAAGATCTCGCCCGCTCCGAGCAGAATATTATTTTCGGTGGTCGCCTCGGCGAATACGCTTATTATGACATGGACAAGACTATCGCTGCTGCTCTCGCGAAATTTGATGAGTTGAAGGAGCGCTTCTAACTAAGTCATGAGCAAGACCCATTCCAGCTCACAAAAGCACCAGCCTTCTCAGCTTCGCAACCCCCAGTATCTCCCCCTCATCTCGGTTATAATCCCCGTCTACAATGTTGCGAAACTTCTTGAACGCTGTGTCGAATCCGTCCGTGCTCAAGTCTACCCGAATCTCGAAATCATTCTCATTGACGACGGTTCTACTGATATGAGCGGAGCTTTTTGTGATGTTTTCGCGAAGAAAGATTCCCGCATAAAAGTCATTCATCAGTCTAATCAAGGTCTTTCCGCCGCCCGCAATGCCGGTCTGAAGATTGCTACCGGCAAATGGGTTACTTTCGTCGACTCTGATGACACCGTCCGCCCTGAGATGATTGATTTACTGCACAAAATGTGTTATACAAACCGAACAAAAATGTCCATCTGCGGCTTCTACGAAGTTAAACCCGGTTCCACTACGACTATCGACCCGCACCGCCGCGACACCGAGAAAGCTTTAGATACTCTCGACTGCCTGAAAGCTATGCTCTGCGAAGACGGCTTCACTATGTCTGCCTGGGGCAAGCTCTACGCCAGGGAATTATTCGACCTCGTGACTTTTCCTGATCACCGCCTCTACGAGGATGTCGGTACTACTTATAAGCTCGTCCTCCAGTGCGACGAGATTTCCGTCTCCTCTGCTCGTGAGTATAATTATTACCAGAATGATAATTCTATCACTCAGCAGAGTTTCAGTCTTCATAAGATGGACCTCATTGACCTCACCGACCAGATGTGCGATGATATCCTCGCTTGGGGTAAATCCCGCAAAGATTCTGACCGCACTATGTTAGAAAATCTCACAAAAAAGCGTCGCATGCACGCCCGCTTCAGTATCCTCCGCCAGATTGTCATGGTCGATGACCATAGTGACCAAGTTGATCGCATCTCTCTCCAGAATGCCGAAACCTCCGTCGTCAAATATCTTCGCAAGCACAAAAACGACATCCTGAAAAACCCTCTCGCCTCTCGCCGCGACAAGCTCGCCATGCGCTCACTCCAGCTCGGTCTCCCCGCTTTCAAATTCGCCTGGCAAAAATACGCCGCCAAGCATAAATAACTCCTTCCGTAAGAACTTATTGGTCATTTTATACCTCTCCTAAAAACTTTTTCTGTCTTTCATGATTTTTCTATGTTACAATAGAACTGTCTAGTTTATATGAATATGTTATATGTCGAGTTTCGACTTGTTTGAACGGCACCGTAGTGGGCTGAAGTTGAGACCCTGTCTATAACTGCAGTTCATATAGGCTAGACACCTCTACGGTGTCGTTTTTATTGGTATACAAAGATGCATGTGGCGTACCAATTGAAAGATAGATAGGTAATTCGACACCGCAGGGGTCCTATCAATACAACAAAAGGAGGGCTGTAATGCGCAAAAGATCCATATCAAAGTTTAAGTTACATAGTATTCCAATATTACATAAAAGTAAATGTTTGCAATA